>JAUWZD010000083.1 GCA_030615505.1 Spirochaetales bacterium | reverse complement strand
AACAGCCAAAATACGCCTATATACATTGATATTTAGCTTCTCATGTTACCATTTTAGCATATTAGTGGATTGCTTACAAGGATTTTTATTAAATGTTATATTGCCAATTTAAGCGACAGAATTTATGATACAGGATACTAGATTGGAAAATTCCATCGTATCCGATGTCTGACAATCACCAGGTCTTTACGACAAAGGCAACGCCGCCACTGCCATAATAATCGTGACTACGCCGATCAGGCCCCAGAGGATTCCGACCACATTGAACAGTTTCACGGTTTCTGGCCTTCCAATACGAATCCCTCGTCGCTGCATCGCCAGGCGGACTACAACTAGTCGCCCAGCAAAGTATAGGTACATACCGCGCTATAGACACCTCGCCTTTTGTGTCCAAGTTCCTGATATAGGATAGGGTTAGAGCGAAAGGGGAGCCTCCCTTCAGGGAACGGCTTCCCTTTTCGCTGCTACTTGAATAATAGCTCAAAAACAGATGGCCTGTAAATGAAAACATTTACCCGGAAAGAACTTACCCGCTATGACGGCAAGGAGGGAAGGCCGGCCTATATCGCTTATCAGGGAAAGGTCTACGATGTCTCTGGTAGCTTCCTCTGGAAGGGAGGAAGACATCAGGCGCTCCATGAAGCGGGAAAAGATCTGACCGAAGTTTTAGATGGGGCACCTCATGGCCCGGATCTGCTGGAGCGGGTACCGGTTATCGGGATATTTACTGGCGATTGAGCCTGAAAAAATTAATCGTTTCTCATAGAAACTAAGAGATTCAAGAATCTAAAGGAAGTGAGGAGATACATTATGGGGATAAAAGGGAAAGAAATCGTACAACTGGACGTACAGGAACTCATTATGGATATCAATCGAGCCTATGCCGACGAATGGTTGGCTGCTTATGCCTACACGCATATGGCTCAGGTGGTTACCGGTCGCCAGGCCGCTAAGCACTTAGCGGAGCTTCTACAGGAGACAGCCGAAGAGTAGCTTGAACACCAGGAAGAACTGGCTAAGCGAATTACTCAACTAGGGAGAAAGCCACTGGCTGATCCCTCAAAACTGATCGAGACCAGCAACGAAGGCTATCCAACGCCTCCGTCGGATTCGAAAGACCTGAATGCCATTATCAAAACGGTTATCGAAGCCGAACGGGAAGCCATTGCGGTATACAACACGTTGGCTTAAAAAACCCACGGAAAGGATCTGATTACATACAATCTTATGCTCCATATCCTCGAAGAAGAGGTAGAGCATGAGGATGAATTCCAGAATCTTATCGACTAGCCTAGCGTACAGAAAAATACTTTGATGAAACAGGCGATGGGTATCACGTATGCCCATCGTCTATTCCTTCAACCTGCCCTTTGCCGATTTTTTTGAGCCGTGGGACCTGTTTATTGCGAATTTTTTTGATTCTGGAAGAGAGCCCCCCGGCGAAAATGCATTGCGCCTACCACCCATTGGGGATAGTCGCGCCATAGCCGCAGCAAATCGCTTACTCTATTTACAAGCTAAGTGCTATCTTTTCTGAAAAGCAGTTGGAAGTATCAGGTATAAGCAATTGTTTGTTTTTCCCGGCGGGCTGATGGGCTTCTCAATGTTTTTTCCTGTCGAGCTGAAACGTTCACTGAAAGCTTCAAATCATTCTCGATTGTATGAATAATCAGAGTGAGATTTTTCATTGTTGGATTGCCCCTGATACTAAGCATGCGGTGCAAAGCTTTCTCATCGAAACCTGTTTGCTCAGCCAGTGTTTTAAAGGAAATATTCGCATGAACAAGATCACGCATGATAGAGAGGGTAGAAGCTTTATCTCCTTCAACTAGTGAAGAAATGGCTTCCGCGAAGAGTGCTGCTGCAAACTCCTTATCCTGCTTTATTCTCCCAATTACTGTTTCGCGATATTCTCGAGTTAATGCCATAATTTATTTCCTCCGTTTTTTGTAAGCTTTCCATCGACAGATCGCCCTGGCAATATCTTTAGATTGATGACGCTTACTCCCGCCGCCTAAAAGTATTACTAAGCGGTCTCGATCTTCGCCATAATAAACCCGGTAGCCGGGTCCATAATCAATACGCAATTCCAAAACACCGCCACCGACAACCTTTGAGTCCCCCATGTTGCCTTGTTCCATTCGTCTCACATACTTATCTATCCGTGCAGCAGTGATAGCGTCCAAGCTATTAAACCAATCGGCGTAAAAGGATTTTCCATCTTCGATGTATTCAAGTAGTTTATACTGTTTCACTATACAGTAACATATATCATACTAATAAAAAGATCAACTATCCTAATATCTATTCCTGCAGAAAGCGGCCAGAGGGATACATTCACTGAGGTGCATTTCATAGACATTACGTTACTTTCGTTTGCAAGAACATCGCGAGTCGCTTATTCCAGGAATGATGTTTTCACCAATGTACGCAACATTAGTGAAAATATTCTTGTGTATCACACAGCTTTTTTATGAGGGAACTCCGATACGTTCTTTGGCTCATGCTGCAGGGCATTCCAGAGATCCAATTTCGTCTGCATATTTAACCAACTTGCTGGACTGGTTTTGGTTGCTTTTGCAATTCTCAGAGCCATTTCAGAACTAAGTGCTGATTTCTTATTTACTAATTCTGAAAGTGTCTTGCGCGAAACACCAAGATCTCTTGCAGCTTCGGTTATAGTGAGGTTTAGTGGCTTAATCACATCCTCCAGGAGTACTTCTCCTGGGTGGGTCGGCCTTCTGCTTATCATATTTTTACCTCCAAATTAGTGATAGTCTTTATAGTCCACTACGACAGCATCTTCACCTTCAAACTTAAATGTCACTCGCCAGTTTCCATTCACCCACACAGACCATGTACCTTTCTCCTCTCCTGACAATTGATGGAGCTTATAGCCTGGCAAGTCCATATCCGAAGGGCGCACACATGCATTAAGTCTATCAAGGATCCGTTCCAATTTTGAGGCATGTTCTGGATTAATGCCTTTCTTATTTGCTGTTTCAAATAAATCGCGTAATCCTTTGTTCTTGAAAGACTTTATCATCTATATGTTCAATATAATTTGTAACCCGTTACGTGTCAATACTCACTGTAAATAATTACACCAAAGTATTAGATCGATGGTTAATTCTCCACAAGGGGTGCGGGTTGAAGAAAAAAGTGGGATCTTTCTGATATATTTTTACTCTTGCATTAACTCGTCAAGCGAAACATCCAAAGCAGTTGCAATCTGCTGAAGAGTCTTTACTGTCGGGTTCTTGTTTACTCCTGATTCAAGCTTAATTAAAGTACTATAGGTAATGCCTGCTTTTTGAGCCAAGTCTTCTTGTGACAACTTCCGCTGCTTTCGGAATTTTTTAATATTTTCAGCAAGCATATATTTTTCTTGACAAACTATCAAAATAATGCTAATAATATAATGATAGTATTAGCATTTAGATTTTGTTGCTAGTAATCAATTGATCTTAAGGTTCTTGGAGTAAAAATGCAAGAAGCGGTGAACTCGCTTTTACGATGCGCCATCTACACCAGGGTTTCCACAGAAGAGCAGGCCAAAGAGGGCTACTCTTTATCTGCTCAGGAGGAAAGACTGCGATCACACGCGAAAAATCAGGGCTGGGTGGTGTATAAAGTGTACGTTGATGATGGATATTCCGCTGCCATCCTGTGCAGCGCTTACGCTGCCAGTAGAAATCGCCCGGCCTTAAAGAGACTGCTTTTTGACGGCTCCTTAAAAAGGTTTGATGTTGTGCTGGCCTACAAAATAGACCGGTTATCTCAAAGCCTCAAAGATCTCATCGATATTGTGGCCGAACTGAACCAGTTTGATGTCGGCTTTAAATCCTGCACCGAGCTGATCGATACAACAAGGCCGGAAGGCCGCTTGATGTTCCATCAATTCGGTTCCTTTGCCCAGTATGAGCGGGAGCTGATCGGTCAGAGGGCCCGATTCGGGATGATGAAACGTTTGAAACAGGGCCTGCGGAACGGGATTCCTCCGTATGGGTATCGAATCGTGAAAGGGAAGCTCGTATTAGAGCTAAAGGAGGCGGATTTGGTGAAGCAGATCTTCCAGCGGTATTTGCAGAGGAATATGGGTGTGGTGAGCATAAGCAGAGAATTAAACGATTTAGGAATCAAGCCGCGAAAGGGGGCAAGAAAGAAGGGAAACAGAATCTACAAAATGATTACCAATCCGCTCTATGCCGGATTCGTCCGCTGGGGAGGGGAGATGGCCAAGGGTACTCATAAGCCAATCATCGAGAAAGAGATATTCGATTGTGTGCAAAAGACACTTCACCAGAGGAATCATAAGACCCGTCAGTTAAGGGGCCCGAACTACTTAACAGGGTTGGTGAGATGCGGAAAATGCGGTGCGCCGATGCATGTTGCCTATCCCGGGATCGAGCCCAAAACTAGGTTCAAGTACTATGTCTGCAACAACCGCTACAATTTCAAGAGCTGCGATCAGGAATACATCCGGGCCGATATTCTGGAAAACAGCGTCATCAAAGAGGTTGAAAAGCTGTCCTCCAGGAAAGATGTCATTTCATCTCTGGTCAAGGATTACGTCGACCATAACCACAACACCCTGCTGCCGGAACTGGAACAGAAAAGGAAGGCAATTCTGAAGGAGCTTGAATCGCTCGGCACCGAGAAGGAGAAGCTGTTGAAATGGCTCTTGAGGAATGATCTCACGCCACAAACGGCGAATTACCTGAATTCCCAGGTTGACGGATTTTCAGAAAAAGAAGGAAAACTCCAGGAACGGCTGTGGGAGATCGAGGATCAAATCAATGCCGTGTATGTAATGAACTACAATGCCAAAGAGATCTGCGATCAACTTAAGGAGTTTGTGCTAACGTTCCCGGGTCTCCAAGAAGGGGAGAGGAAGTTGCTGATCGACTCGTTCATAAAAAAGGTCGAAGTCAGAAAAAAAGAGGTGGTTCTCTACCTCAAGCCACCTCTCGTTTCTTTGGGGTTTCTATCCACTCTATTAGCCCCTAGGGGAATCGAACCCCTCTTTGAAGAATGAGAATCTCCCGTCCTGGCCGATAGACGAAGGGGCCTTGCTTTCTTAAGTTAAGTTATCTTCCCGGGGAGGACTCGAACCCCCACGACAAGATCCAGAGTCTTGAGTGCTACCAATTACACAACCGGGAAATACAAATTTCGGATGTAATCTACCATCTTTTTAAAATCAAGTCAAGCTCAGTATTTGGGAGCTATATCAACACTAAATATAAGCTCAATCTTTTATTATACCTTCTCTGCGTGAAATATTCTTCTAGTTAAAAAGAGGAAGCATAATAGTGAAGGTGGTTCCCCCAAACTGCTCACTTGACACTGTAAGAGTACCATTGTGCGCCTCTACAATGCTTTTAACGATTGACATTCCCAAACCTGTCCCCCCCTCCTCTGAAAAGGAGAAAAAAGGTTCAAATATCTTCTGCTGAATTTCAGGATGAATGCCTACACCTGTGTCGGTCACATCTATTTTCAGGCATTGGTCTACTTTCAACACTTTTATGGAAAAGCTTCCTCCATGAGGCATAGCCTTACGCGCATTATCGGCCAGATTGCGAAATACCCGGAAGAATCTCTGATTATCCATAATAATGGGTCCTGAATAAGCAATATCCGTTTCGATAGAAATATTTCGCGCCTGGAATTTTTCCTGTATGCTCTCAACCACTCGGGAGAAAAAATCATTAAGATCTACAAGCGACATATTCAGCCTGATTTCACCGCGGGAATAATCAAGCAGTTCACTGGTCAACTGGTTTAAGTGATCAATTTCCATAATAATTTTTTGGGCATGCCTCTCTATTCTCTTTCCATTATCGCTGTGTAAGATGATCATTTCCGCTAATCCTCGCATTACTGAAATCGGATTCCGTATATCATGGAAAATGAGCGAAGAGAATTTCCCGAGGTTAGAAAGCCGTTCCTGCCGCAAGAGTTCCTCCTGAGCTTCCTGTAAAGCCACATTTGCCTTTTCCAGTTCCTTATTTCTTTCTCTTAAGCCCTCAACAAATGTTTCATTGCTCTTACGAACCATGGATGAGACAGATTTCATAATTGATAGAGCGATCCCGCTGTTTTGCTTTATTATCTGTTGAAAAGCTTTACGGTTAATATAGAACAGGCTTGTGTATTCGCGGGAGACAACTGTAGCACTCCGGGGCAGATCATCAATCAATGCCATTTCACCGAAAAGATGACCCTCGTTATGTGCTGCAAGCAGGTCTTTTTCCGGTGTATGATAATCCTTCCAAACCTCTACAGTTCCATTAATTACTATATAAAACCTATCTGCCTTTGATCCTTCTTCGAAGATAATGTCTCTTGGACCATACTTCACCTCCTTGCAGACTTGTTTGATGATTTCAATTTCTTCATTCGACAGCCCTTTAAAAAAATAGACATCCCTGATGAACTGAAAAAGATCGGTCATTCTTTCCTTTCATAGAGGGATTTGATATAGGCTTTGGTATCATCAATGTGGACGTGGCTGATTGTACAGCGCCCTTCAAGGATCACTCCATCCTGAATGATTAATTCCGGGGTCTTAATATCTCCCAATACCCGTGCGGTTGATAGTAGCAGGATACGTCGGGAAGCAGAAATATTGCCTGTTATTACGCCTTCAACTACTACGCTTGTGGCATGTATATTAGTTTTAACCCGTGCATTCGGACCAATCTGCAGTTGATCAGCCATAAGAGCATGGCCTTCAAATATACCATCAATGCGCATATTCCCTTTCACCAGGAAGCGGCCCTCGAAAAATGATTCCTCACCGATTGTTGAGTTTGCTTTCATATCAATCTGCACGATCTACTTCTCCTGCAGCTCAATCTGAGGTACATTAAGATAGCTTACAAGCTCCTTTGAGAAAGTATTTAACTCAATCAGGGCTTGAGCAACCAGGATTCCCGCAATATAACTACTTTCTTCGATTTTATCAAACTGAATTTTTTCTTGACTGTTTAAGCACTTCAATCCCTTACGTTCAATATCCTTAATTAATTCAGATGTAAATTTGATTAAATGCCTGAAGAAACGATCTGCCTCGAGAGTAAGGTTTCTCTTCAACTTAAAGCTTCTCTTGTGCATATCTTCTTCATGTTTTCCTTCGTATTGACCGAGGGCCAAAGTATCATCCTTAAAATCATAGAGTTGTCTGCGGATCTTCTCAAAACGATGATAGAAGCTGTCCCTCTCCATAGAATGCTTGAAATCCAGTTTAAGCTTTATTTCACTTAAGAGAGCAAGAAACTCCCGCTCAAAAAAGGACAGATATAGAGAAAGATGAAAGACTTCCCTATCATCAAATTGACGTATTTCCTTCTCTCCTTCATCCCGCTCAACGAAACCCTTGAGAAATGGGAAGTTCTGAAATTCATCGTATTCAAGGATCTCATTAACCTCATCCTTATTAATTACATGAAAAGTCTCGACTTTCTCTTTGTAGGCCTTGAGTTTTTTCAATTGTTTGCTTACCCGCTCCTCCTGAAAGGGGTCTGTAGTGCTCTTCCGCACTGATTCAAACTGGCGGATTAACTTATTGAGGCGCTTCAGTTCTTCCTCAGGCTTCATAATTCAATCTATCACATACACACCTTTGCTTCAAGGTAAAAGCATATTTTAGATTCGCTGATCGGGCCTGCACTGTTTGAACACTTTCTATAAGGCTTCTTTCTGCAAACAGCAATCCCATAAAAAAAGCCCCCAATGACAGGGGGCTTTACCGAATCTTTACTCGCTTAAGGATCACCAGCCGTCAACCATATCATCCATATCCCGATACTCTTCAGCAAACAGATCCGTCACCGCCCTCATGCCGTCAAAATATATATAGTAGGTACCGAAACTTTCCATCATATCAAATTCTATTCTAAATCCTATAAACTTTATTCCCCGCAGGCTGGTAAAATGGTATTCTTCCTGGATAATTGTGGGTGGTATGATAGCGGTTAGTTGTTTCCAGCCCATGAAATTAAGCTTCCCGATAGTAATATACCGCTTCTGCCCAAAGTAATCGTAGATGATTGCCTTTAAAACATGATTATAGTTTCTGCCCACTACCCAAACAGATATAGATTTTGTAATCCCCTCGATGGGCAGGGGTTTCACCGGGAATATGGTTAATATATTGTCTCCCCTTTTAATGAATTCCACTTTAGTGCCGAGCACGTACTTATCGCTTTCCTCTATATTACTGGATACCTCACCCTCAATGGGTTCTTTTTCAATAGGGCTGCCTTCGAATCGCCTAATTGTAACATACCCCTGATCCTGTGACATCGCGTAGTCCCAATAGGCAACATCCTCAAACTTGGTAATTGATACCTCGACCAGTTTCTGCTGGGCGGAATCCACTCCGAGATTTTCCACAGCCTGTGCCATTACGAACACCGGCAAGAAGAGAATCAATACAAATAATAGAACTTTTTTCATAATTTTTCTCCTCTTTAGTCTGTTGCTGAGCCCCAGATTTCCTGAACCTTATCCAATTCAGCCAGTTCATCCCCGTCATATCTGGACTCAAATAGGTCAGTCAGCACTTTAATTTGATCTATATACATATAAAAATCATCAACCTTTTCCTCAGGCCTTGTCCAAAGCACCAGCTTGGTTAAAGACAGTTGGCGGAATTTAGGGAGATACCCCCAGGACTGAAGTATACTGCCGGGGAATCTTACGCTTAGGTTTTTCCAGCCAATAAAATTAACACCTCCGAGGTGAAGAACATAATCCACTCCCCTATAATCTCGTATATGGGCTTCCAGGTAATAGTTGTGGTTTGAACCCCAAACCCAGAGGTCCAGGATACTGATTCTTCCCGGAAGGGTAATTGGCTCGGGTTTGAAGCTTTCTCCCTCTCCTGTTCCGGGCACAATTTCAACGTAGTTATACCCCTTGCGCAGGAATTTTCCGTGAAGCCCCAGGACTTGATAATTCTTCCCGCTTTTATTTTTCCCGAAAAGCCCCTCCGGCCAGCCATCAACGTAGCGGTTCTCCCATAAACTGTTTCCCCCCTGATCATACCCGAACTTACTGGGAAAGAGCTCCCAGGTTCTGGCATCCGGATCATCCGGATCAAAGCTCTGAAGTACCATGGAAACGAGACTCGCCGTTAACTCATCGGCTATTAAAGGACCGGAAACAATCAATAGAATCATTATGACGAGAAAGCAGCTTGAGGTTCTCAACCTTAGCTTCATTCTTTTCTCCTTCTTATTACTTGAGTCATTAGGAATTATAGGTATATCCATCATATTTGTCAAACATTTTTCCTTAAAGTCTCCGAATAGTTTTTCTCCGCCAGATATGAACTCCTGACATACGGACCTGAAACAACGCTTCTTATCCCGCACCGGAGGGCTTTTTCCTTCAACCCAATAAATTCATCGGGAGAGTAATACCTTCTTACCGGCAGATTATCTCTCCCGGGGCGTAAATATTGACCTATGGTCAGCACATCCACACCGCAACTGCTGAGATCCTTAAAGACTTGTGATAATTCATCATCATTTTCTCCCAGTCCGACCATGATACCGGATTTCAGAAGCATATCCTGACTTCGTGCAATCTTTAGCACTTGTAAAGATCTCCAGTAATCAGCTCCTCTCCGTACACCGGGATAGAGGGAGGGAACCGTTTCCACATTGTGAGCGAATACTTCTATCGGTAAATCGGCAACCCTCTCAATATATTCCAGCTCTCCTCTAAAATCCGGTACCAACAGCTCGATCTTAACTTCCGGCAGTGCCTCTTTGATATCCCAAACCACACGGATGAAGTGCGAAGCCCCACCATCTTCCAGATCATCCCTGGTCACAGAAGTGATGACAGCAAATCGTATATTCAATGCCTCTATATAGCGGATTATCCTTTTCCCCTCATCTTTGTCCGGAGCTACCGGCAGGCCATGATCCACGGCACAGAAAGCGCAATTCCTGGTACAATGATCCCCCAGGATCAGAAAGGTTGCATTTCCATTGGAGAAGCATTCGGACAGATTGGGACAGCGGGCGGACTCGCAGACAGTGTTCAGCCCTAAATTCATAATTACTTTTTTTGTCTTTATCACTACTGGTGATAATTTTTTCTGCTTCCGCAGCCACTGAGGCCTTGGATACCTACCTGGCAAAGTCAGCCTCCTTGAAACTGTCCCCCCATACTACACGTACCGGGCCATCAACGACTGACCTGCTTGAACCCCCAGTTCTATCCTGAGAAAAATAATATTCTAAAGAATTCTCTAAAGCGGCCGCCAGATCCTCTTCTATGGACATAAGAACCGTCTTCTCATAACTCCCGGAACCCAGCCAGTCCTCTACAATTGCCAGGCTCCCTTGTTTCTTAAGGAATTCTAAGCAGAAGAGGTTCAAGGTATAGGTTTTAAGGAGAGTAATAGCAACTCCTTCCTCTTTCATCTTTTCAAGAAGTCTTTTAGCCTTCACCCTGTCTGTGAGATTACCGATTTCTTTTATGACCAGATAAGATGGCCCGGAGGTTTTCTTAAAACCATTCTGAAATGCAGCTATTTCCTCCTTCACTGAGTCATTCAAGATAGAGATTAAAATCCCCACTTTCAGGGGTCCTTTTATTCCTGATTGCGCTTTAATATAATCTGAAAACGAGGGATTATTTACCAGCTTCCCGGACAGTTCACCGGCTTTAAAAAAAGCCTCTTCCCTCTTGAAACTAATTTTAATTAGATTCAGCGCATCCTTCGAGACCAGCGATTCCGGCAGAATAAAAAGAGTTTCAGGGAATTGAGAAATGATTTTCTCTACATTAAAAGGAAAGAGCGGACTGATAAACACCATATGAGGATGTTTGTTAAGGATTATATTTTTAAGTGTATTCACGGCTTCCATCTCCGGCTGAACGGTAACTAAAAGCAGGCGATAGTCATATTTCTTAAGAAGGTGATCAAGCCCTCTATGGTCAATCCCCCGGCTGTTTATTATCTCCCAGGTATAAGGCTCAATAAAAAAAAGAAATTTCTCCGCAGGGTTGCAGGCAGTAAGCGCCAAAAGAAAGGGCAGAAAAATCATTTTTTTATACACAAATGAAAGCTAACACTGTAAAAATGTATAGTCAATATAAGATGAGTCTTGACAGCTAAATACTTTACTATCATAGTATGAGTAATAATGATTAAAACATACAAGGAGATAGTATGATCAGTTATAAAGATCTTGGCTTAGTAAATACACGCAAGATGTTCAGTAAGGCCATGAAGGAGGGATATGCAGTCCCTGCCTATAATTTTAACAATCTGGAACAGCTGCAGGCCATTATTAGCGCCTGTTTGGAGAGCCGGTCTCCGGTAATCTTACAAATTTCCAAGGGAGCCCGAAAGTATGCCAACCAGACCCTGCTCAGGTATATGGCAGAGGGCGCTATGAATATCGTCAATGCTTCAGAGCATCCCATACCTGTGGCCCTTCACCTGGACCATGGAGACACCTATGAGCTGTGCGTGTCCTGTATCGAAACCGGGTTCTCCTCCGTGATGATCGATGGTTCGGCCCATCCATACGATGAAAATGTGGAGCTAACTAAAAAAGTTGTGAATTATGCTCATAAATATGATGTGACGGTCGAGGGGGAATTAGGAGTGCTTGCCGGTATTGAGGATGAAGTGTCCCATGAGGCATCCCATTACACCAATCCCGATGATGTGGAAGATTTCGTAAAAAGGACCGGGGTAGACAGCCTGGCAATTTCCATCGGGACCTCGCATGGGGCTTACAAGTTTAAGGTCAAACCCGGTGAATCCGTACCTCCCCTGCGGTTTGATATTCTGGAAGAAATCGAGAAGAGAATTCCAGGTTTTACCATCGTTCTGCATGGAGCCTCATCAGTTCTTAAGGAATATGTGGATATTATAAATAAATATGGCGGTAAAATGGAGGGGGCTGTGGGTATTCCGGAAGATCAATTGAGACATGCCGCAAAGTCTGCGGTGTGCAAAACAAATATCGATTCTGACGGCCGTTTAGTCGTCACAGCTTTGGTCAGGAAAATGCTTCATGATGATCCGTCTAATTTTGATCCCCGTAAGTACTTAGGCCCTGCCAGAGAAGAATTGATTAAGATGATTGTCCATAAGAACAAGGAAGTGCTGGGCAGTGCCGGGAGGGCTTAGCCTTCCGGCCTAATACCGGCGAGGTGCTTTAGTATGGAAGAAAAGAAAGAAAAAACAATTGAGAAAGCACGAAATTACTTTCACAACTTCTGGTACAGGAAGGCTTCACTGTCAAATCTTATTTCAGAAATAGGGATTTCAAAACCCACTTTTTACAATTACTTCAAGAACAAAGAGGAGCTCTTTAACGCAGTCATGCTGGCTACCTATAATGAGTTCCAGTACGAGTATAACATGAGGGCGAAATCAGCCACCAGCGCTATGGAAAAACTAGATATATATATCAGAACCTATAACTGGTTTTTAGATAACTACCCGATTTACAGGGACCTGTACAAACCGGGTAATGATCTTATGCCGCGCTGGGTTAAATCCCGAAACTCAAAGGATCTTTTTGCCGAGGGTATTGAGACCATTCGAGCCATATTGGAACAGGGGCAGGAAGAAAATATTTTTAATGAAGAACTGGATGTAGAGAAAGTAGCTTTAGTCATTTACTCCATGATTACTCAGCTGCTCTCATATGATCCAAACAATTTTAAGAAAAAAAATAAACCGGAATATGTTATCGATGTGGAAACCATCGTGCATCTTCTCAGAGATGGGCTGCTCTTCCGGGATTAATATTCCTTCCCTCCAGCAATAGAAAAACAATCGATCCTGCATAAAATATTGATGCAGCCATAACAGCTGATTTAATATGAAAACGCATATAAAAATATGTTATTGCCCCGGCTGTCAGGGGAATGAGAATAATAATGATTAAAAAGAGGATTTTATAAAAACCATACCACTCCCTGAAGCGGATAAAAAGGAGTGTAAAGTAAAGCACCATTGACATTCTCATTGCAGGTAGTAGAAACAAATTATACGGATCATACTTTCCATAATTCAAAAAAACCTCAGTTAAGGAAAGCAGACTGTAGAATCCTGATGCAAAAAAGATAATCTCAAAGAAACTCTTCTCCTGTAAAGTTAAAAAGCAAACTCCCAGAAGGATAAACAGGGGTAAAAGATGATCCCGTAGTGTAAGTATAAAAAAAAGCTTAAAAGGCCTGAAAGAGAGGGGAACGAATCTCCTTAACAAAAGGATAACAATCAGAGCAAGAACACAACAAAATACCCCCTTAATAAATGAATTGCTCAAGGCTCCTCTCAGAGCCGAAAATAAAGTTCCTCCATCCATCCACTGCCAGCGGTATATAGATAAAACCAAAAGAGTAAAAAGAGGAATACTAAAAACCATAAACAACATCATGTAGTTCAGCACCCTAAAACAGTCTCTTCAATTTTTCGCACCTGTGCCCGGTACAGTGAAGCTATACCGGCTCCGTAATCCGCAATAAGTTGTATAATATTACGGGGTTGATCCGGCTTGTCGGCGCCATTTATCCTGTCACCGGCATCACCCAGACCCGGAAGAATGTAAGCCTTAGTATTCAAGCTTGGATCCATCCAGAGAGTATAAATTTCTGCATTTTTTATAGCTCTGACGATTCTTAATGAGCCTTTAAGTACTGATATTACATTAAGAAATTTAATAGACTTGGGCTTTACTCCCTGATCCTGAAGATATTTCACAATTGTGACAAGGCTGCCTCCTGTAGCGTTCATGGGATCGGCGAAAAAAAGATCTCTCCCATTAAGGAGCTCAAGATCGAAATAAGATTTTTCCAGGTCCAGGATATAAGCCATATTATACTCTTCCTTGCTGTCATCACGCTGGATCCTGAACAGGGCAAAGGGGGTTACGTAGTTGTCGGAAGAATATTCCTGTAATTCCTTAGAGACAATCATGGAAGGCAGAAGCGCCGCCCTCAGCATGACGCACATAACACTGCCTCTTACCTTATCATCGATATCGGGGATCTTATGTACAGCATAGTTCTGTACAGGAATATCCACAGGGGTTTTAATAAACATATAATTCTTCTTCTGGGGATCGGAGCTGCCAAAAGCCAGATTGAACAGAAGCTCATATGCCCTCTGTGTGTAATAGACAAATTCAGGATTTTCTGTGCGTACATTGCGCAGCTTGGCTATTAACCGGGAGGCTTCGCCATGAATGGCCTGAGGAGTTTCAAAGGAGTACACGTGGATATTGGGCTCATTTTTTGTGATATTCTGCATCATCTTTCCCATTTCATCGTACAGGGAAATGAGCTTATCCTTAGCAGGATCTCCGCCGTTCTCAGAGATCT
The DNA here is from genome assembly GCA_030615505.1 of Spirochaetales bacterium. Classification (GTDB taxonomy): domain Bacteria; phylum Spirochaetota; class Spirochaetia; order SZUA-6; family DRHE01; genus JAUWZD01. The sequence continues at coordinate 7,487 of JAUWZD010000083.1, read as the reverse complement.
CTGTATATACTTTCATAGCCTCAGCATACTTTTCATCCATTTCTGCAATAATCTGTTTGTCAGTATCGCTTAGATATCCATCCAGATCAGCCGCCTCTAATATAACTCTTTTCATATGGAAACTTTACTAAAGAAGAATCCTTAGGTCAATCGTATGAATGCAATTTCAAGTCAGATAGTGCGTGCCTGGGCTGCAGCCAGGTGGTTGATATATTCGGGTCTTAAATGGTATTAATCACGGGGGGATTTGCAAATTGCAGATAAACTCAATCCGGCAGCAGTATATATTCCGCGGTATTATCCAGGGTGTGGGCTTCAGGCCAACCGTATATAGATGTGCTGTCACCCTGGGATTAACCGGCTTTGTGCTCAACCAAAGATCCGAGGTTATGGCCGAGATTGAGGGGAAAAAAGATGCCTTGCTTAAGTTCCCAGGGCTTCTAAAAAAAATGCTTCCCAAAGCTGCCCTGATTGAGAAAACAACAGTTCAGGATGTTCCATCTACCGGGGATACCAATTTTCGTATAATGAGAAGTCAGGCCACAACCTATAATTTTCCTCCGATTCCACCTGATTTAGCCATATGCCCGGAATGCAGAGAGGAACTGCTGGACGCGTCTAACAGACGATATCTCTATCCATTCATTACCTGTACTCAATGCGGTCCCCGCTACTCTATCGTAGAAGATACTCCATTTGACCGGGAGACCACCTCAATGATAGATTTCCCCCAGTGTCCGGACTGCCTCAAGGAATATACCGACCCGATGGACAGACGCTTTCACTCCCAGACAAACTCCTGCCGGAAATGCGGTCCTCAGCTTCGCCTGCAAACCGTACATAGAGAAGACATACCGGAAGATCCTCTTATCCGGACCATTAGAGCCCTGCAGGAAGGAAAAATTATTGCAATACAGGGAATAGGCGGATTCCACTTAGCCGCAGTACCGGAGAACCAGGAAACCATGGTTCGTCTCAGGCGGGACAAGGAGCGGGAACGGAAGCCATTTGCCGTTATGCTTGCCGGTTTAACCGAAGCAGAAAAGCTCTGCCGGATTGACGAGGAAGATTTCACTCTTCTTAACTCATTCATCAGTCCTATTATGATATTTCCACTCTGCAGCGATGCTCCGGCATATCTCAAACAGGTGTCACATACAGGCACTCTTGGCATTATGCTCCCATATACGCCACTGCATCTTCTACTCTTCCACCACCCGGAAATTGAAATCTCTTACCGCAGCCTGATCATGACTTCGGGAAATCTGAAAGGAGAGCCTATTGTTACGGAGCCTGATGAGGCTTTTAAGAAATTAGAGGATATCGCAGACTTATTCCTCTATCATAATCGCCGCATAATATTTAGAACGGATGATTCCGTCATTCGGACAGGTCAGAAAGGGGGCAAGGTCCTGCTTCGCCGCTCCAGGGGTTACGTGCCGCGTCTCATCACACTTAAGTCTCCTGTTGATAGAATAGCTTTAGGAGTGGGGGGAGATTTAAAGAGCTCTCCAGCCTTAGCCAGGAAACAGGATATCTATCTGGCCCCCTATCTGGGAGACCTTGAAGACCCCTTAACCCGGAGAGACTTTGAGTATCAGATCAGCAAAATTCTTTCCCTCTTTAATGTTCAGCCTGAAGTGCTTATATATGACCTGCACCCCCTTTACCATTCAACCCGGTGGGCTCAAAAAAGCAGTATAGAACATAAAATTGGCGTACAGCACCATCACGCTCATCTGCTATCCGTTATGGCTGAGCACCAGCTCGTTGAAGCTATCGGTCTGGCCTTTGACGGGACCGGGTACGGGAGTGATGGAACCATGTGGGGAGGGGAGTTCCTCTATGCGAGCCGCTCCGGCTTCAAGCGCCTGGGGTGTTACATTCCCTTTCCACTGCCCGGTGGGGAGGCGGCAATAAAACATCCGATTCGGATTACCTTAGCCCTGCTGGCCGGAATAGTACCGGAGGATGAGTTGAAAGCTGTGATCTCTTCACGCTCAACACTTGAGCCAATGGATATTGAGACTCTCCTGGATATGATAAAGAAAAAGGTTAACAGCCCTATCAGTTCCTCTGCAGGGAGAATTTTTGATGCAGCAGCAGCCCTTTTAGGTCTGGTGGAGATGGTCAGTTATGAGGGAGAGGGACCCATCCGCATGGAGGGAATTGCACTTCGAGCATTTTCTGCTGATCCTTCACCAGCGGGGGAAAAGACTGCAGAGCGGCTTTTTTCCCTCATTCCACCGGCAGGCTCCTCTGAGCCGTTCTATCTGGATATTCGTCCAGTGCTTCGCCATCTAGCCTTCAACTACAGGCCGGAAGATACGGCAGCTTTAAGCTTTCTATTCCATAGAGTTATGGCTGAGTCTGCCTTAGAGGGCGCCCGTATTTTAAGAAAAATGACCGGCTTAAATGATCTTGCGCTCTCCGGGGGAGTATTTCAGAACATACTCCTCAGGGAGCTTCTGCTTCCCGCACTAAAGAGGGAAGGCTTTCAGGTCTATACGAATACGTCAATTCCACCCGGAGACGGAGGAATTGCCATTGGACAGGTTTATTTTAAACCTGATAAAGAGTAAGCTATAACCCGGAGGGAATTATGTGTATTGCCGTACCCATGGAGATTGTGCACATATACAAAGACGGTAAAGCCTTAGTAAGACAGGACAATCTGGAGACAGATATAGATGTCTCTCTAATAGAAAACCCCAAACCCGGGGACTATGTAATTGTGCATGCGGGTTTTGCTATTGAAGCCCTTGACCTTGAGGAAGCAAAAGAGAGGCTGGAGCTTTTCAAGGCCATGTCGGAATCACCAGGTACTGCCATTTGTTAATAGTCCTTAAGGAGGAACTGCACGACCGGAATCTTGCTAAAGCACTGATCGGAGAGATTCAAAAAGCTGCAGAAGACATTGGCCGTGAGCTTAAAATCATGGAAGTCTGCGGCACTCACACCGTGTCCCTTCGCCGCTCTGGTATCCACTCCTTTCTACCTGATAATATCACAATGATCTCGGGCCCGGGCTGTCCGGTTTGTGTAACACCTGCGGGGTATGTTGACAATGCCCTGTCCCTGCTCGAAGAAGAGGAGCTTACCCTGGCTACATTTGGAGATATGCTTAAAGTCCCCGGATCCGGAGGGATATCTCTTTCCCGTTATATTGGCAGCGGCAGGGTGCGCATTATCTACTCCCCGAGTGATCTCATCAGTATGGCTCAGTCCGGTGAAAAACCTATTGTATTTTTGGGAATCGGCTTCGAAACAACTATCCCCACCATTGCCTCTGTATTTCTGCGCGCCTTTGAACAGGGAATTCACAATCTCTTTCTCTATCCGGCCTTTAAAACGGTTCCCCCTGCTTTACAGGCCCTTCTATCTTCCCCTGACAGAAACTTCGATGCCTTTCTGCTGCCCGGGCATGTATCCGTTATACTCGGGCTTGAGCCCTACCGCTTATTGGAAAAACCGGGCGGTGTTCCGGGGGTGATAACCGGATTTGAGCCGATAGACCTTCTAGGCGGAATACTGTCCATTCTCAAGCAGCTCAGGGCGGGCGAAAACAAAGTTGAGAATGCTTATCCTCGGGCCGTTCGCAGGGAGGGTAATCCCAGGGCGCGGGAGATCATGAATCGCCTGCTTCAACCCTCAGATGAGCTCTGGCGGGGATTAGGCATTATCCCACTGAGCGGCATGAGATTAAAGGCAAAATATATGGATTTTGACGCTGGTATCCGCTTTGGGCTTCCGGAGATCCGGAATTTTGAACCCCCGGGATGCATCTGCGCCCAGGTTATACAGGGCAAGGCCCTGCCGAATCAATGCTCCCTCTTCGGTAAAAACTGTACGCCTGATAAGCCCGTCGGACCCTGCATGGTATCCTCAGAGGGTAGTTGTGCTGCAAACTTTCGCTATAGAGAGCTTCCTGTATGAAGCATGAAGAGAAACATACGCATATCAGCCTGGAGCACGGCAGCGGCGGGGCTCTTTCTAAAGAACTTATAGAAAAGGTAATCTATCCATTTTTCCAGGGCCGGGATTTTCCGGAGCTCAGTGATTCGAGCTGTTTTTCCCTGCAGGGAAGAGCTTTTATCACGACTGACACTTATGTTGTGGATCCGCCTTTCTTTCCCGGCGGAAACATCGGCAGCCTGGCAGTGTTTGGAACATGCAATGACCTGGCCGTTTGTGGGGCTGAGCCCCGTTATCTGACACTGGCCTTTGTTATTGAAGAAGGTTTCTCTATAGGGGAGTTAAAAAAAGTCTTACACTCCATTAAGAAAGCTGCTGAAGATGCCCATGTTAAAATCTTAAGCGGGGATACTAAAGTGGTTCCTTCGGGCAAGGGAGGAGGCATCTATATTAACACAGCAGGTGTAGGAGAGAGCATTATATCTTTTAACCTCTCGCCGTCTCGCATCAGGGAGGGAGACACTATTTTAGTTTCAGCGCCTTTAGGGGCACACGGAATCACTGTTTTAGCGGCCCGTGAATCTCTAAAGATAGCCTCCAGTCTTAGCTCTGACTGTGCTTCGCTCTACCCCCTCTGCCGGTCTCTATGCTCCCTGGGGGAAGAGCTTCGCTTTATGCGAGATGCCACCCGCGGGGGGGCTGCGGCAATCCTGAATGAGATTGCAGAAAGCCGCAGCTTCGGATTGGAGGTAGTGGAAAGCAATTTTCCAATAGAAAAGAAAATCGCCGCGGCAGCGGATATTCTGGGCCTAAACGTTTTAGAAATCGCTAACGAGGGTGTGCTGATAGCCGTGGTTTCAGAAAATGCCGGTTCTAAAGCCTTAGAACTGCTCCACTCGAAACCCCTGGGCCAAAAAGCCTGCATTGTGGGCAGGGCCACATCCGCGTATCCGGGCATGGTCATCCTGGAAACCACTGTGGGGGGAAGAAGAGTGCTGGATCTTCCCAGGGGTCTGCTGCTGCCCAGAATCTGCTAGAAAATATAACTATTCGCCCTGGTATTGAACAAGGGTCTTTACCGGATATCCTTTAAGGATCTTCTCGTAATTAAGGAAGGACAGACCGACAACTGCGAAGATACCCTCAATATGGCCTCCCCCCTGTTCCAACAGCTCACAGGCTGCCCTTAAGGTGCCGCCTGTGGCAATGAGATCATCAACCAGCAGTATCTTCTGACCGTCTGTAATGTCCGCTTTATGTACCTCAATCTGATCTTCTCCGTACTCTAAGGTGAAACGGACACTGTAAGTCTCACCGGGAAGCTTCCCTCTCTTTCTCAGAAGTATTAAGGGCAGTTTGAGCATATGCGCCAGGGGGGAGGCAAATACAAATCCCCGGGATTCAACCGAAGCGATTCCTGAGATACTTAAATTCCGGGAGTATTGGGACATCTGCTCTATGCAGTAGTGGAAGGCATCGGGCTTAGTCAGAATTCCTGTAATATCGTAGAAGAGAATCCCGGGTTTGGGGAAATTCGGGATCTTACGGATCGCCCTGTCAAGATCATAATCATCAGCCATCAACCTTCTCCTCAACCTGTGCTGACAGTCTATTCAGCCACTTTTTTATAAGTTTTTTATCTATTTTATTACCTTCAACGAAGAATAGATTTTCTTTATTCAGAGTAACATCAGAATCTTTCAGTGCATTTTTAAAATCGGCAAGGGTTTTCTCGCTTTCTGTGGCAAATATGCCTGCCACTCGCCCGGCCAGATTGACTCCCTTCAGGGCCCTTATAATCTCTGAGAAATCGGAGTGAATAGACCCCTGTCCCTCCCCCTGCGGGCCTGAACCCAGCAGAATCAAATCTGCGGCCGCAATATCGGGTATGGAGGCATGGGCAGCCTCCTTGACGGAAATTGAGTACTTGCGTTTATCCAGTGATTCTTTTACGGTATCTACAATTTTGCTTATCTCACCTTGAGCGGGAGCATATATAACGGTGCAATGATACATTATCTCCTCCAGCTTATTCATCTAAAACTGGTATCTCAGGCCCAGGTGTACATTGCCGAATCTGACGGCCAGGCCCAACCCCTTCAATTGAGTTAAATTCTCCCATGGCTCCCGGTTATAATGCTCATACGGGCCTTCCGGATCAGAGTCGTATGGTATGTAAAAATAAATTTCCGGCGCCCACTCTAAATAGAACCGGAAGCGCGGTGAAGTGGAAATCTCCATAATGGATGCCGCTGTCCAGCCATACGGGAAAACGGGATGTAAACGTGGACTATGCCCCTCAGGGAATGAAAAGCGTACAAAACCTCCGGCGGTAAAGGCGAACCTGGCTACCGCAAGCGGGGAATTGATATAGCTGCCCACACTAAGGCTGAATTCCAGATTCCGTGTGAACCACTCATCCCGGTCTTTATTAACAAAGGGAGGCATGATACTGAAAAAGGAATTGACAAAGCGGAAATTGGCATAAAAGTAATTGGGAAGGAGATAATAGAGAACACCTATCCCATTGTCATTATGCATGTTGCTTATGAACTCAAGTCCAAGTTTAGAACCCGGTATTTGTTGAAAAGAAATTGTTTCAGGCTCACGCCTCAGGTAAAGGGACTTTTTATCCGGGTAATACTTCCAATGTCTGGCCTCTATGCAGTAAGTAGCGGAAGGAACTGCTTCCAGCTTAAGAGACCCGGACTCATCCACTATATAGAGCTCCCTGCCGAAACCCGTTATACGGGTTCCGGGAATAGCCTCCAGGGTAACTTCTACGCCTTTAGGATGCTCAATTACCCGAATCTCCTCCACCCCCTTTATATCTCCCTGAACGATCTGCTGAGAGGCCGGCTCCAGATACCTTATCAGATCCCAAACCAGCTCATTCCAGAAGCCTTCCTCCAGCCGGCTGACATTCAGTTCGCTCTGAAAGGATTTTTCAAAAAGGATCGCGCCGGACTTAATATCAAAGAGTCTTGCCTCTATACTGGCTGTACCTCTCTCTGCGGAGGCCAGCACCTCCAGCCATACATCGGCTCCCCTCTCTGCGGCAAAGTCGGTTTTATCTATATCCTGCTCGGGAACAGGCTGCTTCTGTTTAGCTTCTATCACTACTATGGGGCCGGAGCCGGTAATCCCCAGAATGAGGGTTTGTCTTAAAAGACCCTCCTCTTTGAGGCTGATTCCCGTTTTACCCTCTATAAAGATATAGAGCCGTCGGGAAATTGTTCTTTGCCCTTGTGACTGGGAGAAAATGCTCAAAATTGTCAGTATAAGAAAAACAGTTACCAGGATTGATAATCTGCGCATCATTAATCCCACCAGGTCCTGCAGCGGTAGAGCTTCTTGCTATCGGCATCAAAAAAGTAGAACTTATCCCCATCGATGTCAAATGCAGCGGCAAAGCGCCGGATTCTGCATCCCTTTATACCGGCTTTTTCCTCTCCGTCAAAACCGTAGCGCCTGAGCTCACTCTCCCCAACACCCACAAATCCATCCCGGGTATAGTAGTAACGACCGTCATCCAGCTCCGAAAGGGTTACTATGGTCTTGCCGAAGGGGTA
>JAUWZD010000071.1 GCA_030615505.1 Spirochaetales bacterium | reverse complement strand
CTGGAGGGCGTCCGAGGGACAGGTCCGGAAGAAGAAATCCTTCCCTTCGTCTGCCGGGAGCACGGTGAGCAAGGGAGAGGTCGATGCGTTGGAGATTTGAGGTATCTGTTTGGGAATGGCCACCGATTCCGCAACAGGTGTGCTTACGCCGCTTGCAGCCGCGCCAATCAGAACAACTACCCTCTCCACGTCCACCAGCATGCGGGCCGCTTCCACGCCCGGGATGGCGGAAGTCTCCGTGTCGCCGTACTTCAGCTCAATGGGGAAGCCCGCTTCCTCGAACTGCTTCACTACCAGGTCGCCGGCCTTTCTAAAGCCGCCCCCGAACTCAGATAAAGCTCCGGTCAGGGGAACCAGGGCGCCCATCTTTACCGGGACCTTCACTACTGCTGGTTTTGGCCTTAAAGTAAAATAAAGAATCAAGGCCACAGCAATTACCAGTACTACAACAATAACTATGATTAGTGGTTTCTTCATAAAAACCTCCTTTAATTTAGTTATGAATTATTATAATGCCAGGGTTACTATGTCAAGCCAAAATCTGCATAAATGTTAAAAATATCTAGTTTTAGAATTTCTACTGGTGCTCCTGGCGCCTCCTGCGAGTGCTTACAAAGCGGGCAAAATCATTGATATTCTTAACCACAATCCTATCCTGTAAAAGCTCAACACGGCGTTGATTGACAAAGTGGTTAATGACCTCACGGCATTTCGCCGGGGATATTGCAGCCCAGTGGGCAATATCATCCACTGTAGTTTTAAATTCAATCTTTTCTGAGTCTGTATCTGAAGGAGGCTCTTTTTCAGCCAGCATCAGGAAGACATCGGCTATTTTAGCCTCCACATCATCAAGTGTGAGGATCATAAACTTTCTCTTCTGATCATGGATCCTGTTGGAAAAAAGCTTCAACAGCTTCAGTGCAATCTGGGGATTCCCCTGCATGAGAATCTCGAAATTCTCCTGATTAAACTCCAATGCCGTTACCGGGTCTAAAGCGATGGCGGTAGCTGAACGGGGAGCTTCCTCCAGTATGGCCATCTCACCAAAAACTTCACCTGGTTGGAGAACAGCAATATTTTTTTCAATTTCTCCCATAATTTTAACGATCTGAACTCTTCCTGCCTGTATCAGATAAAAATTATCTCCAGGTTCATATTCACAGAAGATTACATCACCCTTCTGAAAGGACACCTTAAAGCGGTCAAACATCGTATTAGCAGTGTTCATATCTAGCTTCCCTCAAGCTCCCTTACGGCTTTTTTCACTTTTCTATAGAGAGGATCCTCTTCTTTTATCAAGGTCAGTATCTTGGTATAGAAGCCTTTGGCTTTTTGTCTTTCTTCCTTATCTTCATAACACTTTCCCACAAAGAATAGAGCCTCTGCCAGTTCCGGGTGTTTGGGATATCTCTGAATCAGCGCTGTGAAAGACTTTATGCACGTATCGTACTGCTGCAGGTAGTAGAGACAGCGTCCTATCTCAAACTGAGCCTTGGCTACGTACTCTTCATCTTCCCCGGCGGTAGCGATTTTCTTGAACTCCCCGAAGGCTTCCTGATACTTCTGCTGACTCACAAGGCTTACGGCATTGTAATACAATTTAGCCAGTCCGGCCAGTTCCCTGGATTTTGCGGGTTTCTCGATTTCCTGGGGTGAACCGGCAGCAGCTTCCGCCGGGCCCCTTCCCTGACCGTATTTCTGAAGGTTTTCTTCGGCCCTCTCAATTTTTCTGGTTACATCTGCAGCATACTCTCCTGACGGATAATAGGTTAGATACCTCTTATAGGCATATAGAGCCTGGGTATAGCGGTTATTTTTAATGTAGTACTCACCGATCCTGTACAGGCCGGTTTCAGGTTTGACCTGTTCCTGTGAGTAAATCATATTTTGAACCTGTTTATGTATGCGGCGAAGCTGGGTAGAAAAGACTTTAAGCATTTTTATGACGATACGTGTATTTTGGGAGGAGAGCTGTTCAAATTCCGGTACACTGAAAGCAATGACATTGGAATCCATCAAAACTAATGCCGTTTCTTCCCGGGCGTACCGGCCTAAAGCTGATCTAACGCCAAAAAATTCACCTGTTTTAATAAGATCATGGATCTCCTGTCCTGTTTCGATATCCGTATAGTTAAGACTGACTTTCCCGGATTTTAAGATGTATATTTTTTCGCTCACATCGCCCTTGAAGAAAATAATCGAATTTGCATTGTACTGTATCGCTTTGGGTGACACCTATCCTACTCCTACTTTATGCTAATCGCCCAGGGGCATATAATCAAGTGTTTTCTTGAACCCCACTGCTTTCCGAACCTTTTTCAGCAATCCCATAGGATCGCCTTTAACCAGCATTTCCCTGCCGCACATCTTAACTTGAGTATATTCCACATCCCTTAATTTAAACAGCTCTTCATAATACTTTGAACCGTAAATAGGAGTACCCTCCCATACGAGTAGGTCGATATCTTCAATTTCAGCCTCCACCAGGGCTTCATAGGGATCGGATTTTCGCGGTTTTATAATCAATATATCAGCCAATTTCCCCTGTTCAATTCTTCCGGTCTGTTCGCTCATCCGGAAGGCTTTTGCCGGATTAACAGTTACCATATTGGTAATGAGCCTGGCATCCAGATCTTCTCCATACATCTTCCTATAGATTCTTCTTGCAAATCGCATTTCTTCCAATAGATTAATAGAACCCGTATGCGTGGAGTCTGTACCTATACACACATTAATTCCCGAGCTTATAATCTTTCGTATTTTACAGGTCAGGTTAAACATGAACAGATTTGAGGCCGGGCACCAGGCCACTGAGGCGCCTGCCTGCCTGGTTTTTTTAATATCCTGCTCCGAAAAACCAATACAATGTACAAATATGTCATGATTATCCAAACAATTCAAGCTTTCCAGTATATCAATTCCCCCCTGGGATTCTTCATCAAATCCTTCCTCAAGATGTGTAATGAATGGAAAATTCCTTTCTACCGCCCTTTTGTGTTCGATTTCAATACCATCTCCCCACTTAAGATCAAATGAGGAACATTCATGGGCTAAAGTATAATTACTGATCACCCTGATAGGCAGAAAGGGAATGAAGGGTTCATTATACTCATGAGGAAAATGATCGTTGACTGTAACAACGCCGGAAAAGAGGTTTTTATATGCTCCCAGCCGGTAGGCATCCTCCACCGGGATTTTCGATCTCTCGTTAAGAACTGTTGAGCCCCGGAGATCCTTTTCCCAGTAGGACCAGTTCAGATAGTAATCCCCCTGTTTCGGTCCTATTTTGGGAAGGTAATCCCCCCGTAAATGATCGTGAATATTGATCAGGGCAGGATAAAGAAACATTCCATCTTCAAGTTTAAGGTTGAAGTCAGCCGTTTTCCCTATCTCTACTATCAGATTCCGTTCAATTTTCAGGCTGCTCTTATTAAGATGCTTCAGTGGGCTGATAATTGTCATCTCGCTTAAGGAATAGGTTTGAAGCATAATTGTCCTTTCAATCTAAAACTTGAATATCCACATGTCAATCTTCTTCTATTATCGGAAACACTAAGCAACCTTTCAGAATTTTAATATTGAAATTATTGGTATAATATGCTATTCAACTACCCGGCATGATCATTAAGTTGGGCAGATGGTTTAATCACAAGCTCAAAGAATTCCTATATGCCACAGGCTTCCTATTAAATATTTTAAAAGAATCCCTGCTCTTTCTTAAGCACAAACAGGTAGGTTTCCGCGTGTTTATTATGCAGGTTCTGTTTACCGGTGTGGAAGCTGTCAGTATTATTTCACTGATTTCCATATCCCTGGGTGCGGTTATTATCGTACAGGGAATCTCTATTCTACCCAGGTTCGGCCAGGGAAAACTGATATATACGATACTGATTATTGTCATTATCCGGGAGCTGGGTCCCATTCTTACCGCTTTTATTATCATTGCCCGCTCCGGCACGGCTATTGCCACAGAGCTGGGTAATATGGTGATTTCTCATGAAATTGAGGCCTATCTGTCCATAGGAATCAATCCGATCTCATATCTGGTTGTACCGCGATTTCTCGGAGTTATTGTCTCCATGATCCTGCTTACGATTTATTTCCAGTTTTTCGGTTTATTCGGATCCTTTATCGTTACACAATTCATTCAGCCCATACAATTCAGAGAGTATTTTGGGAACCTTCTGACTTCCATCCAGGTAGTGGATATTATTTCCTCCCTTATTAAAAGCCTTGTCTTTGGAATAATCATCTCATTTGTAGCTATCTACCAGGGATTTACAGTCCAGATGTCCTCTACCGAGATTCCTCAAATTGCCATCAAGGCAGTCGGACAGGGAGTTGTGCTCTGCATCCTGGCGGATGCGATCATCACCTTAATCTACTATTTATAGGATGTTTATGGATGCATTGATCCGATTAAAAGAAGTTACTGTCCTGTCTCAGGACTTTAAAGTGTTGAACAAGGCGGATGTGACCTTTCCTGCCGGAAAGAGCACGGTCATTATGGGGCCTTCCGGATGCGGGAAAAGCACTCTCCTTAAAGTAGCTGCAGGAATAACTGTTCCTAACAGAGGGAAAGTCTATCTCCGGGAGGCGAACCTCTTCAGACTCTCGGAAAAAAAACTGCTCAGTTTTCGCAAAATGAACGGTTTCATGTTCCAGGACGCCGCTCTTTGGGCTAACAAAACCATATTTGACAACCTGGCCCTGCCCCTGCAGTTACATCATCGCGAACTCTCAAGCCGGGAAATAACTCATAAAGTTAACACCCTTTTAGAAATCATGAATCTCGATGATTCGGTGAAATTACGACCGGCACAGCTCTCCTTGGGCGAACGCAAGATAGTTTCTTTTCTCCGTGCCATTATCCTCGATCCTGCGATTGTTTACCTCGATGATCCAACTCCTTCAATTGATCATGCCATGCTCGAAAATATGATGCAGATGATCAAGGAATTGAAAGACAAAGGATGCACCATCATTGCTGTCACCCACGATGCCCATTTAACTTCAATGATCGCCGATTACCTGGTTATTCTTAAACAGGGCAGGGTTGTAGAAGCCGGGGAGTTTGAAAAGGTGAGAAAAAGTATAAATCAGGAGGTAATTGCCACTATTTCAGAGGTCTTAAGCGAAGCAGCAACCTATGACAGTGACCTTCTGGATCTTATGGGAGGATAATCTATCCCCCTATTGTCCTCTTATCCACAACCCTTTTTACTTTTTCTCCACGGGAACGCATCAGGGATTTCGGTTCAACCAGTACTACTTTCGCCTGAAAGCCTAAATTCATCTCGATCCGCTTGACTATTTTATCCCTCAAGTACTCTAGATTCTTTAATTCATCAATTGAAGTTATTCGTTCACACATTTCTACTTGAATCTCCATTATGTCCTGACCATCCTCTCTTTCAAGCACTATCTGATAATGAGGGGTAGTCCCCTCTACCTCCAGGAGTATTTCTTCTATCTGAGAGGGAAAAATTTTCTTCCCTCCAAAGAAAATCATATCATCAGTTCTTCCGGTAATCCTGCTAATCCTGATGAGCGATCTTCCGCATGTGCATTCTCCTTCAATCAGGCATGCTATATCGCCGGTCCGATACCTAATAAGTGGAAATCCTTCTTTTGTAATGGTTGTGAAAACTAATTCTCCCTCTTCTCCAATAGGACAGGGTTTTAATGTTTTAGGATTTATAGTTTCTACTATAAAATGGTCTTCATTAACATGAAGTCCTGATTTTGCCTCACATTCCCCGGCAACACCGGGTCCAATTATTTCAGTTAATCCGTAATTATCCAGTGCAGGTATATGCAGGCTTTCCTCTATTTGACTGCGCATATTTTCGCTCCAGGGCTCTGCACCAAAGAGCCCTACTTTCAAGAAAAGCTGTTCCGGGTGTATACCCATATCGTGCAATGCTGAGGCGATATTTAGAGTATAACTGGGCGTGCAAATTAATGCAGTTGTCTTAAAATCCCTCATAATTAGAATCTGCTTTTCAATCGTACTTGTTGAAGAAGGGATAACTGAAGCGCCTATAAGCTCTGCTCCTTGATGAAAACCGAATCCTCCCGTAAAGAGACTGTAGGCAAAGGCAATTTGAACAACATCATGCTCTGTAATGCCGGCTGCTTTCAAGAGACGGGCTGTACATTCTGTCCAGTTCCGAAGATCGTTCTTAGTATATCCCACAACAATCGGTTTTCCTGTGGTTCCTGATGTGGAATGGATCCTCACAATATCCCTTAAGGGCACAGCGAACATATCATAGGGATAACTCTTTCTTAAATCCTCTCTGGTGGTAAAAGGAATATTTCCTAAATCAGAGATACTTTTTATCTTCTCAATATTTATTTTATACTCATCAAAGGTGCGTTTATAAAAAGACACATTTCTGTATACTCTGTTCAAGCTGGCTTGCAGCCGTTCTATCTGGAGCTGTTCTATATCTTCACGGGGCAGTGTTTCATATTGCCTGTTATGAATCATATCTTCCCCCTTTATTCATCTATTCCCTTATAATCTTTTCCGAGATAGGCACGTTGAACATCATGATTATTGAGTAATTCCCGAACTGTTCCTTCAATAACTATCTGACCTGTCTCCAATACATACCCTCTATCAGCAATGCCCAATGACAGGCGAGCGTTCTGCTCGATTAAAAGAACTGTCATGCCGCTGTCTTTTAGTCTTACAATTGTTTCAAATATTTCTTTCACAATTAGAGGCGCCAGTCCCATAGACGGTTCATCCATCATTAAGAGCCTCGGACTGGCCATTAAAGCTCTCCCGATGGCAAGCATCTGCTGCTCACCTCCGGAGAGTGTTCCTGCTAATTGATGCTCTCGCTCTTCAAGCACAGGAAAGAGCTTTAAAACCTCTTTAAGCTCCAATTTTATCTTTTTTTTATTACCATTTTTGAACTGAAGATAAGCCCCAAGCATGAGATTTTCCTTAACCGTCAATGTGTTGAATACCTGTCTTCCCTCCGGAACCAAAGAACATCCCATGGAAACGATAGTTTCGGCAGCAGTTTGTTGAATATTCTGCTTATTAAACACGATTTTACCGCTTCTTGTCTTGATAATCCCTGATATAGTATTAAGCAGGGTGGTTTTACCTGCTCCGTTCGGACCGATTATGGTAACGATCTCGCCGGGATTTACGTGGAGGGAAACGCTCTTTAAAATCCGCAATTTGCCGTATCCGGCCTCAAGATTCAGTATTTTAAGCATTATCCTCACCCAGATAAATTGTTATCACCTCAGGATTTTTTTGGATATCTTCCGGCTTGCCTTCAGCAAACTTCTGACCATAATTCAATACAATAATTTCATCTGATATATCCATGACCATTGATATATCGTGCTCAACTAAGAGGATAGTGATTCCCCACTCCCTTATTTTTAAAATAAGGTCTGCAATTTCTTGGGTTTCATAAATATTGAGCCCGGCCGCAGGCTCATCGAGGAGCAAAAGCTCGGGCTCTAAGGCTAAAGCCCTGGCAAATTCAACCCATCTCTGCTGTCCAAAGGAGAGATTTGCAGCATATTCATCTTTAATATCTGTTAAGCTTAGAATCTCAAGAATCTCTACTGCTTTTTCTTTTATTTGTTTTTCCTCCCTCCAGGTCCGGGGCAGGTTCAATAGGGCGGAAAGGAATTCCGAATTTGTCTTAGTATGTCTGCCAACCATAACATTCTCTAAAACGGTCATTTGCAAGAATAATTTTGTTGTCTGGAAGGTGCGCGAGATCCCCAGCTCTGCTATCCTGTGCGGCTTACAGCCCGTGATTGACTGCTCCCGGAAAATAATGGACCCGGAGTGAGGCTTGAGGTAGCCTGAGATCAAATTAAAAAGGGTTGTTTTACCTGCTCCGTTAGGACCGATAATTGCTTTTACCATACCTTTTAAGACTGAAAAACTGACATCTCGTACAGCCTGAAGTCCGCCAAAAAATCGATCCAATCTTTTTATTTCAAGGAGAAGCTCTTTCATGGCCCTTGTTTCTCGATTTAAAATATGTGCAAATCTTTTGCAGTTGTGATATCTTAAGCAATCCCTGCGGAGCAAAAAGCATGATAATGATGAATATCGCACCGAAGACCGCATCATCATAAGTGCCGAAATATCCTCGCAGAGAGAGAAAGTTCAATAGAACACCCATAATAAGAGTGCCCCAAATATTGGCCATGCCTCCCACTGCAACAATGGCAACATACCGAATAGATTTCATTGATGTTGCTTCGGATGGTCCGATACTGCCGTTGTAATGGGTTAAGAAGACCCCGCCGATGGCCGCTAATACTGCACTCAGTATAAAGGTGTATAACTTATATTTGGATATATTCACACCCATAGCGTTTGCGGCATCTTCACTGCCGTGTATGGATCGTAATGCCCTGCCAACCCTTGAATGGATGAGATTCACTGAAATTATCATTCCTAAGATTACTATAAACCAGGCAATGTAGTAATTCTGTATGCGTAAAGAGATGCTTCCATTTACCTCCAAAGCGCAGGCTGGAATCAAAACAAATCCCGGCACATCTGAGACACCATCCGCTTCTCCGAAGATCGCCGTTCCTAATACAATTCTGTAAATGATCAATCCAAAACCTAAAGTAGCCATGGCCAGGTAGTGGCCTTTAAGCTTTAACACCGGAATACCAATCAGGAGGGCGATAATTACGGTAATCGCGACAGCAGCAAAAAAGCCGACCCAGGGAGAAAATGAGAGCAGCCTGTTTCCATATAGATCCTGCCTTTCTATAACCATGCGCAGCTTACTAAAAAATTTAATGATGCCTGAATCAGAATAGGGGAGGAGATTATAAGTTGTTAATACAGCCGATATGTATCCGCCGATTGCGAAAAAACCGGCCTGGCCTAAGGAAATTTGACCCGCATACCCCATGAGCAAACATAAACCGATAACTACTAAAACATAGTAGGCTGACATTGTAAGTTGGGTTAGATAGTAGGCTGCATCACTTGCATGGATAATGAGCTGTATAACAATAACCAGGAGCACGAGTGCGATAACAGGAATATATATCTTCTTATTCATAGAATTTAATATTCCTTTAATGCACTTTTTTCCCGGCTGCCGAATAAGCCGCTTGGCCTGAAAAAGAGTATTATCAGCAGAAGAGCAATTGCAACAGCGTCCTTATAGGCCAGGGGCAAAATGCTGATACTGAAGGCTTCGAGCAGTCCTATAATGAGTCCCGCAGCCACAGCGGCCATACTGTTGCCCAATCCCCCCAAAATCGCTGCAGTAAATCCCTTTATGGCTAAAGATGCTCCCATATCATACTGAGTTTGGGTTAGAGGAGAAACGGCACAACCGGCTAAGGCACCGATTCCCGCACTAAGCATAAAGGAGAATGTCACCATTCTTTTAGAATTGATTCCACAGAGGCGCGCCGCCGTTTTATTTGCAGAACATGCACGCATGGCGCGTCCTATAAGTGTAAATTTAAAGAAGAAATTTAAGCATATAACGATTACTGCGCTTATACCGAGCACCCATAAAACCTGGGGTGAGATATGAGCGCCAAAAATTGTAACAGACGAAACCTCGGTACCGGTAAAGTATCGTAAGGCCCTGACTTTTTCATCCCATATATGAAGCATTGCTTCTCGTATTAAAATGGAAACCCCAATAGTAATAATAATCACTCTTAAAACCGAGGGTTCCTTTAACCATTTGATGAAAATTATTTCTATTAATGCGCCGATTATTACAGTAAGAATTACAGCCAGGATGATTGCCAGAGGCAGTGGCAAGAATGGTGATAGTGTAATCCCTACCATTGCCCCGAGAATCAGAAACTCGCCCTGGGCGAAATTAATAATACCGGTTGTGTTGTAGATTATATTAAAGCCTACCGCTACGATAGCATATATGCTCCCGACTGTAATACCGGAAAGAAAGTATTGAAATAACAGTTCAAAACTCACGGCGACTAGTATAAAACAAATTTGCCTTCTTTAACTGTTAATATCTCAAAAGAATCAAGATCAAGGCCGTTATGATCGCCTGGTGAAAAATTAAAGATGCCTCCTGTTCCGACAAAGCCGCTCATATTTTCGATCGCATCCCGAACATTTTCTTTTTCAATACCGGCTTTCTTAACCGCTTCAACTAAAATCATAAATGCATCATAAGCATGACCGCCAAAAGTGCTCGCATCCTCGTTATATTTTGTTTCATAATCATTTTTATATTTACTCAACACAGCCTTTTGAGGGTGGCCATCGGGAAGCACATCAGCTACTAAAAGCCTCCCGCATGGGAAGATGATGCCTTCGGCTGCTTTTCCGGCCGCTTCCACATATTTTATATTTCCAAATCCATGACTCTGAAAAAGGGGTATATCCATTCCGATCTGCTTCATATTTTTAGCTACTATGGATTGTGCCGGCACAATCGACCAGTTGACCAGGGCCTGAACATCTTTTGCCTTTATTTTTGTTAACACTCCGGTTAAATCGGTAGCAGCTCTATCATATACTTCGCTGATTACAATATCGATTCCATACTCCGGAGCGTATTTCTCCAACTGATCCTTACCCCCTTTTCCAAATCCGGTATTTCCCACAACAACACCAATTGTTGAGATTCCAAGCTTCTTCATAGTTTTGAATATACTTATGACTGCATAACTATCCTTCTGCGGTGTTTTAAATACATACTTAGCTACAGGGTTAACTATGGTTTCTGCGGCAGCACAGGAGAGGAGAATTGTCTTAGCATCTTCACAGATGTTCTTGATGCTCATGCTTTCACCGCTTGTCGAGGGTCCGATAATGGCCAGTACCCCTTCTTCCTCAATGAGCTGCTTGGCGAAAGAGATGGCCTTTTCGGAACTCCCCTGTGAATCTTTAATGATCAGCTCAATTTTATGACCGTTGATTCCTCCTTCAGCATTAATCTCTTCTGCGATCATTTCCAGGGTTTTTGCTTCAGGAGCTCCTAGAAAAGATGCCCCCCCGCTCACTGCTAGAATAGCTCCCACCTTAATAGGTGCTCTTTCAATCGCAGGTTTCTTCTTGCATCCTCCAATTGTGAGTAAGACTGCTAAAAGCACAGCAATAGCGGTACACAAAATTATAATACGAGTAAGTTTCATGATTTTTCCACCTTTCAATAGATATTTATGTAGGGACTGTATTTATATACAGATACATTGTCAAGCCCAAACGCTTAAATTATATATTTGAAATAATATCACTTGATAAAACAGGAATGGCATTTTTCTCTAATATATCGTAAGCCTTCTCTGGCTCGTCGATTCGAAAGATAACAATTGCATTATCTGCTTTTTTCTCCACAAACGCATACATATATTCGATATTGATATCATTCTTATCAAAGATTTCAAGAATTTTGTATAAGCCTCCCGGGCGGTCTTCAATTTCAACTGCTATGATTTCAGTAGCCTGTGCTACAAAATTATGTGTCTTAAGAACCTTAAGGCATCTCTCAGGCTCATTCACAATAATTCTCAATACTCCAAAATCAGCCGTATCTGCCAGTGAAAGAGCTCGAATATTAATATTATCCTCTGAGAGGATCCTCGTTACATCGGCAAGCCTTCCCTTAGTATTTTCTAAAAAAATAGATATCTGTTTAACAGCCATAATTATCCTCCTTATTTATTATAGCTCACTCGTAATGTCTACACCTGCCGCTTGTCGATTACTCTCCTGGCCTTGCCTTCACTCCTTGGAATACTTTTAGGTTCAACAAGTTTCACTTTGGAATGAACTCCTAAAGAAGAGTAAAGAGCATTTTCTATTTTTTTTTCGGTTTTCTCCAGCATCTTTATTTCATCGGAGAATAACTTCTCGATCATTTCTACCTGAATCTCAATACTGTCAAGCTGTCCTTTCCTGTCTATGAGCAATTGATAATGGGGTTCAACACCTTCGACCTGCAGAAGAACCTCCTCAATTTGAGAGGGAAACACATTTACACCGCGGATAATGAGCATATCATCCGTTCTGCCGAGTATTCTGTTCATTCTTACTGAAGTTCTTCCGCACCTGCATGTTTTGTAATTTAGATATGTGATATCTCGTGTTCTGTAGCGAAGAACAGGGGTTCCTTCTTTGGTTAAAGTGGTCAAGACCAGCTCTCCCTTCTCTCCCTCAGGCAATAATCTTTCAGTTTCCGGATCAATAATCTCCGGATAGAAGTGATCCTCAAAAATGTGGAGTCCGTCCTGACACATGCATTCCTGAGCCACACCGGGTCCTATGATCTCAGTGAGTCCGAATATATCCAGGGCCTTAAGATGAAGCTTAGCCTCTATCTCCTTCCGCATACCCTCGCTCCACGGCTCTGCACCAAAAAAGCCAACTCTTAAGGGCAGTTTGGAGAAATCGATTCCCTCTTCTAAGGCAGCTTCGGCAAGATAGAGAGAATAGGATGGTGTGCAGGTCAGCACATTGGACCTGAAATCCTGCATGATCATGAGCTGCCGTTTGGTATTACCTCCGGAAATGGGGATAACATTAGCCCCGATACGCCTGGCTCCGTAGTGTACTCCAAGCCCGCCTGTAAACAAGCCGTATCCATACGCATTTTGCACGATATCTTGCCTGGTTACGTCTCCCATGGATAGAGTCCTCGCCATGACCTCCGACCATGTATCAATATCCCGGAGTGTGTAGGCATCAACTACGGGCTTACCCGTGGTTCCCGATGAGGTGTGGATTTCAACGATGTCACTCAAATCAACAGCGAGGAGCTTAAAGGGGTAAACGTCTCGCATCTCCTGCTTGGTAGTAAAGGGCAGTTTCACAATATCGATAATTTGATTGATATCCGAGGGTTTCACCCCCTGTTCATCCATTTTTCTCCGGTAGAAAGGAACCTTTTTATAGACCCTCTCTACCAGCTCACGAAGGCTTCTGCTCTGAACCTGCTTCAGTCTATCCCTCTCCATAGTTTCATAATGATCATTCCAAATCATCAGGATTCCTCCGTCTTATATTCTTTTCCGGTTATGAATGCCTTCCAATTTGCTTCATAGGATCCCGCGGGTACTCTCTCCTCAATCGCTTTTTCCCAGGAATCCACAGGCACATCGATATGAGTAGAGAGCAAACCTAAAAGGGCAACATTTAAGAATTTGATATTGCCTATTTCCCTGCTTAAGGCTTCGTGATCAACGAGTACCAGATTCTTGCATTTTTTCTTAAGCTCATCCTCCACACCTTGCGGATATTCTTTGACCTCTGCAGGATTGATTTTAGTTTTAGTAGATATGATGCAGCTTTCAGATCCGGCATAATTAAGCCACCTCACTGTTTCCATTTCCTCTGTGGAAAACAGAATATCAGCCTCTCCCTCGGAAATGACCGGCGAGTAGACTTTTTCGCCGTATCGAATATGGCTAAAAACCGATCCGCCTCTCTGGCTCATGCCGTGAATCTCGCTCTTTTTTACATCATATCCTGAATACATAAGCGCCAGTGCAAGAATATCACTTGCCATCATGATTCCCTGTCCCCCGACTCCTACCATCAGAATGTTTAAGACACTATTCATTATAAATTACGCTCTTTTCCTTCTTCTCTTTAAGATCACGCAGAGACCTTTTACAACAAGTAAGGATAAAGCCTTCGATTTAAGCAGTGAATCGATGGCTTCTTCAATATCCTCCGGCTTATAGGCATCTACAATCCTTACATTATCCTCTCCGATTCCAACTGCATGGGCCAGCTTTTTATAATCCAACTTTATAGTTTCTTCTCCATTAATCCTCTCACCGGAGAGTGGATTAGGCTGCATGCCGGTCATTGCAGTAGTCCCGTTATCCAGCACCACGATAAGTGAAGATCGTTTATTATAAGCTGCATTTAATAACCCGGTAATTCCCGAATGTGCAAATGTGGAATCGCCGATAACAGCAACGGTCTTTCCATGACGCTTTTCACCTTGCGCAATCTCAATGCCTTGAGCAACTCCTATGCCCCCCCCCATCTCGATACAGGTGTCCATTGCGTTAAAAGGAGGCAGCACACCCAATGTATAGCAGCCTATATCTCCTGTGACTGTAAGACCAAGTTTTTTAAAGACTGTAAATACGGCTCTATGGGGGCATCCGGGACATAGCAAGGGAGGCCTCGGCGGCAGCTTGAGGGATGTTTTCAGTCCTTCTTTCAATGTTTTTTTGCTTTTATAACCTGCAATTCTTAAGGATTTCCTTATAATATCAGGATTAAGCTCCCCGGTTATGGGAATATACTTTTTTCCTTCAATCTGAATGCCCATTGCTTTTATCCGAATTTCAAAATAGGGATCCAGCTCCTCAACCACATACACGGAATCTACCTTTGTACAAAACTCACGGATTAAATCTGCCGGCAGGGGATTTACTATTCCAAGTTTAAGAACTGAAGCTTTAGGAAACACTTCCTTCACATAGGTATAGCATATTCCTGCTGTTATAATGCCCAGCTTTGTATCATTTATCTCGATCCGGTTAATATCAAATCTATTAACATCCTCTTTCAGCCGCTGCATTCTCTTTTCAACTTCAATATGTCTCAACCTTGCAAAGGCCGGAATCATAACATATTTCTCAAGATTTCTCTCGAATCCTATAGCTGCTTTATTCCGCGCTTGAAGGGCTTGAGGAATAACGATGCTTTTAGAATGGGAAACTCTGGTTGTTGTGCGCAGAATCACCGGAGTATCGTAGCTCTCACTAATTTCAAACGCTTTTTTTGTATACTCCTTAGCCTCCTGGGAATCTGAAGGTTCGAGCATCGGGACCTTTGCCGCATAGGCATAGTTTCTGTTATCCTGCTCATTCTGCGAAGAATGCATTTCGGGATCATCGGCATTAACAATAACCAGGCCCGCCTTTACCCCGACATAGGAAGAGGTAAACAGCGGGTCGGCTGCGACATTGAGACCCACATGTTTCATGGTTACTAAGGTTCTGGCACCGGATATTGCAGAGCCAATACCTACTTCAAAAGCTACCTTCTCGTTTACAGACCATTCTGTGTATAAGCCGGGATAGGTGGTGAGATTTTCCAATATTTCCGTTGAGGGTGTGCCCGGATAGCCGGTTCCTACCATTACTCCGGCCTCGAAGGCGCCAAGTGCAATAGCTTCGTTGCCTGATAATAACAACCTGTTCAAAATTACTTCCTTATATTTGTATGTGCACCCCATATTAAAGAAAAGCTTCAAAAAGTCAAATAGATCAGATCTCTGTGTCCGACATGACTGTTATATTGTTCGCTTTTAATACTCTTTCAGCCTCAGGGAACTTTTCAACTTCTAAAACTATGGCCGCTTTTTCTCCTTCCTCCAGAACAATACCGTAGCAGTCCTCTACGTTTATATTGTTTGATGAAAGATTCTTAAGCAAATCATGCAGGCTCCCGGGTGTATCGTTAATTAAAGCAATCACAATCTCTCGTTTTGATACCGCAAAATGCGCTTTCTTCAATACCTCATAAGCCCTGTCCGATTCATTAGCAATAATCTTAACCACTCCAAATTCCCCGGCGCTTGCAAGTGAAATCCCTCTGATATTTATATTGTTCTGTGCCAGGATTTTAGTAATAGCCTCAAGTTTACCGGGCCTGTTTTCCATGAATATGGAAAGCTGATATCGCATTGCTATTCTCCTTTTAATTATTTCTCAAATCATATACTCGCTTTGCCTTGCCTTCAGATACAGGAAGACTGGACGGCTCTACAAGCTTTACTACGGGGGTTACCCCAAGCTCAGATTTCAAATCATCTGTGATTCTGACCTGCAATTTTTCCAGCTCAAAGAGAGTTCCTATAAAGACTTCCTCATTCAGCTCAACCTTGATATAGAGCCTGTCCATATAATTCTCTTTTCTGATTTCGATCAGGTAGTTGTGTCCGATTTCCGGAATCCTCATCAGAATCATCTCTATCTGGATGGGAAAGATGTTTACCCCATTTATTATAAGCATATCATCGGTTCTTCCCTTTATCCTGTCTATTCGCCTATGAGTTCTGCCGCAGTCGCATGTGCCGGGGATAATGCGGGTGAGATCACCCGTCCTGTACCTTATTAAAGGCATGGCTCTTCTTTTAAAGGTCGTTAAAACGAGCTCACCCTCCTCACCTTCAGGAAGAACCTTTCCGGTATCAGGATTGATAATCTCCATGTAGAAATGGTCTTCCCATACATGCATACCTTTCTGGCAGGGACACTCAAACGCCACCCCTGGACCACACATCTCAGAAAGCCCGTAAGAATTATAGGCTTTTATACCGTATAAATCCTCAATCTTTCTTCTTATCTCTTCGCTGTGCGACTCAGCGCCGATAAAGGCAATCTTAAGATTTAAGTCTTTTCTGGGATTTATCTCCATCTCATTGAAAAATGAATAGAGCCTGAGCGCATAACTCGGCAGAATATGTATAACCGAGGTTTTAAATTTGCGCAGAAACCATATCTGACGCGCACTGTTCCCCGGCCCTATGGGGATTGTCAGGACTCCAAGTTTTTCCGCCCCGTAATGGAATCCGATTCCCCCCGTGAACAGACCGTAGCCCATCATATTCTGAAAAATATCATCCTCTCTCACGCCGGTCATGTACATGCAGCGTGCGATAAGGTTTTCCCATGTCTCTATATCCTCTTTAGTGTGATACACAACCGTAGGATTACCTGTGGTGCCGGAAGATGAATGAAGCCTGACCACATCTTTTAAATCAACTGCAAGGAAATCATAAGGAAAGCCGTCCTGCAAGTTCTTCTTTGTGGTAAAGGGTAATTCTTTAATCTCTTCTATGGATTTGATTTCTTTAAAGTTCAACTCCTCCCTCCTGGAAAGGGATCTGTAATACGGTGATCTGCCGGCCAGTTGTAAGGTTTCATTAAGCTTATTCAGCTGATAGCTATCCAGCTCTCTGCGGTCCATAGTTTCAATATCTTTTTCCCAGTACACGCGATTCTCCTTATTTTTTCCTGCAATTGTAAAGCGTCAAGCTTCCGCTTGACAACCCCACACCGGTAAACTAGACTAAATTAAAATGAAGTTTAAAATAAGGTTCGCAGATCAGATCGTAGGGCTGTTCATTCTACTGGCCATATTAGGCCTGGCAGGGATTTTAATCCTGATAGGCGCCAATCAGAGATGGTTCGCCAAGAATTACTTCTTTACAAGCCAGTTTAAATCTGCAGAGGCGCTTAAGGTAGGAATGCCCATCAAGCTGAAAGGCTTTGAAATCGGCAAGGTGCACAGAATATCACTTTCACAGGATAATAAAGTAGATATAGAGTTTTATATATACGATAACTATTATGATAAAGTTTTTCCTAATTCTGTTTTAGAGCTTTCCTCTAATCCACTTGGTCTGGGAGGCGGCCTGCTCTTCCATCCTGGAAAGCAAAAGGGGCAGACAATCGCAGAGTTTTCCTTCATACCTTCTTTGGACTTCAAGGAGGGCAAACGCCTCGTGCAAGAAGACCTGGTGGAACTTCCCAAAAGTGAGGATGTCATCAATTCAGTGCTTCAAAACGTGGACGAAACCCTTACTTCGTTGAAAAGTCTGGTAGTCTCCCTGGATGAAGCGGTAAAAGGTGAAAGCGACGGTCCTGTAGGCATGATTCTAAAAGATTTAGCAGTTGCCACTGCCCGGTTCAATAGCCTTCTTCTTGATGTGGGAGGGATAGCAGCTAATATGGAGGAAACAACCTCTCATTTTCGCGATCCTACGGGTCTTGCTAAGACTCTTCTGGATCCCAAAGGATCGCTGGCCACCCTTTTAGATGATGACAATGTCCTTTTTGACCAGATTGTACAGGCTATTGAAGAGCTCAATGCCATTATCGAGCAGCTCTCCAGCTTCAGTCTGTTTATAAACAGCACCCAGCCGCAAATAGTGGGCATACTTGAAAGAGGCAAAGAAACCCTGGATAAGAGCAGTGACGTTTTAGAGGCTGTAAAGAACAATCCCCTGCTCCGGGGAGGCATACCAGAAAAAAAGGAGCAGCAAACAACCTTTCAAAGCTTCAGAGATGAGGATTTCTAATGCCCGGCAGCCGGCTTTTAGTATTGTTCCTTATCCCGGCGCTATTTGTCTCCTGCTCATCCGCCCCGGAACCCAGTGATGAGATTCTTGAAAAGAAGAACAGGGCTGCTGAAAATACCGAGTTCGGAAATACCTATTTCAATCAGGCGAACTATACTATGGCCCTGAATTTTTTTACCCTTGCCCTGAACGATAATATCTCCGTGGATAATGAAAGGGGTATTATTCAATCCTACAACTCAATAGGAAAAGTCTGCATGGCCTTAAGCGAGCTGCCGTCAGCTGAGAGGAATTTTTCCAGGGCTTTAGCCCTGGCTTATAAAACAGGTGATGCTCCTCTAATAGCTCAGAGTGCAAACAATCTTGGTGAGGTTTATCTTATCAGGAATGAGATTGACAAATCCATGGGACTCATTCAGGAAGCCATGAATCAAATTGATGCGCAAAATCCGGGTTCAGATGGAGCGATCATCTTTCATAATATGGGATGCATCTATAAGAAAAAGGAAAAATTTGATGAAGCCCTCAACTTTTTTCAGAATGCCCTGGAAGTGAATCTGAAGCTGAAGCGCTTTGAAGAGGCAGCCAGCAACTACTATATGATATCCTCAGTTCATTCTAAGAGAGGCGATTATACTAAGGCCCTGGATTATGCCGGCCGGGCCCTTGATCTGGATAAACAGGTGGAGAATTCCTTAGGGATCGCCAAGGACCTTCTGGCCCTTGGAATTATCAGCAGCAAAGCCGGGCGGTATGAAGAGGCCTGTAATTATTTTAAGAGATCCTATCAGGTGTATGAAACCCTGTCCTTAACCCGGGAGTGCCGAAAAATTATACCTTTTATTATAACTGCCTGCGAAATAACCGGAAAAACTGAAGAGGCCGACCGGTATCGCCTTTTATTCGAGGAAACCCGGGTTCAGTGAATTCATGAAGCGGCTATTACAAGACCTCATCAACACCTTGCAGAGAGCCGGCCTTTACCTGGGTTTCGTCATTGGAATTGGGCTTATGGGTTTCATCATCGTTTTTCCACTCTGGTATTTATCGACTTATTACCGTCAGGTATACACCTCCTTAGTTTTTTTGATCCTTCTCTTCCTTATTCTGTTCTGGCTGGGCAAACGTTCGATCCGATTAAGCAGGCAGTATGGGAGTGCGGTAAAGCTAATCAGTAGAGGAATAATTCCTGCTTTAGGAAGAGTTTTAATGCTATTATGTTACATTATCTGTCTCTATGGAATAATTCTTCTATACAGTCACGGGTTTTTAGCAGCAGCCATACCTTTATCCATACTCTATCTGATTTTTATGGGATACATGAAATATTTAAAAAATAGGCAAAAATGGGGTTCAAAGACCCAGCATAAAAGGGATATCGATTTTTGAAAAGCTATATAATCCTTACAATACTCTTAAGCTTTCTGCCTCATATTAGAGTATTTCCCGATTATCCGGAAATTGTGGATCTTGATTATAAGGATATTCTATTCAAACAGATACAGGAGGATATTCAGAGCTATTTTAAAACAGCAAGCCGGGTACTCGAAGACTCAGAAGAGAAGAGGAAGTTTCCCCCGCTCCAGATCTTCAGATACCAAAATCCAAACAATATGGATATTTTTTCCCTGGCTGCCAGAGTCAACCTCTCATACGATACACTGGCCACCCTAAATGGTTTAGATAATCCTGCTGCTCTTCAGGGAATTGTAACTGTTCTTATTCCCAATCTACCCGGAATTTTTGTACCCCTTAATCCGAAATCGGGGTTTCAAGAGATACTATATTCATTACGCTTAGGCTCTGAAAAACAATTTCAAGAAATTGTAATCGGAGATAGGAAGAAATTTTTATTCTTTCTTGGTGATAATTTTCATTCCCTTGAACGGGCGTATTTTCTGAATATTCTCTTCAGATTTCCTCTTTCATTCGGAAAACTCACCTCCAGGTACGGATACAGAACACATCCCTTTACCGGTCACCGGAAATTTCATCATGGAATAGATATTGCTGCCCCGGAAGGCACGGATGTGTTTGCGGCCCGGGACGGTATAATAGTTAGTATTGGGAATGATCCGGCACTTGGCAATTACATTCAAATTGGTCATGAGGGAGGATATCAGACCGTATATGGTCACCTGAGTGTGATTAATGTCAGCTTGAAACAAAAGGTATCATCCGGTATGATTATTGGTGAGGTTGGAATTACGGGTATGTCCACCGGTCCTCATCTCCACTTTGAGATTCGGCGTAAAGGCAGCGTGCAAGACCCAGTTCCCCTTTTACCAAAGAGTATAAAGAGAAGCAGGTGAACTTAGGAACTATTTCTTATATGGTAATTACCCTTCTTATCACTGTTCCCGCTGCAGGGGAAAAAATTCGCGCCCTGATTGTAGATGAAGTTCATGTCCAAACGGAATCGGAATACAAAAAGACTGTAGATATATGCCTGGAAGAAATGGCCGCCGTATATATTGAGGGAGATTCCCGCTTCCTTATGGGATTGAAAATCGAGCTGCTACTCTCGAATCAGCTTAAAAAGTATTTTGATAGTTTCGGTCTTGCTATTTATAAAAAACTATCCCAACCCCTTAAGAAAGGTATTCAGACCTTAACCGGCGAAAGGGCATTCTTTCACCATCTACCCCATTTAAACAGAATTTATATAGCTATACCTGTTGTGGAGGATGAATTGAACGGGAGCCCCCTTCCCGTTGGATCTTTTCGTCTCGATAAGCCTGTGTACACTGACGAATTTCCCATCCTTATCTCTATTATTCCCATTATGAAAGGTATCCCCAATTCTGTTATTGATAAAAGATTCTTTCTGACAGTATCCCCCATTATTGAAAAGAAAGGGCTATTGGAGCTCTTCATACAGCATCCTTCCGGCAGTGAAGATGAACCGATAGAGCTTTTTATAGATGATCAACTGATTGAAAATCTAATAGCAATTAGGGAGATTGAATCCGGGATTCATCATCTGCGTGTAAAGTCATCTGCCTTTAAGGAGGTGAATGCCACCTTTACCATCGAATCCGGGAAAACAAACAGAGTAGAAATTCTCTTAGAGGCAATTGCCAGCCTGCTCTTCATAGAGGCTCCTCAAGGGGCGGAAGTATATCTTGACGGGGAAAAATTGGTGGACTATTCCAATAGAAATTTCAGACTTGATGAAGGGGATCATATTGTCAGAATTAAGGTGGGAGATTACAGCTTAAGTAAAAGATTTTCTACAAAAAAAGGAAAAAACTACCATCTTTCCTGCATTTTTGATATATTAATAAATGAGGATTAAACACTAACTGATAGATGCCGATAATAGGTATGTCGGTGCCTAATATAGTTCCCCTCCCAGTTTACTATATTACAAGCCGGCAACCGAAAGGGAAGGCCAGCTCATCTTGAGCTGGCCTTTTATATGGTTTTGGTTTCACCCTGCGGGCATCCTGTGGACTGTATACGCGCGATTCCTACCCTTGCGGGCACCTTCGGCTGGGTGTAATCACCGCATGAGATAAAGTTTTCTACCACTTCTGAGGTCGCCTGTACACCGTTTCTCCTCGCTTAACGATATGTAGGGAGAAAGACCGGATGATTTTATGTTAAGCGACCTGTTCGGCTGCCATTCTGACGGTGAGCTTGAGGGAAAGATCTTCTATCTCAGGCCGATAGATTCAGCTATGAAAGTAGCGATTTCCCCGCAGGATTATATTAGCCTCTAGGCACAGGTGCTTAAATAACTATTGAACACGAGTAGCTACTCTTTATCGGAAAGGTGGGAATCCAAGATATATGAGACATCCTTTGAATCCTTGAAAAAATCTATCCATATATAATGCATATATTTCCCCTTTTTCACTTGTACACTGTGTTCGGAACCAGAGGGTATATGTAGAAGAGTATTTTCTCCAAAATGCTTCTCATGTTCATCTGCTTTCACCCAGCACTGATTCCCAGGAAGCCCCCAAAAAAGCTGCTCAAGCATAGGGTGCCTGTGGGCCTGTACTTGATCAGGACCCTCGGCCTCAACTGAACCCAGAACCATTCTCGGGATAACATTTGCCGGCAATAACATTCGGCTTACTGTTTTTGGACTCTTAATTTCTTCTCTATACGGAACGGCTTCGGAATAATGCTTAAAAAAGAATCCACCTTCGCTTGTACAGTTCATCTTTCTTAAATCCTCAGATGTCAGATCCATCAGAATCTCCAGCAATTCAAAATCAAAGACGGTTGATTCTACGGTTACAGCAGAATTATGGAGTGGGGCCAATACTGCCTTTTCTTTTATTTGATAGGAATAATTTTTACAGCAGACAAGACCTGTATCTGAAAGAATAATGAGAACTCTGGCTCTATGACTTATAGGTTCGAAGGTGTGTTTCTGTTGTTTTTGGATCACGTAGTAATTTGTTGTTATTCCTTCAATTTCATTCAACAAAAGATTTTGTCTAAACAGCTTATCTGTTTCTAGAAAAGAATGATTCATAGCTTGTTCAGATGTTATGTAATCTTCCGTTGTAATACCCTAAACACTACGGTGTACTTATCATTGAATATTTAATCGTTTACAAAAGCGTACTATAGTGGAATTCAAAAACAGCATCATAGATTGCCAGAATATTCTCAAGTGGAGCGTCATAAGGGATACTGTTCTCTGGACTTATTATGAGTCCTCCATTATACCCTACAGTCTGAATACGCTTGATGACTTCTTCCTTAACATCTTTAACAGTACCGTTTGGAATTGTATCCTGAACTGATATGGTTCCGTGGAACGTTAAGCTTTCGCCATACTTCTTCTTGACCTCTTCTGGGTTCATACATGCAGACTGGATGGGATTTAAAATATCGACTCCACAGTCAATTAACTGAATGATAACGGCAGTTATGTCGCCATCACTATGGTATAAGACTTTAAGCTCAGGATTTGTCTTTTTAACTGTACTGATAAAATTTTTCAGCCGTGGCACTTCTAGTTCTCCAAATACAGCAGGTGAATACATCATTCCTTCCTGACCGGCTATATCCCCTACTAGCGCAATAACGTCATAGCCCGCTCTCGCAGCAAGCATAGCCTTCTCTGTCTGAAATTTATACAGCGCATTATAAAGCCCGTTAACCATTTCAGGCTTTAACACCATATCCATTAAAAACTGCTCATACCCGCAGAGATGCCAGGCAATCTTAAAGGGAAACTCGATCTCGGTTATAGTTATATAGTTCTTAGACGGCATAATATTCTCAGCGATTTCATCTACTGAAGGATAAATAACCTCCGGTACTGTCCATTCTTCGAGATTTTCCTTGCCTTGAAGCGGGCCACCTTTCCATTCGAGATACTTACCGTCATCTCCTACTCTGTGTACCACACCCCAGTGATCTTCGAATGTCTGCCCATCATGGAAAATATACTCTTGCCCCGCGCCCGGTGCTTCTCCCTCTAGCCGTCCGTTTACCTTTTTATTGAACTCAGGATACTCAGCAGGAATCGGAATCCATCTGAAATCAATTTCCAATCTTCTGTATATTTCCTCTTCGGAATCAACCTTAAAATGCTGTTTCAACTGGTCGACCGTTTCTATCCTTGGCCAGATAAGATCGACGGGAAGACGATCCGGCAGATTATGAGATAAAGCTAAATTGAAGCGTTCATGGACATTCATGGGATTTCCTGCATCGATGACAGTATGAGTTCTTCTCCGTGTTGGATGTGTATTCGAGCAACCTTTTCTGCCAGATTTCCATCATGTTTGGAGATAGCATCTATTATTAACAGGTGATCCCTGAGGTAATCTTTTGCATTATTTAAATAATCCGGCCCGGGTTCGGCAATACTGAAGAGTTGTAATTGAAATACTTCCATGATCTCCTTCAGTTTGCTATTGTTGCTGGCCTGCAATATCACCTCATGAAATCTTAAATCATTTTTTAAACAAAGCTTTGTTTCCCCTTTAGAAATCGCGCTTTCATACTGGCGGCATGTTTTAGCCATTTCAGCAATTTGTTTATCGGTGGCGAATTGGCATGCCAGTCTGGCAGCCAGAGCTTCAAGCATTTCCCTAAT
>JAUWZD010000108.1 GCA_030615505.1 Spirochaetales bacterium | reverse complement strand
CTGCATCAGTCTTTCCAGAGAATGTTTTAGCCATTCGATGTGACCACCTTCGATCGCATTGTTGATCTTATCTCTATTCATTTACAAGAACAAGGATAACATAGATATTGAAAAAAAACAGTGGGAAATGAGGCCCACTGGGTAACCTACCATCGATAAGCGGATCAACCGTAGCTGTGCAGGCCGGACAAGAGGTAATTGACCCCGAAATGAGAATTATCTTCAGGTTCAAGAGGATTCTTGAAGTCTAAAAAAGGACTAATTATCTGCCGACTTTATTGAATCCAAATGCATTAAATTCAAATGTCTCGGCAATATGAGAGAAAATGTTTCGCCACGTTGGTTTAATACCGTTCAACAGCTCCTTGCATTCATCTTCATTTCTTTTCAAAATATATAGCAGGATGTCGTAAGATGCCAGGGCAGCAAAATGGAAAAAGCATGTTGAGTACAGACAGAATATAAACAATCCTCCGCCGGGACTCGATCCTACAGCTTTGAATTGATCGCCTCTCTCCTTTCGCTTCCAATTGCTCCTGGGGGGGGGTATTTTACTCTCATCATTTCTCAAGGCTGGTCGCAAAAGCCTTCCTTCACCCTTCATGGGCACTGAATTACCTAATCAGTTAGGCCGTTTTGCACTTTAGGCAACAATCGACAAACCCTGGAGCCCCTCTGGCCGTGACCTCCCTCGAAAAATGCCCTCTCCGCCTTGAATTCCCTCCCTTCTGCGATTATAACTTTTACTATCAATCACTCTTTTTCCCGCCTGAGAGAGTGCATAAGCCAAATTCACGGCCACGGTGGTTTTACCGGTTCCACCCTTGCCGCTGGCTATAGTAATAATCATCTAAGCTTTCTTTTTTTCCATGGAGATCAACTTATCCAGAACGGCATTGAAAGATTTTGCAGAAATGCTTTCAGGATGATGAAGAATATAAGGCTTCCCGGCATCTCCCGCTTCTACGATCTCAGGATCCAAAGGCAGTTCTCCCAAGAAGGGTACACCCATATCCTCTGCAGCCCTCCTGCCGCCGCCTGATTTGAATATGTCAATTTTCCCGCCGCAGTGCGGACAGATTAATCCGCTCATGTTTTCTATAATACCCAAAACGGGCATGGAGACCTGCCTGCAGAAGGTAATTGACTTGCGGATATCAAGTATTGATACTTCCTGCGGGGTGGTGACAATAATGCCTTTTGCCCCTGTAATCACCTGGGCAACAGTAAGCGGCTCATCCCCTGTGCCCGGCGGGGAATCAATTATTAGATAGTCCCGATCCCCCCAGGCAACGTCAGATATAAACTGCTTTATGGCTCCAATCTTTAGAGGACCTCTCCATATAACAGCAGAATCCGATGATTCCAGGAGGCTCGCCATGGATACAATTTGAAGGTTTTCATTATAATCTAAGGGGATTAAGAAGCTTCCGTCTGTTATCATTCTCGTTCCCTCTAATCCCAGCATCTTTAGAGTATTCGGACCATGGAGATCAACATCCATAAGACCCACACTGTAACCCCTCTTAGCCAGGGCAACGGCCATATTTACAGCTACAGTGCTTTTGCCCACTCCGCCCTTACCGCTCATGATTAAGTATTTTGATTTAATTCCGGCCAGAACTTCTTTTATGCGCTGATCCTGTTCCCGCATAGCCTGTTCTCTATCGGTTGCTGTACTCTTCATTTTTACTCCTGCTATATCTTATTAACAGGCCTACTGCATTCCAGAATGGGGCGGGACCGTGGGTTTTTCGGTTGAGGAGTATTCTCCTCTCTCGTATTTTTCAATTGCCTCGATTACCTTACCGATCACACCAGTGATAATGGTTATGTTTGCCGCAGTTAGAGTCTGATGGGCATTGGGCCCCACATTACCGGTCAAGACGATTTGGACGCCGCTGTTCGATAAGGTCTGTGCCGACTGAATTCCTGCTCCCCCAGCGGCAGACTGAGCTTCATTGTCAATGTATGTAAACTCCTTGTTTTCGGTGTCGTATAAGGCAAAGTACTTACACCTTCCGAAGCGTTGATCTATCTGGGATTCTTTATCTGGGCCCAGTGAGCTTACAGCTATTTTCATATTTATCTCCGTTTTTATTTTTCGTTCTCTCTAATGAGAATATTCTCATTAAAAAGGTAATGAACATATTCTCATTTGTCAAGCTGTGAACCATAAAAATATGTGTTTTTTATGGAGCAAATTGTGCAGGCACAGAGATATCTATTCCGGCCTATATCTTCCCCTGTTTAAATAGTAGAGAAATGCGATTTTCAGGGAATAGAGCAGGAGGAGTATAATGAAAATGGGAAGACACTTTAGCCTCTCTATTGTGAATACTAATTCCCCCCGGGCTGAGAAATCAAACAGCTCGTCCGGACAAAGGTTCAAAGCAGTATATTTACCATTTTTTTCATACACGTAGGATGTTATGCCGCTTGCTATAAGGTGAGTCTTTTGCTTAAGAGATGTAACGAAAGCAGGGGGGAAATCCTTTACCAGGCAGCTCAGATAGACAATTGGGGTGTAATTATCCTGTATTGCAATTGGGTTCTGATAAAATATGGTAGTATCGCTGTTTGGATTAAGGGCAAAGAGGGACTCCGGGAACTCTGTCAAGCATGGTGTGGACAAGGAGCTTTCCAGGGGATGAATATAATTTTCATAGGCTGATTTTTCTGTTCGTTTAGGAATCAGGGTTACTGCTTTTGTATCATAATCCCCAAAGCTGTTTATCTTCTTATTCAATTTCCGGAGACCAGCTTGAGAGCCGTACTCAATATCCGCCAATAGAACATTTTCTCCTCCCTCTTCAAGCTGCGGTAGAACCTCTAAGAGGAGTTTTGAGTAGCCTCCTACAGCAGAAGCTCCTATCATAGTTCCCTCCAGATTAAACACAAAATCCATCTTTTGCCCGTAAACCCTGTGCAATTCCTTTTCCGTGAGAGTCACTGTGATGTGATTATCATATGCATAAATTTGGTTTTTTGGGACTATTAAAGCTTCAAAGTTACCTTTCTCTTTATTGAATATCTCTATTCCGATCTCATCATTGCAGGCATGTCTATAGAAGCTGATCTCCGTGGATTTAAGGGTAAAATCATGTTTAACCGAGAGGGGGTAGAAAAACCCACTTCTTTCTCTACCCACCTCCAGAACCTCGAGATTGGTATTACTGTAGGGAAAGGAGTCGGTGATAAAGATGACCCGCTTATATCCTTTCCTGAAAAGCGCATCTAACCGTTTAAGCTCCTGATTAAAGAATGTGAACCCATTGGTAAGCATCTCCATTGCTCTTGTTCCACTGTCAAGCTTCTTCAGACCTCGGAGGGGGTAGATTTCAGCCTGCCCCCTGGAAGGGTTAAAGGCTAAAATGAACAGATCGTATTTCTTGGGAAGCCTGTTGCCCTCAAAGATAAGGCCCACTGCCCGATCAAGAGGGGTCTTTCCCTCTAGACTCAGGATCATTGAATATGATCCATCGATACATACGGCATTTTTTCTCGCGGCTGCTGGTAGAAGCCCCGAGAGGAAAAGGGAAAGGGCAATTGCGATCAGAAGGTCGAATATTATATCAAAGTAGAGGTGAAAATACCTGAACAAGAAATCCATAATACTTTCATCCTGGAAGTTTCTTAAAAGAGTATGGCTGTATATAATTCGCTGTTTTCTCTTTATGTTCACAATTAGAATGAGAAGGATGGGGATGCAAAAAAGAAAGAAATATGATAGAAAGCTAATCATAGAGAGACTCCAGAATCTGCCAGTAGAATGGAATCCGGCCTGCGGATCTCCTTATCAAGTAATAGTGATAATTCTTTCTGCTCCTCGTGAGGGTTTTCAGGAACTCATCTTCCTTCTCCTCTATTCTTTTTTGATTGAGCCTGTTGTAGGGCAAAAGGAGCCTTTTCTTTAATTCCTTATCCTCTATCTCCACTTCTCCGGGGTTGAGATAGAACTCAGACAGGTAGGTGAAAAAATGTATGAGGTATTTTCTTTTAAAATGAACAGCAGTATCAGGATTATAGTTACGGTCAAATAGGTCTGAAAAAAGAAATACCGTACTTGGTTTATACCTGCTGTGCACCATTTTCAGTACAGATATCAGATCCGTTTTCTGATCAAAGCGCAGATTGTCGAGGAAGATTAAGGCCTTAGAAATATTTTTATGCTCCTTGATGTTCAAAGCGGTTTTGATTATCCGGGAATCAAAAGAGATCAGGCTTATGGTAAAATGCAGTTTTAATAGGATATGGGCTAAAGAGGCAATAAAGGTTTTATAATCCCCTGAGTTGAATATATTCATGGATGCTGATGTATCTATCAAAAAGAAGAACCTCTCGTTTTCCTCTTTAAAGAACTCTTTGATATAATAGCGGTCTGTACTGCCGTACAGCTTCCAATCTATCTGCCTGAGATCGTCGAAGGGCTGGTATTCACGCACATTTTTAAGGTTAAAAGAGCTGCCCTTTCTTTTAAATATAGGGTTTTCGCTCTTAACATATACGGGATATTTGGCCCTTACGCTTTTTTTGGAGAACAGGGTTACTATTACATCGCACCCCTTATCTATGCCGGTCATTCGTATTTTACTCCCTGTAGTCCTTTTCCAGCTTCTGGATAAGGCTCTGAATGAGCGCCTTGGTATCTACATATTCCGATTCTCCGTCAAAGTTCAGAATAATCCGGTGATTTAAAATATCAAAGGCCAGGCTTTTTATATCGTCAAAAGAGATATTGATTCTGTTCTCTAAAAGCGCTCTCCATTTGGACGCTCTTAAGAGATAGATGCCGGCCCTGGGGGAAGCCCCGTAGAGCACATAGCGCTTTACTGCAGCTACTTCGCTGTGTTTAGGGTGTGTAGAGACAACCAGCTTGGTTATGAAGTTTTTAAGATCATCTAAGACCACAACTTCATTTTCTAAGGATTTTAGTTCAAAAAGCTCATGATTCAATTTCGTTCCCTTATCAGGGATTATTTCCTTAAGAAGAGATTCGTTTTTAATAATAATCTTTTTTAATGAGGAGAAATCCGGATAATGGAAAAAGAGTTTCATAAGAAAACGGTCTATCTGGGCTTCCGGCAGGGGATAGGTCCCCTCCAGTTCTATGGGGTTTTGCGTTGCTATGACCATAAAGGGATCGGGAAGAGGGTACTCCTGCCCCAAAAAGGTGATTCGCTTTTCTTCCATGGCTTCTAAAAATGCGGACTGGGTTTTCGGTGTCGCCCTGTTAATCTCATCCCCCAAAACAATATTGGCAAAGAGGGGTCCCTTGTAAAACTCAAAGAACCGCTCTCCTCCTTCTCCCTGCTTGAGAATATTTGAGCCGATAATATCCAAAGGCATAAGATCCGGGGTAAACTAGATACGGGAAAAGCTTAAGGAAAGAAATTCAGCAAAATGCTTGACCAGGGATGTCTTTCCAAGACCCGGGGGACCTTCAAGTAGAATGTTTCCCTGGATCATAAGCGAGATAAAGAGCTTTTTTATGATTTCTTCACAGCCCACCATTCGGCTGTTCATATGGCGCTCATAGCCGCTGTAAAAGAGCAGCAGTTTTTCCATTTTAGCTTCGAGCATGTAAGAATCTCTTTATATTGATTTCATCCATCAATTTCCGGACTAAAACAAAGAAAATGAGAAGATTGCTTAGGCCGATTGCATAGATAAAGGGTTTAGTGCCGTAGAGAAGTGAGATAACATTTAATGCGTAATGGTAAGACACAGAAATTGCGAACAGGGCGGCAGGTATGAAGCGTTTCTTTGCATAGAATCCGAGTGTATATGCTAATCCCGTATTTAGGTGAATGGGGTAGCAATAGAGCAGTCTGAAATATATGGAGCTCAAGGGAAAGCTGAAAAAATAATATATATTTTCAACAAGGCCAAAACAGACTATGGAGAGCAGGGGGTAGAGTAAAAGAGGCAAACCCTGCAGTAATTTTTTCTTATCAGAAATCAGCCATAAAAGAATGAACAGGCTTAACTTTATGCTCTCCTCCAAAATAGCATTGAGGAGCAAGCCTTTGCCCGTGGTATCCTCCGGGAAGCGAAGCAGATAGAAGATACCAAAGCCTGTCGGTAGAGCGAGTAAAACAGTTATTGTTTTTAGTTTAGTATCTTTCATGCATTAATCTCAGATAGTGATCCTTAATCCTATCTATAAGAGGATCAAATTCTGAAATCCCAGGCGGCCCGAAAAGAAAGTCGCTGAACAGGGAGTTTAAAAAAAGTCTCCTTTGATCCTCTGTGATTGTAAAGCCGGCTGCAAGATCCTGACCTCCCTCAGCAGGTAAACTCTCCGGAACCGTGCTGTAATCTTTTAGGGGAGATTCAATAAAACTTTTTCCAATACCCCTGGATTCCTGATCCTTAGAGTAGAGGGCCGGCCCTTTCTCAGAAGAGGCGCCCGGAAATCTAGAATATGAGCCGGATTTATTCTGCTTAAGCCCCCGGGAGAGTTCCTTCGAAAGTTTTTGGCTGTCGCTTTTTTCTATATGAGCTTCGGGAACCTGTGTGAGTTGTTTCCCCCTTTTCAATCTATCGGTAGGCTCTTCCGGTCTTTCTCCCTGCATAGACTCTCCGCCGGGAGCTTTCATTTCCATGGTTTCTGAAGAGATTGAGCTTTGATCTTCTTTAATCTCTTTTGTGTTTTCTGCATAATCAAGATTATCAAAATGGAGATCTTCATTTTTTTTTTCAGTAAGCATATTTATTCTCCTGGACTTCAGATCTCGGGCAGAGAGTTTGGTGCTTAATCCTTTAAAAATGATCATCGAAGAGCTTTGAAACAGAACCAAAGAGAGGATAAGTGCGATTATGAACAGTTTGTTGAGCCTGGAGATACAGAAGGGAATACGCTTTTCTTTTGCTCTTTTTTCCACCAGGAGCTTGAGAGCCTTTTCCATAAATCTTTTCTGCTCCTTTTTTCCGGTTTCCAGATAAGACTCCAAGATGCAGTTTTCGTCAATTGAGCGTAGTGTATATTTGAAATCTTTAGCGCCCCGGTTGAGCAGAAAATATAATGGGAACAGTGACAGGCTGGTGTAGAGCATCAAATTCACGGAAAACAGGGGGATATCGAAAAGTATCAAAAGGGTCATGAGAATACAATAGAGGGAGGAGTTAATAAGAAGAAGCGAGATAAGGCTATTGATAAATTTTATTCTACAGGAGCTTCTTATAACGTTTTTAAGATAATTGTTAATAATTGCTCTAGCCCTTTGCCTTCATGGATTTTTCCGACTACGCCCTGCCTATCTCAAGGCAATAGATCTACCCGGCAGGTAAGGTAGGGTGCTCATATATGGATATAATTTTAGTGAATTTCTCTGTAATTGGGAACACGGCAATTTGAGTAAAAAATTATATGTGGAAATCGGTTTTATTCCGGGAAGATTGAGAGCTTCTTAGAGAAGATCGAGCTCGATCCTGTAGATTTCTGATCTTAGACTTCTTAAAACCGGCTCTTGCCTTCTTTCCGCTATAATTTGCTTAATGTCAATATCGCCGTAGATTATCTCTTCTTTATCCGGGGAAGCTTCAGCAATCACTTCCCCCCTGGGACCTGCGATTTTACTTAAACCGCAGTATCTGAGTTGGTCCTCCCGGCCCACTCTATTGATAGCTGCAATAAAAAACTGATTATCCTGGGCCCGGGCTCTTGTTCGCAAGTTCAAAAGGTATTCATAGCCTACAGGGACAGCCGAGGGTATAAACACTATTTCTGCCCCTTTAAGGGCAAGCACACGAAACAGTTCAGGAAAAGCGTGGTCATAGCAGATGGCCATTGCCAATTTTGCCATCCCGATATCAACTACGGGAAATTCACTTCCAGATCTAAAATAATAGTGTTCTGCCGGGTACAGATAATATTTTCTGTATTTGCCGGCCAGTTTCCCCTCTTTATCAATAATGAAGGCCGTATCGTATAGAACCCCCTCCCTTAATCCATCTTTTTCCACAATATTGCCTACCACCGCCAATCCTTTTTCTTTTGCCTTTTCCCCAAGGATATCGATTGTGCTGCCAGGGATAGTTTCAGCCAGATCGTAATATTTCTCCCCGAGTATATTCAGGTTGTAACCGGTTGTGAAAAACTCTGGAAAACATGCAATGTCCGTTCCCGGCTTAACTTCTTCGAGATAATTCAATGCATGGTCGAGATTCTTTTTCTTATTATTTATTTCGCAATCCATTTGAATGATCGCTAATCTTACCTTTTTCTTATTCACCCTCTTCACCTTCCTATCTAAAATGGTATTATCCGCGTCTCAGGAAACCATCGATTATAATGTAAGTAGCTAGAAACATAATAGCAGCGAATGCTATTCTCCAGGGCATTATTGTTTCAGATAAATAATAGAAGAGACCGCCAGAGGCCAGGACAGCTATAAATGGACTTACAATCCTTCTCAGATTTTCCATAGAGTTTCCTCCTACCTTCCTGCATATCCGCGTATTACGTATTTGCCTAAAAATATAAAGATTATCAATGTGGGCAGTGCGACCCATAAGGCTCCTGCCATTTGAAGGTTCCACTTGGCCACAAAAGAGCCCTTCAGATTTGCCAGTGCCACCGTGACGGGTAAATTTGCTTCGCCGCTGGTTAAAATCAAACCCCAGATGAAATCATTCCAGATGATAGTAACTTGAAGCAGTGCCGCTACTATGAAAGGAATTACGGAAAGCGGTAGTATTATTTGTCGATATATTGTCCATGTCCCGGCTCCGTCCAGTTTGGCTGCCCCGATAAAACTGTCGGGAACTTCATCATAAAGAATCTTGAAAATAAAAGTACACATGGGAGTGCCAAACAGCATGTACAACAAAACCAGCGCACCCAAATTGCCATGCAGTCCCAATCTGGATGTGACCCGGACCAGCGGTATAAGCTGAACCTGGGGGGGGACATACAGGCAAAAGACAACTAGAAAAAACAGGGTAATAGAGCCTCTGAATCTTCTTTTAGAGAAAACGTATGCCAGGATGGAACCAAAAAAACAGGATACCATGACGCCCGATCCTACGAGTACAAGGCTGTTTATTAGCGATTTTTTTATATAATCCAGGGACTCAATCAAAGGAGTAAGAGTTGGATGTAAGGGAGGTGTTATAGGCGTTGTAAGGATCACCTCTTTTGAGGTTTTAAAAGCGGTCGCAATGCCGCTCCAAAGGGGAAGAAGCATTAAAATTGCGAATGCTATTAGCACGATATAAAGCACTATACGTCTGGATTTGACAATTCTCATTTCAATTTTTCCCTCCTGTGGATCAGGTATAACAAGGGGATAATAATAACAATGCTGAGTAAAAATATTATCGTAGAATACACAGCGCCATAAGCATATTTGTCTAAAACAAAGGTTTCCTTATACATCGCAATGCCTAAGATATGTGAAGTGTAGCCCGGACCCCCTTTATTTAAGACCCAGATAAAATCAAATGCCTTTATGGCGAAACACATAAAGATAATAAATCCGGTCATGAAGGAGCCTGTTAATTGGGGTATAATAATACGTGTATACAGGGTAAAGCTGGAGGCCCCGTCCACTTTCGCAGCTTCTGTATGAGATTCAGGGATGGATCTTATTCCCCCTAAGAAGATTATTACCGAGTATCCGGCAAATTGCCAGATGAGGGCTGTAATGATGCAGTACATAACTATATTTGGCTCTGTTATCCAACCGCTTTTTAAAGATGAGAGCCGGAGCTTTTCCAATAGAACGTTTATGGTTCCTACCCTTGGGCTGTACATCCATGTCCATAGAGTTGCTGTGACTACAAACGAGAGGGCAAAAGGCAATAAATAGATAGTCCTAAAAATACCTTCCCCCTTTACTCTTTGATCTATTAAAATTGCGAAAATGAGACCTATAAGGATAACACCGGGTACAAAAATCACAATCAACAATAGATTATTCTTCAAGGAAGTCCAGAATATCGAGTCATGGAGTAAGCTTGAATAATTTCTAAATCCTACCAGGTTATATGTGGGAATAAACCCCTTCCAGTCGGTAAGAGATATGAAAAAATTCCATCCGGCGCAGTAGTAGAAAAAGAAGAATATGATAGCAAGAATTGGTAGGACAATAAGAAGCACACTTATTTTTTCATTCTTATTTAATTCCAATTTAGTCCCCTTAAAATCAGATTTACGCCATTCGTTTAAGTGTTTTTACAAAACGAATTCATTTGGTGATATTCCGGAGCACTAAAGCTATTCCTTGGGCAGCCCGGTTATGGCGCTAATTATTTCAGCCGCCTTGCTGACTGCCTCATCAACCGTCATTTTGGTGGAGATAACATTTTCGAGCATGGCCTGGAGTTGTTCTGAAACTATTGCATATTCGGGAATAATAGGTCTCATACGGGCGTCGTAGAGCATCTTCGAGGTCTGGGACAGGAACCCGGATCTTTCCTGTTCTAATGCTTTATAAACCGATATACGGGTTGGATTCTGACCTGTTTTCAGACAGAACTCTTTCATTAACTTATGGCCGGTTGCGATTTTAAGTATCTCCAAAGCAAGTTTTGGCTGCTTCGCCTGTCGATAAATTGCATAGCCCATACCACCGGCATTAGTGGTCTGTTTACCGCTCATCCCGGCCGGGATTGTAATAAAACCGGCTTTTATATGAAACTCTTCTTCATCCCAACCGGCAACCTCCTTGATAATAGAGCTCTCATAGCTGCCTCCAAAGGATAAAGCCACCTCGCCTTTAGCGAACAGTTTTGGCGCACTGTTCCATTCGAAAGTTATTATATCCTGCGGAGAAACTTTATAGCGGTTTACTAAATCGCTCAGGAACCCTAATGCACGCCTGGCCGCCTCATTGTCAAGGGTCACTTTTCCGTTAGTGAATACATCTGCCCCTGTTGACCATAGAAATGGCAGCAGTTGATAGGTAGTCGTCTCACCTGCTTTAAGCCCGGCCGGGAAGGCCAGGGCAAAGGGACCAAGTTTGTATTTTCTGCGTATTTCATCCCGTTGAAAGTACTGGGCCACCCAGACCAGCTCGTCCCAGGTGGCAGGCTCCCTTATCCCCTCGGCATCGAACCAGTCTTTGCGATACCAGACGATAGCCATATCCGACTGTGTATAGATAGTATAAGGATGGCCGTCGAAGCAACTGCCTTCTACAAAGACAGGGAAGAAATCCTGATTATAATCATTCTCCACCCAATCCGAATCGATTTCGTCAATAGGGACGAGAAATCTGTCTTTAGCAAATTGGGTAACCCACACTGAGTCGATAAGAGAAAAATCAGGGGCATTACCACTGGCCACGGCAGAACCGATTTTAAAGCGATATTCTTCATGACCTACAAGCAAAAGATTTAGCTTAATCTGTCTATCACGATTTTCCTCGTTCCATATTCTTGACGCCTTTTGGAGTGTGAATGCCCACTTCTCCTCAGGAATCATGACTTTGAGGCGCATTACGTCCTGGGAAGGTGAGAGTGAAAAATCACTGATGAAGGTGCCAAGACCCGGTCTTCGGTAGAGGATACCTTCATAATTCAACTCATTGAGGGCCTGACGAACCGGTGTGC
Source organism: Spirochaetales bacterium (assembly GCA_030615505.1). GTDB lineage: Bacteria > Spirochaetota > Spirochaetia > SZUA-6 > DRHE01 > JAUWZD01. Next base: position 3,352 of record JAUWZD010000108.1, on the reverse strand, counting down.
GGCTTATATTGAATATTTCACAGAGCTCTTGCTCAGTAGGCAGACGATCGCCGGGTTTATATTCTCTGTTTTCAATTTTTTTCATAATAAGCTCTTTCAACTGGTAATATATTGGAATAGGGCTGTTCTTATCAATTTCAAACATACTGCCTCCCGGATTCTGATATTTGTGGCTGCAGAAATCGAGATTATAATAACATAATTATGTTATTATAGTAAAGAAATTTTTAAAAAAATAAAAAAAACTGTTGACAGGTTTTTATTTGTTATTATATAATTACAAATCTTTAAAAGAGGGAGGATAAAATGGTTAAGAAAAAGCTTTTTATTGCACTGGTAATTGGTGTAAGCCTGTTAGCCGGTGTTTGGGCAACAGGTGAAGCGGAGAAAAAGGGATCGAATGCACTTGAAATCTATCATTGGTGGACATCGGGATCGGAAAAAGCAGCGATAAATGCACTTATCGATGTTTATGCAAAGAAATACCCTGATGTTATTGTATTACAGAGCCCGGTGGCCGGCGGCGGCGGAGCGACGATGAGACAGGTTATGCATTCCTTAGTGCTTGGCGGGGAGGCCCCTGATTCGTTTCAGAGCTATCCATTCGGGTTAATACCGTACTGGGAAGCAGATATGCTCGAGCCTATTGACGAAGTCTGGACATCAGAAGTTAAAGCCGCCGTTCCGGATGTTGTGGAGGATATGTGTAAGATGCCGGATGGGCATTATTATGCTGTTCCATGCGGCGTTCAGCAGGCGGGTGTTATCTTCTACAACCTGAATGTCTTTAATAAATACGGTTTAAGTAAGCCTGCAAGCGAGGAGGACTTCTGGAATATATTTGCAACCCTAAAAGCAAAGGGAGTAGACGCTGTAGCCCTGGGAGACAAGAACTCCTGGCCCCTGACCTATATCTTTCGTGCACTAACGGCAGCCCAGGGAATTGAATTCTATGAGGATTTCATTAATGGAAAGGTTACTTCAAAGGACAACCCCAAGCTCATAGATACACTTGAAAAGCTCAATAAGATTTTAGACTATGTTAATACGGATCATGCTGCTTTAACCTGGGATGAAGCTATGGGGCTCGTAGCCAAAGGAGAAGCTGCCATGAGCGTTATGGGTGACTGTGGCGCAGGAGAATTTATAGCTGCAGAAAAGAAATATGGCAGAGACTTTGGCGCATTCTATATCCCCGGAGCCGAGAATATATTTGGTGTTAGCCTGGATGTTTTCTGTCTTCCCAAGGGCGCCAAACATCCGGCAAATGCCAAGAACTGGTTTAAAATCATTATTACTGCAGAGGCTCAAAGTGCATTTGCCGGTCCAAAAGGATTCATACCGGCGCGAGCAGATGCGACAATGGGAGCGGGATTTTCCGATTACCAGAGGAAGGAATCTGCAGTACACTTTAAGGAAGCAAAATATTACCGTCCCGGTATGTGGAGCGGCACACCTCCAACATTCATGGGCAAGCTTACCGGCATAATAGCCGATAAAATCGGTGTAAAGCGGGATGTGATGGGGGCAGCTAGAGAGATAGCAAATCTTCAAGCGGAAACCGATTGGCCCCAAAAATGGGACCTTACCCCATAACAACAAGAAGCTTAAAGAAGGTAGTTATTAAAACTGCCGGCGATGTGATTCAAAAGAAATCCTGAGGGCTGGCTTTAAGGCCATCCCTCAGGATTTTTATATTGCCTTTTATTTTTTGTCTGAAAAAGTCATCTTTCAGTCCTGCCTCTCAATGTTTGTTTAGCTCGATTTGAAAAACTCGCTGATTGGGAACAGACTGCCCTCTTATCGTCTCTTCAACGGGTAGCCGCTATGATGAACGCTTCAGAAATCGAGGAACCCCCCGTACTTGTTACGGGTCCCATTTCTGCGCCACCCGAAAGCACACTCGATTTTCTTGATCCGGACTCAAAGGATGGATCTGATTACAGGTAAGGGATTATGGGAAATTCCCCTCCGATATCGTTTTTGTTCACATAATTTTTTTCATAGGCTTCAAAGGCAAAGGAGATCACCTGTCCTACGGATATGGTATCCAGCCCGTATCGATTGCACAGATCATTGGCCCTGGTTACGGCTTCTATATTATCTATCAACAGGTTACCGCCCAGAGAGCCCATGGTCTCATATTCCGGGCCCCCTGCTTTTACCGGGGTTTTATATCTTCCCTCCTCTACCTGCACAACCCGGCCGCAGCCGACAGGGCATTTCCCGCAGTAATACCTGCCTTTAAGCACAGTTACCGCCAGCCGCATGCCGCTCAAATTCGATACCTTCTGCCAGCTTCTCAGTTGCCAGTTTTTAATGGGAAAGTCCCCCAGATCATGGCATTTTACCACCCCTCCGGAAGTTCCGTACAACCTCATACCGTTCGACAAAGAGACCATCAGTTTGACGGCTTGTTTAACGGAGCGGTTCAGTTCTTCCTTATTATGAACGGCTATCTTTCGACTTCCCCTCTCCACGGCAATGGCCTTAAGATTCTTTCCACCCATCACCGCACCCACGCCGCAGCGAGCCGCTACCCTGGCATCCTTCCCGTCTGATACAATAGAAGAGCGCGCAATACACCTTTTTCCCCGGCAGGCCCTACCGACATCGTAGATATTGCTGAATTGACCTCATGCTTGAGAAGTTCGTGTGTTTCGTATGTATCTTTTTTCCAGAGGAAATCGGCTTCGCGGATCTCCGCCCCGCTTTCATTGATTAAAAGATAAGAAGGACGCAATGCCTTTCCCTTAAGTATGATGCCGTCAAACCCCGATTTTTTAAGATGGCCGCCGAACTTCCCTCCTACATCGGAATCAGCCCATATCCCTGTAAGGGGGGATTTGGTCAGCACACTTGTGCGATCTGAGCAGGGCACAGTAGTGGTTCCTGAGAAAGGTCCGGTAAGAAAGATCAATATATTATCGGGACTCAATGGCTCGGTATGCGGTATAAGCTCATCGAATAAAATCCTTGATCCAAGCCCGATACCGCCGATATAACTTTTAAGTTTTTCCTCCGGGATCTGCTTTTCAGTTTCCTAATCTCGAACACAGCAATCGATAACACGCTGTATCTCCTCCAGTTTTTCAAGTTCCCAGATCATCGAAGCGATCTTTTGTGTTTTCAGGGAACCGAGGACCGGTTCCACCAGCCAGTGAAATTTTGTTTCCAGTTCATGAGAGTAAGACTTGCTTGACAACCTCTCTTGAAATACCTCTCTGCATCATTCTTTCCAGAGAATGTTTTAGCCATTCGATGTGACCACCTTCGATCGCATTTTTGATCTTATCTCTATTCATTTACAAGAAAAAGGATAACATAGATATTGAAAAAAAACAGTGGGAAA
>JAUWZD010000102.1 GCA_030615505.1 Spirochaetales bacterium | reverse complement strand
CCGCGAAACTCTGAAAGTGCTTTTTGAATAGAAGCTGGACGGCATTGATTCCACGCGGCTGGTAGACAGCCTTCGTTACCGGGGCGAGTTGGAAGTATAGTTGATCTCCCACATTGATATGTAACGGAGCAAATGTTTCTGGTGATTTTCAAAACGTATATAACACTACAGCGTAACATACAGGTAGGCAAACAAAAGACGATTTGATTAAGATTATTCTCCAGCTACAAAAGAAAATTAATGCAGTGGCTCATTTTGCCCGTTACATGGAGGGTATAGAAACGGATAATCTGCTGGAGCTTTCCTATAAAGACTGCCTTCGTGTACATAATCTGAAGTATTACACCTGAGTGGAGCAGCAGGGTAAAACTTATGATTAAATAACTCAGCAGTGGTATGACAGTATTTTATGTCCTCTTCAAGCTCATGGAGCAGAGATCATGAAGCCACTCATCATCAAGCTCCTGTACGGAAAAAATAAGGAACTTAGGCGGCATAAACACCGTGTTCCCATGCTCGCAGGTAATGTGATCAGTCATCCAGAGGCCGCTGGTCGTTTTATTTGTGACAGCACCGATACTTGTCCTGGCTCTGTCTGTAAACACAATCAGTGATTCTTTCCTGCCGTTCATCTTTATTTTCATACTGCCCGGCGGATGCACTTGCGTTTCCTCTTTGCCTGAAGTAATCGATGCCTTCTGCTTTTCTTTGTTAGTAAAGACAAAGCTGACTTTTTGTGCATTTTCAGCATGGCCGGCAAATATATCAGTTACAAAGCCTTTTCGATTGAAATAAGTGCTTGTGTTCTGATGTACTTCCACCTGGTTGAAAAGAACCGGAACTCCGGGCAGAAGAAGGTAATACTGTATATACTTTAACCCCTTATAATCTTCATGCTCCTTGAACACAATGTGGACTGCAATCCCTGACCATTTATTTCCGAATGTATCTTCCCTTACTACCGGCTCTGCATGAGCTTTTTCCTTGAGAAGGGGACGGGCTTCCATACCGGAAGGATAGGAGCAAAGGCCTCCGATCCAGGGATTCCACCAATCCTTGGGTCCCAAATCGGGAAATGTGGAATGAAGCCATTCGTTTCCTTTATAAGTACAGGAGAAGATATGAGGAGCGAACTCGGGTGCAGAGCGAATCACTATAAGATCATTGTCCGCTTCCAGAATATCGTATCCCCTGTTATGTGATTTAGAAGTTTTTACCTTACCGGTTTTTGTATAAAAGACAGTGCGCCTCCGTTTATATTTGAGAACATTAAATTCGGCGTTAAGCTCAATAGTATCGATAGTATCGATCTTGTATGCATTTTTTGTTTCTATGTTGAATTCTGCATTTTTCACCTTCTCTTCTTTGGCAAAGCTCTGTGAAATTGGCTGAAACAGGTTTAATCCTGAGAAAATTGAGAGTGTCCCATGGAGGTTTTTCTGCTTGTACTCAATGACATTCACCCGGAAGTTTGGTTTCACAAACGGGTTTCCGCCATTCACGAAAATATCAAGGCTTTCTGTAAGGGGTTTGGCTTCCACTCTTCTGCCGAGGGCATAGTCCCTGCACTGCCGCCACGTCGAAAAGGTATTCATCGCTGCCGTAATCGGTTTTGTAATAAATGACTCGCCGGGTGAAAGCTTTCCTATTTTATGCTCTATTGTGAGAGTCCATTCACCGGTCTGAATCCTGGCATTTTTGTCCCAGATACACCCGACAGTACCTTTTGGGCCTCTGCAAAAGAGCCAGTTCTCCGTAAATTGAGAATTATCCCAGAGCCATGTACCGTTCGGCGTTTCCGATCTGGTTTCTATAAACCGGTTCCTGTAAGGGAGCACTGCATTGTTCATGTCACAGCGGAAACCCTGGCTTAAGATCAGTTCCCTGTTGTGAGCAAACCCCTTTGAGTTTATCACCTCATACCACATCTGGGCGATACCGCTCGAAAAAAGACGGATAACCATTATCAGCTCAATACCTTTAAAATCATCGGAGTAGTAGTGAGCCTTCATTGTGATTGAGCCGTTTCCCCTGTGAAATGTCACTGGCTCAGGCGGTTTCTTGATAAACTCTTCACTATAGGGTTTTCCCAGCCGCGGCGCGAAAAACCTGAAGCTTGATTGCTCTGAAATGCTGTTTGTAAGAGAACCCTCATTGATGTGAGAATCATGTACATGCCTGAGCCTGATACAGTAAGCGCCGTTTCCCATAATATATGCTCTTTCATTATCACCCTGGGGCATTTCTCCATTAAAGAAGCCGGAATGAAGAGGGAAATTACATCCCACCTCTTTCTTGAAAGAAATCTCCTCCCCATTCTCCAGTCTTACATTCACTTTAATAAATTCAGAATACACACAGCAGTCATGGAGAATGTATGGAATCGCAATCGAAGCCTTCTCGTAAGGATTAAGTGCTTGAGTGACTGTGCTCTTCGGGAAACTGATATTATCCTTTTCCGGGATAGTAAGATTAAACTCCGCCTTTACAGGAAGGTTATTTTCCACATTGAGATATGCTGTTTCCTCTGTCTCTGTAAAGAGAAGCTCGCTTTTCCTTACCAGGCTGATATTTGCAGGGAACTTTGGCACGATACTTACCTTAAACAGTGCCTTTTTTCCGTTTATACTGATAAGGGCGCTTACACACGGATGTGTTTTCCACTTGCTCTGGATCCTGTCTATTTTATCAACAAAAAACTCACCTTCCACATGTGATTCTTTAGCCACCGCGGCTTTATGAGAGAAATCGAAGATGATGTTTTTGTCGTTTTGTCCGATGATATTTACTTCCAAAGGAGTATCAGTCCTGTTGATGATATCGTAACTGACCTTATAGCTCCTACCGAAAACAAGATTCAGATCTTCAACTGTGGCTGTAACACAGTACTCATTCCTGTCGATTTTTCTTAAGCCCCGCCCGCGGCGGGCAAACTCCATACTCAGGTGTCTGGAATCCTTCTCCCACGAATAAGTGAAATATGTGAACTTGTTTTCCTCCCGGCCGTCTGGCTTTATCTCAATTTTGCGTGTTGAATCCCTGTACCAGTCAGCATACTCGAAGAAATCTTTTACAAGTTCATTTTTCAATATACCGGGGATGAAATTTACAAGATACACTTCCCTGTCACGCTCCTCCCAAAAGAAACCTGTCTTTTTATAGAGAGGAACGGCTTTTGTGTTTCCGGGCCAGGTGTGAAGATCCAGGCGCGGCCAGTCCAGCTCTGTTGTACGTTCCACGGATTTCAGCATCAGGGCTTTTCCGATTTTTTTTCCGTGATAATCAGGTCGAACGTTTAAAGCTTCAACATAGAGAGCTCCTTCACCTTCAGTCCACTTACCGATTTTGCAATACCCGACCACTTCGTTTCCGATCACGGCCAGATAGCAATTTATGTGGGCCGAAATCTCTTCTTTCTGCCGTATGGATTCTTCGGTAAACTCTATATTATATCCTCCCCATGAATCACCGCTTTTAGTCCACATATCAGCCACTTTAGCGGCATAGGATGGGTTGTACTCTACTATTTTAAAATCAATCATATTTACCCCTTTTTAAAAAGATTCACTATTCAATTCACTATTCAATTCGTATTGCCTGATTTTGAGCCTTAATGCTCAATTCCGCTGCCTTAAAAGCATGCTCCTGGGTCATGGAGTTCTGTGTCCGGTTGAGGCAGTCCAGTATTAACTCTCCGAAGAATGGAAAACCGACTTTGCCGTTGACAGGAAGATGCTTCTCCCCCTTATGATCTACAAGATAGAGATGATCTCCTTCTGTATTGCGCGCGATATCGAGGTATTTTCTCAGCTCAATCGTTCCGTCAGTTCCAAGAATGACTGTCCGGCCGTCGCCCCATGCACTTAGGCCGTCCGGTGTAAACCAGTCCACACGGAAGTAACCTGTTGCCCCGTTATCAGTAACTAAACAGGCATCTCCGAAATCCTCAAGCTCAGGATACTGTTTGTGATTATAGTTAGCCACCTTACTATGTATGATTTTTGCATCATGAGCCCCGGTAAAGTGGAGTATCTGTTCGATCTGGTGGCTGCCGATATCACATAAGATTCCACCATATTTTTCCCTTTTAAAGAACCAGTCCGGCCTGCTTTGCAGGTTAATTCTGTGCGGGGCCATGACTATTACCTGGATTAACCTGCCGATCGCTCCCTGTTCAATAAGCTGTCCTGCATATACGGCACACTCCACATGAACACGTTCAGAATAGTATATCGCGTATTTCTGATGAGTTTCCTTTGCTTTTTTCCGTGCTGCTTTAAGCTGTTCCAATGTTGTTAAGGCAGGTTTGTCGGAAAAATAGTCCTTACCGTGATCTATGACCATAAGGCCTAAATCGCATCGTTTTGAAGGGACACTGGCCCCGGCAACCAGGAGAACAGACTCATCGTTCAGGATAATATCTTCCGATGATGCAGCTTTAACCTGGGGGTATTTTTTACAGAACTCCTCAATTTTAGCTTGATCAGGATCGTAAACCCATTTAAGATCAGCCCCTGCTTCAATAAGGCCATTACACATACCATAAATATGGCCGTGATCCAGACCCACGGCTGCAATCGGGAACTCACCTTTTTTACATACGGGCTTTAATTTTCCTGTTGGAGCGTAATTCATTCCATCTGATTTCTGCATTGCATTCCTCCTATTTATAAAACATAAAGGTTTAAGACCTGCCGGGTGATATTGTGAGTACGCTTGCGGGAATAATTATATCAGGCGGAGCGAAATGAGTGTCCCTACATTCTCAAATCAGTTATTTCATATCCCGGATGCCCTCTTAAAGAGTTTATAACTTTATCTGCTACGTCACCCATGGTCATGGAAAAGTGATTTTTGTACCCTTCATAGCCCACATGTAGCAGAACATCCTGCAGTCTCTTTATTTCCGCAACACCTGTTGCGCCGAAGTAGTCATCCGGAATCCGGTCTTCAGTAATTCTTCCCACACCTACATAGAACTTAAGTTTTCCGCACTCACTGGAGCAGGAAAAGTAGGTAAACACTCCCGGCTTGAACCTTCCCTGGATACATACCCACCCGGTATTCTTTCCAAAAGAATGATCGAGAATTTTGTGTGTGGAAACATAATGATTATGCCGAATTCGGCATAATCGACATAGCTTCGCGACTCATCTTATAGAATCAGGTTATGATATCATAACCGTCCAGAAACTCCTTGGCCATTCCCATGTCCAGACAACGATGATCTATACTCATGTAGCGCGCAGTAACAAACTCGGTGTCATCAGTCCCTTGGAGAAGTTATCAACAGAGGAAAGGAAACATCATCTTTGAAAAGTTATTGCTACCCGGTTTAAAACATTTCAGTTTACAAGCCCCTAAGGAAAACCTGACCTGCCGCCGCCGAAACATTCTTGCAAGTACTATTATTCATTCTGACTTAAGCAAAAACAATATAACGATAGAGCTCAGCGGCGACGCTATTCATAAGGTCTCCACCCTTCATGAATCGGGAACGACACTTCAGAACATCCCCTCGGCGTCCGCTGGAGCGAGTTGTTAGACCCGGATATACTCAGCAACCAAAACACTACCACATCCCTGAATAATCTAGCAGCCATTTATAGAGAATCCCTTGGAAACAATTCAATATCAAACTTGAGAAGCAAGTCATCAGAGAAATACCAGAATGCCCAGAAGAAACGGATAGCTCTTTCTGACACTCTACCGTCCGAGAACAACATCAATCCCTGAAAGAATAAGATCGATTTTCTTAGCAGGTAACATACCGACCCGTTCAGTTAGAGTTCTCTTGTCTAATGTAACGATCTGGGAAACATTTGCGACGGAATCCTTTGGTAATCCGGTTAAAGTCGATGTAAGTGACACATTGCCCGGTGCTTCCGCCCAATCCATATTACTAGTCAGAGGAACACAAATAACCGTAGCTACTCTGCTAAGATTTAACGCATCGCCTTGAACCACTACTACCGGGCGTCGGAAGCCCGGCGCTGAACCGACGGGTTCATCAAGGTCAACCCACCACACGTCTCCCCGGCTGATTGCTACCATTTTTCACGCTTCAAGGTCTGTAGCGCAGCTGCTCTTGCAAATTCATCATCTCTTTCCGTCAGACGGTCGCAGACATTGTTCATTGCGTCGGTCACTGCATCTGGCGCGTGCTTGGCAAGGTATTCCGCCAGTGCCTCAGCATATAATTGACTCCGCGATTTCCGTAAACGTCGTGCAAATCGTTCTGCTTCCTTAAATACGTGATCTGGAAGCGAAATTGCAGTTTTCATACCAAAAGTATGACCAGATTGAAGGTTAAAGTCAAGTACTTGACTGACAAATCAAGAAACTATGAGGCTGCCCGGTAATGCCATCCTGATGATACCGAAGTAAAAGAAGCATCAAGGTCCACGTGACTCGCGTCCAATTAGGGTCTAACGCCCCGGTTCAGTGACGGCGCGCATCGCCGTCCGCTGCAACCGGTTGTTATATTCTGGTTTTTATTCAATCATATGCGGATCTTCAGTGCGTCAGGGAGGGGTGGAAATATATCCGGGCGCAGGCCATTGCGTGGAATGTCCACAGCGTGGGGATTGGCGTGGGCAACTGTGTAGGCCAAGCGTGGGCGTGGACATTTTCTTACGTGGGCAGCGTGGATCTTCTTTTCAATAGTCTATTTAATACAATAATTACTGCCAGATTTAATAAGCGGTATAACTGTTGAAATAATAGGATATTCTTCAATGAATATAACGCCGAGCTAAGCTGCCGCGCCGAGGTCGTTCGGCAGACTGCTTCACCGCACTGACCACAGCCGAACGAGCAGATATCTCCGCGGTCAGCTTCAGCGAAATCTTGGGTGTGATTAATGAATTCTTGCTACAACGATCATTATTGTTGTCTTCCATTTTCTCTGGGATTTCCGATCTATCTGGCACTGAGTTTCTCGAATAGGTAATCTGTCCATTCTTTGTATTGATACAGCAGGGATTTGAAGTCATTTTCATTATTGTGGAGCAGGTCATTCATCATGCTTTCAAGAGACAGCACATCGTGGATGTTGGTCCGTTGAATTATTTCATATTTTCCTTTTTCGTTGACTGCCTCCAAATCAGTATTGAGCCACTCGCCTGAATGGGTTTTCTGGAAACGGTAACCTTATATTCATTCGGATGGCTTGCAAAGGCGATAAACCTCTGGAAGGCTTCCCCCGTATGGTGTTCAAGTTGTTTGTATTCTTTCAGTTCGAGATACTTATAATTATCGTATTCCAACTCGCATTTCATCTCTGCGATGTAGATTTTTTTTCCTACTTTATCTTGGAGAGTGAAATCCAGAGTATAGCCTTTGTCCACACCGTGCTTGTAGACGGTGGGTCTGCCGAGGTTTTCATATGGGGAATAGGAAGATCGGAACCAGAGGGATGCGCTCTTTTCACTGAAGATCCAGAATAGCCTCGAGATGTACTTATCTCTTTCTATATTTTCCTTGTTGAATATTGCTGTAAAGCGCATAAATAATTCTCTCTATGCAAATTAGCCTCGATTACACCCAACATATTATATCACGTGTTCCACCGAAACTACAATCAAGAATCGAATGTTGAGATAAAAAGCTAATATTGAGAACAAAATATACTGTTGAAACAGTATAACCATTTCAGTAATTACATATTATAAGACCAGATAAGAAGGGAGATATAAATATGCTGCAGAAAAAATATTCCTGGAATATGTCCTTCGAGAAGTTTCTGGCGCATGCAGTAAACATTCCATCCAATCGGATCACTTGCTATATCAGATGGATAATACACTTTGAAATTTAGCATACTAAAATGATTAGTCAATGGAAAAAGCATGTTGAGTACAGACAGAATATAAACAATCCTCCGCCGGGACTCGATCCTACAGCTTTGAATTGATCGCCTCTCTCCTTTCGCTTCCAATTGCTTCAGGGGGCTATTTTACCCTCATCATTTCTCAAGGCTGGTCGCAAAAGCCCTTCCTTCACCCTTCATGGGCACTGAATTACCCAATCAGTTAGGCCGTTTTGCGCTTCAGGCAGCAATCGGCAAACCTGGAGCCCCTCTGGCCTTGACCTCCCTCGCAAAATTCCCTCTCCCCATTGAATTCCATCCCTTCTTCGATTATAACTTTTACTATAAATTCAAAAACATTCCCTCGAGCCGCTCGAGGTCGAGATGAAGCGGCCGGGTTTCGCCGTTTTCGACCACCATTTCAGCCCGTATGTCGAGCCAGTCCATGTTTAGAGACACGGTAAACGAGAACCCCTGCATCCCCCGGATCTTTCTCCCCCGCCTCCGCAGCTCAAACCCTTCCTCCAGGAGCCTTTCCCCGTGCTCTACAAGAAAGCGGTCAAGGGTACAGGCCAGGGTCAACAGGTAGGTGGTGGACCCGCTGTAAGCGTGGAAGTTCCGGATGATCTTTTCGGCCAGGAACTCATCCTCCTTACTCTCAAGGCGAAGCAGGGATTCTTCTCTGACAAAGGGAAAGATCCGTTAGTTGTATTTAAAGAGTAGGTCAACGGTTATGCCGCCCGGTCTTTCATCCAGATCCAGGACCGGAAGCGGGGGTCGGTGCAGAATGCGGACCTGCAGGGCCGGAAAAACGAGCCTGAACGATTCGTCGAAGTTCTTGGAAAGATTGGAGGAGAGATAGGTGATCTCTGAGTAGTTGAACGTGTTCTTGCTTTTAGCAATTCCTGAGAGGACCATCTGTTAGGGTACATCACCACGGCGATAGCGGAATTTACCGGCCTGTGTATCCACCAGGTAGAGGATAAGGCCTGCGGAGAAAACCTTATGGGGAACAGTAAGGCTGCTCTTTAGTGAGGCCCTGGAGGCAATCATTGGTGAGAAGTGGGAAGCCGATGGTCTGCTGCAGGACCTGACCTTTACACCCTCACTGATCGGAATCGTATGGGCACTGTATTCGCGCAAAGTATTTCGGTTGCTGCGGTAGATCCATTACTACTGCCCTCCATGTGCTATCGATATTTCCTAATTTCCTAAAACCTTAGATAAACTTTCAGCCAATTCTTTTAAAAAGAATATTCCAGAGTAAAGCCGGTCTCCTCATGGAACCGCCGGCGAATATCTTCCCAGCTCTCATCATCCACCGGGCCGGGGAGCTTGCACCGCACCACCTCCTCTTCCTGAAAAACCCCCGGGGTCTTCTGCGGCTCGATCGCAGCTTCCTTCAGCAGCTCCAGCGCCCTGCTGATCAGCTCTGCCATATTGGCATGGGGATTGATCTTGATACGCCAGCCGGTCTCCTTTTGCAGGTCCGCGATCCAGGTGCAGTACATTTCGCCGATGGCAGGCGTTATAAAGGACAGCTCGATATACTTCCCTCCCTCGTCGGACTTAACTCCCTTTTTGTACAGGGTGTGCCCGGCTTCCTGAAAAACGCTTTCGATCAGCGAAAGGGCGGCGTTCTGTTCCATACGCTGCAGGATTTCCCCGGGACCCTGCGGCAGATTCTGGCGCTCATGATGGGCCTGTTTCCCAGGATAGTTCAGCTCAAGTTCCAGGCCGGTCCGGTCTTTGAAACCCTGTATCAGAGCCGCAGGCTCTGAAGGTTCGGCAGACAGCTCGGCCTTTACCAGCTTTTGCAGCCCGTGATAGGAGACCTTTTTCAAGAGACTTTTCTGCTCCTGCAACAGCCCTCTGAGTAGGGGCTTCAATGCGGAGATGTTGCACTGGTTGTTGATCTCCACCTGCCAGCCCGTCCGGGACTCGAACTCTCTGATCCGCTCCCCGCACCTCGGTACCTCCACAGCCGGAAAGTTAAAGGTCAAAAGGGCGATCTTCTGCTCGAAACGGGCCCCTTTCTTGTACAGGCCTGTTTCCGCAGGGAAAAACTGCTCGGCCAGGGCCAGCATCTCATTCACCTCCATTACCTCCGGCTCCTGCTGCAGGCTCTCTTCCGGCAAGGGGTGATAAAGGAACAGCCTCCGCTCATCCGGCTCAAAAAAAACTCCCTCCATCAGGAGTTCGCGGAACTCCCGGAGCGCCTGCTCCTCAATCTCACTGCTTCCGCTCCACAGATAGATAAGCTCCTCGGCGGTATAACCGCCCCTTTCTTCCTGTCTGAGCAGATAAGCCCACAGCTCCTGTATATCTTCTTTGCCCGGGGTAGAGCCTTTGTCCAGAGAGGGGATCCGTACCCCCTTCAACTGCTTTCTTGGATTGCGGAATGAAATTGTATACTCATCCCCATTTTTAGGAACAAAGATATCCGCCCGAACCACCATCCCTCTACCCAGGCAGGCAAGAGCCTCAGTGCTCCCGTGGACCAGGAAGATCTTCCGGGGGCTCAGCTTCTGGACCACCCCCAACAGCTCGCCCCGGTCGGCATGAGCGGACAGGCCGTACTTACCCAGCCGGCAGGACACCGGGACCCTGGTCTCCCCGAGCTGCAACACCTTCTCCCCTTCTGCATCTAACAGCGCCAGAAGCTGCCTTCCGGGAGCCTCCTCGTCCTGATAGCCGGTGATGGCGATAAAATTGCGCCTCTCCTTGCTGAAATGCTCGGCGTAAAAACAGCTTGGACCCCCGGTGAGCATTCCGGAGCTGGCGATCACGACGCAGGGCTCGCCGCTGCTCACGATTTTCCGGCGCATCTCCGGAGAGTCGACGGGCTTCACCCATTCGGAGTAAAAGATCTCCTTCTCCTTCCAGACCCGTCTGGCCAGCTCTTTTCGTAAATAGTTGGGGTGAAGCTTGTAGATCCGCAGGATGTCCTTGACCATACCGTCTACATAGATCGGTACCGGCTCCAGTTGATTCCTGTTAATCGCACTCCGCAAGACCAGCAGCACCTCCTGGGCCCGGCCCAGGGCAAAGGCGGGGATCAGCACTTTTCCGACCTCACCGGTCACCTCCCCGACCATTTCCGCCAGTCTCTGCTCTTCCACCCGGCGGCTGGCATGAAGCCGGTCACCATAGGTGGATTCCAGAATTAACACATCCGGCCGCAGTCTGGGGACGCCGATACCGCCCACGGTCCTCTGCGGGGTGGACGAGATATCGCCGCTGTAAAAAAGGGAACCTTCGCGGGCCGTCACATAGACCGAGGCAGCGCCAAGAATGTGACCCGCCGGGAAGAAGGTGATTTCGATCGACTCGCCCTGAAAAGGGTTAAAAGGATACCGGAAGGGCCGTGTAGTTATTCTGGTGAGCATCTCCTCCACGTGGGTCTGAGCATAGACGGGAATCTCCTCCCCACGGTCCATGATCTTCAGGCTGTCGTAGAGCAGGACCCGGGTCAGATCCCTGGTAGGAGCGGTCATAAAAACAGGGGCCTGCGGATACTCCCGGCTGATGACGGGCAGACTGCCGCTGTGATCCAGATGAGCGTGGCTGACCACGAACGCATCCAGGCCGCCGTTTTCCTGAATGGATCGGAAGTCGGGCAGATTGTCCTGGGAGTGCAGTCGGATACCGCAGTCCAGCAGGATACTTCTGCCGTCAATGCGCAGAAGGAGGCAGCTGGCGCCGACCTCTTTAGCGCCGCCGCAAAAGGTAATCCTCATATCCGATCCTCTACCATTTTAGCCTGAAATGTAATTCCTTCTATACAGACTGTCAACAACATCTCCGAACCTCTATTACATTCAGAGATTTCAGGGAAGAGGGCCAGCTCTACTTCGGTGCGGTGGGCAAAACCATGATGGTGGCCGACACCGAGGGCTATATCAAGAAGGCGCTGCCGCCCAAGGCCAGGATCACTACCCGGCCCCGATATATCGGCGGCAAGATCACTGTGGGAACCGTAACCGGCGAGTTAATCGAAATCAACCCCAGGTTTATCCGCTGATCGCCCCAACAACCGGCAAGTTTCGGTTGACGCCGGGCCAGGTTCTGGTATATCCTCTCATAATTTCCCATGCCTAAAAGAAAAAAAACGAGCTGAGGCTGTCTGGTTGGAGGAAGTTCGTACCCAGATCGATCTATTATTTTAGGAAGCAATGAAAGTAGAAGAACGCGCGCGTATTTTGAAGTTGTGCGAGCAAAGCTCGAACACCCTTGGCCTTATCCAGGGAGATTTCTTATCCTGGGCCCTCCGGAAAGAGAAGCTACTCAAACCTTATGACCGGGACCTTAAAAAAATGAAAAACGTGTCCGAGAAGCTCTCGGAAGAGTGGCACAACATGAGTGCCGCCCAAGTCGCCGCCGGGAAGGTCTTCGGCAGCCCGGACAGGGCCAGGAAGTTCCTCAACACTCATCGGGACATCCTGGGAAAGCCGGAAAAGCAGCTTTTGCGACACTTCATGAACCGACCCTGGTTCTACGCCCTCTTCTCGATAAAGGAAACGCTGGGCGACAATTTGTTCAACATTACCGACCTGGATTCCGGAGAGAGCCTGCTGTTCCATTCCCCGGGACTGGCCCAGTTCGAGCACGAGAACATTGCCATTTTTTTACACCTGCTCTTCGACAACGGTGCCTGTTACCAGGCCTTTGGCCCCTTCCACTACTACCGGGGTTTCCAGCCCTACGACTTCGAATTTTTGGCCAGGATGTTGAGCCCCCAACTATATCATAAGAGCGGCCTTTCTTCAGTTATCGCCAACAAACCGGCATATTTTCTGCTCCTGGACCGCTGGTCCGAAATCCCGGTTCAAGTCCACAACCAGGAGATCGTTTGCCTGTGCTCCAACTCGATAGATATGGACGTATTCGATCCGGAAGGGTACGGCAGTGCATTTAATGTCGACCGGAAGGATGAGCTGGTGCGGTACTCGCTAAAGGGCTCCGAGGACCCGTTCCAAACCGCCGATATCTACTACGACGGGAAGAAACAAAAGCTCTTTCTTTTTGCCTATGGCCGGCACCGGTATCACGAGCTTGTTGAGCATTTATCCGGCACAGTAGAGGTCCCGGCTGAACCCTACTGGCAGGGCACCGTCCTCATGTTAGCGGCGGTCAGCGAGATGCTCGGCCGGAACATCCCCGCCATGGATTACGAGCAGATCTTTACGGAGCAGGAAGCGCCGAGTCCCGAAGCACAGAAGGAATTGGACAAGATCAACGCCCTGTTGCAGGAGATCAATAATCGCCACAATCTAGGCATCGACGCGCCGATCCAAGAGTTGGCCAGGATCTACGATGTACCCCTGGAAACGGCGCTGCAGATGCAGAAAATGCTCAATGAGCTCACAGAAGATCGGTTTCAGATCGATCTCGAGGGGGGGCTCGAGAATTTTACTCCGCCCCCGCCTGAGGTACGGCAAAAACTTCAGCGGCCGCTTCATAAAAGCGAGCTCTTTACCCTGGAATATAGCGAAGAGGCGGAGGCCTATTTTACCGATCTCCTGCCGGAGCTGATGCAGCTCCAGGAACTGCCATCTCCCTTGTCCCTGTCCGGGCTGCACAGGCTCATAGAAACGCTCTACTATCGAGACTGGGACCTCGACCATCCCACGGTCTTCACCTATACGGCTTACATGCTCTTAAAGATGGGCGATGAGTTACGCAGTGTCCGGGACTACGCGGCAGAGATCCTCAGGATTTTCTGGCAGGTGATATTGCCGGGCAAAGATAAGAAGTACCGCGAGCTCTTTATCGAGCGCTACTCCATGTACTGCTACGGCTGTCTCCTGCCCCTGGGGCTGATCGAGCTGGACCGGGAGATCGATCCTCCACAGGCTGTAGACGGAGATTACCGGATCAAGGCTTCCGCTTTCTTTCGGGAATGGATCCGGCCCAGCTCCTTCTTGCGGGAATAGCACCATTAATCTCTTTGAACTTTCTCAAAACTGGTAAGGGTCATATTCTCCTCTCCCATGACCATATAAAAAAATTCTAGACCGGGTCTGGAATCGTTGAATGTCATCCCAGGAAAGTACTCGGACAAATTTTTTAAGCAGTTCGACGAACCCGCCCACATATTCTGCCTTCGGCACAGTCAGCTATAAAAATATTGAACAGCCCATGTATCTTCTGAATATCTACTTTAGCCGGGAGAGAGAAGAGGGAGCTTCTCTTCCGTCCAGAGAGAGCGGATAATGTGTGTTAAGGCCTGTATGGCAATCCAGTAGGCACTCCCCTCATCCCCGGCAAACCTCCCCCAACCGCCGCAGCGGGCACTCCTGCCCTCTTCATCAATTCCGAAGGCAATAGAGCCGGTGCCCGCAGAAACCACGATCCCGAATCCCTTTCCAAGCGCACTCCAGAGAGCTGATTTCCCGTCATGAAACAGATACAGCAAGGCGCGAGATATGGCGGCGGGAAGTACCATCAGCAGATCCTCAAGAACCCTTTGCCGGACATTTTTCCTTCCCACCCCGGCCATGGCAAACCCAATTGCATCAATATTCTCGGATGCGCTTATGCTGCATAAGCCTCATGTAGTACGGCTTGCTCCCCCCGGCCGGAAGGTCCCGACCCTGGGACTGGAAAAAGGATCATCTGGATATCCCGCACCCGGTACAACCCTACCAGGAGGAATCGTCCTGTTCTTTATCTAACAAAGAAAGCAGATCTGTCTGCGGCTGAATGTAGTCGGCGTGGTTCACCCATGAGGGTGATAGCGGTGAGAAAGATACTCAAGGACATTTGGTCAAGATCGGCCGCTCGCCAACGGGACTCGATCCTACAGCTTTGAATTGATCGTCTCTCTCCTTTCGCTTCCAATTACTTCAGGGGGCTATTTTACCCTCATCATTTCTCAAGGCTGGTCGCAAAAGCCCTTCCTTCACCCTTCATGAGCACTGAATTACCCAATCAGTTAGGTCGTTTTGCACTTTAGGCAACAAACGGCAAACACAGGAGCCCCTCTGGCCGTGACCTCCCTCGAAAAATGCCCTCTCCGCCTTGAATTCCCTCCCTTCTGCGATTATAACTTTTACTATCAATCGTATAAGGGAAGCAACGATTTGATGAGCGATATCTACTTGCGGGAAATCGGGGATTTCAACTCGGGCTCGGCCCAGTTAGATGAGAGCACCGGGCAGAGGCAGCAGAGCTTATTTCATTGGAGCTCAACACTTTATAGACTTTTCGGTCAGGCACTAATTTAAGTGGATAATGTTGTAATCTCTACTGGATGATGCTTCCGACGAGCGTTATCAACAATTTCTTCCAGCTTTGATGCAATAGCATCTTCAATCCAGTCCGCTCCGCATTGAGAACATACAGTTGCAGGCACATCTCTTACAACTACAATACCGAATCCCAAATCAACAGTGAATGTAGTTTTTCCTTGTTGCTTATTTCCGCCGCAAAGAGGGCATTTGCCAGACGGTTTCTTAGTCATGTTACCTCCGTGTCTTGTAATCTGATTCGAAATGGTCTAAATCAGGTTTATATGCAGTAATAATATGGCAGCAGTGATTTTGTGAATCGTATGCTGCAACTACATGAAACGGCTGCTCAGCAACCCATCCTAAAAACGGTGCACTTGGATATGGCTTATTATCAGGGTAATCCTCTATAATCTTTCCTGAGAGTAAGACTTGCTCGACAACCTCTATTGAAATACCTCTCTGCATCATTCTTTCCAGAGAATGTTTTAGCCATTCGATGTGACCACCTTCGATCGCATTTTTGATCTTATCTCTATTCATTTACAAGAAAAAGGATAACATAGATATTGAAAAAAAACAGTGGGAAA
>JAUWZD010000136.1 GCA_030615505.1 Spirochaetales bacterium | reverse complement strand
GAGTGTAAGAAGTATTCGGTTAGATGAAGATATTGAGAATGCTATAAAGTATCTATCTAAAAAAGAAAAAATTGAACAATCTCAAGCCTGTGGGCAGCTTGCAAGATTGGGCTTTGAGTTCTATATTACAAAATTATACGAAAATGGAGAGGTAACTCTAAGGGAAGCTTCGGATCACCTTGATCTAAGCCTGTGGGAAACAGTGGATCTTTTGCAAGATATCGGAGTAAAGAGTGATAATACTTTACGTTAAGGACTGCTATTCAGGGTGTAAAATATTTACTCGCTTTATCCTGCTGTAAAAAATTTACACACCTGCCTGTGTCAGAGAAACAAAAAAACCGCTTAATATTCGATTATTCTTAAAATTTATTGGCACGCTTTTTGCTTACTATTGAATGGATCGAAAGAAGATAAGGAGTGAGAGCTTATGTTAAAACAACTGACAAAATGGGTCTGTAAATATCCAATAATCGTAATAGTAATTGTTATCGCTTTAACCGTTTTCTTTTACTTTGGCTTCGGTAGAATAACTATGGTTTCAGATATGAAAAAAATGCTTCCGGAGGATGATCCTGCAGTAGTAACCTTTGATGAAATCGATGAGATCTTCGGTGGAGCCAAGTTTGTCATGATTATCCTGAATATGGGCGAGGTTTTTACTAACAAGGCATTACATGAAATAGACCGGCTGACCCTGGATTTAGAGGATGTGAATGAAGTCAGTTCTGTTTCAAGCATAACCAATATCGAGGAGGTCAGGGGAGTAGAAGACGGAATTGAAGTGGCAGAAATCATTGAGGAGATTCCAAGCAGCGAATCAGAGCTTCAAAAATTAAGACATAGAGTATTATCCGATGATGACTATGCCGGGCAGATCGTGTCTAAAAACGGGAAAATAGCCCTGGTTTTAGTCCAAATGATTCCCAATGCGGATGAAGAGAGAGTTATCCGCGATATCAAAGAAACTATTGGAAAACTTGGATTGGATAATAAGGCTTATTTAATCGGAGAAGGAATATTCTCCCAGGAGATAAACAGGGTAAGCAGCGGCGATATGGCAAAATTGATTCCCCTGGTTATTCTGGTGATGATTGTAATACTATACTTGAGCTTTCGAAACATCAGGGGGATTGTTCTTCCCCTGCTTATAGTAGTTGTTACAACTATCTGGACTCTCGGTTTGATGGGATACCTCGGCGTGCCTTTTTCCATGATCAGTGTGATCATGCCAATTATTCTTATCAGCATGGGAATAGCAGACGGCATCCATATTCTCGCTCGATACCGGGAGGAAATTGCCCTTGTCTCAGAGAAAAAGAAAGTGCTAATCAGGACTATGGTCGCTGTTGGTCTATCCTGCTTTATAACCTCCATTAGCACTATGATCGGCTTCGGCTCTCTTTATACTTCATCCCTGCGCTCTATAAAAGACTTTGGGCTCGTTACTGCGATTGGAGTGGGAATTGCCTTTATCATTACCGTTACTCTATTACTGGCTATTCTTTATTTATTGCCTCTAGATAGAAGAGTATTAAGGGGAAAAAGAAAAGCTGCGCTTAAAAGTGTATTGGCAAAATGGGCCGATTTCATAGTTAATAAAGCGAAGTTTGTAGTAATATCTGCTCTATTGCTTACCTTATTAACCGGTGCAGGAATTCTATTGCTAACCTCTGAATCGGATGTAGAAAATTTTTTCAAGCCTGATAACCCGGTAATGTTGGCTCAGAATATTATTGACGAGAACTTCGAAGGCAGTGATATTATCCAGGTTGCCGTAAAAGGCAATATTCAGGACCCAAAGGTTCTACAAGCCATGGAGCGCTTTGAGAATGAAATCAGTAAAATTGAAATACTGGGTAGACCCTCTTCCATAGTTAATATCCTGCGTAATACCACTAAAGCACTGCATGAGGGAAAACCGGAGTTTGAAATCCTTCCTGAAACAGAGGAAGAGGTGGCACAGTACCTTCTGCTTCTATCCATGGGAGGCTCAGATATGCTTGATAATTTCATCACTTTCGATTATGACCAGGCTTTAATCCAGGTCAGGAAGGTAGAGGCCACAGATTCGGAGCAGGATAAAATGATTGAGCAGGTGGAAGGGGCCATTAAAAAGCATTTTTCAAGCGATGTTGATGTAGTTCTAACAGGCATGCCTGTGTTGATTCGTACCATCACTAAGTTGCTGCTAATAGGCCAACTGCAGAGCTTAGCCCTGGCAATTCTGTGTATATTTATTCTGATGGTTATGCTTTCTAAGTCATTAGTCTATGGTATCTTCTGTACCCTTCCTGTTTCACTTACAGTGATTTTAAACTTCGGGATAATGGGCTAGTTCAAAATACCCCTGGATACTGCTTCAGCCATGGTATCAAGCATTGCCATCGGGATTGGAATAGATTACGCCATTCACTTCTTTAATCGCTATAAGGAGGAGCTCAGCGTGGGTAAGAGCGTCCAGGAAGCGCTAAGGATTACCATATCAAATACCGGTCAGGCAATTATTTTTAATGCCGCTGCCGTGGGGCTGGGCTTTTTAGTACTCATATTCGCATCCCTGCCGCCCCTGGCTCGCTTCGGCTATCTCATTGCACTGACCATGTTCTTCTCATCAACTGCATCGATGACCCTATTGCCGGCATTACTGTTCCTGCGTGACAGGAATAGAATTTCAACATTAACAGTAAACAAGGAGAAGGTAAAATGAAAACGAAAAAAAGAATCTTTATGTCTTTGATTGTGATTTGCTTTCTCACAGTAAGCACTCAATTTCCCCTTTATGCTGAACCAGATCTTACAGGCAGGGAAATTATGCAAAAGGCTGATGAGGAAAATGATACTGATGACAGTACCTATTTACTGACCATGGAGATCAGGAGGGGTAATTCAAAGAGAGTGAGAAAAATGAAGATGTGGATGAAATCTGATGAACAAGGAAATGAGAGATCATTAATCAGATTCATCTGGCCCGCACAGGTTAAGGGGACAGGATTCCTAACGATTGAGCATTCTGACAGGGACGATGACCAGTGGCTTTACCTGCCGGCCTTGAAGAAGGTGCGGAGAATAGCATCGAGTAAAAAAGGCGGAAGCTTTATGGGTTCAGACTTTGCCTATGCAGATATGGGTGGCGGGAGTATAGACGATTACACCTACAAACTGGTCGGAAGCGAAGTCATAGACGGAAATGACTGTTATGTCGTAGAAGAAACTCCTGCAACTGAAAAGATTAAAAAGGATGAGGGCTACAGCAAAAAGATTACGTGGATACGAAAAGACATCTTTTACCGTGCGCAGGTTAAATATTATGACAAACACGGCAATTATCTAAAGATAATGAAACTAAGCGATTTTCGGAAAATCGAAGAAGCCGATGTCTGGCTTGCTACATATATCATAACGACTAATGAGCAGAAAAAGGGTAATGAGACAGCAGTAACATACGATGAAATCGAAGTTAATACGGGAATTCCCGATGACTTTTTTACCCAGCGATATCTGGTTAAAGAGAAATAGAAGCTTTACAGACAGGAATCTTAAGTAAAACCGCAAGTAATGAGATGGAGAATGAAAGTAAAGAATATAGCTTTAATGAGTCTTTTACTGTTTACTTTTAATATTATATCTATATCAGCAGAAGAAAATAAAGAATCTATAGGACAACCAGAAAAATCTAAAAGAAAAGTCCTTATTACAAAAATTGATCCCGAACCCTTTGGTTTAGACTCTGCATTAGGGTATCGAGGGCTATCCTTTATCGATGGGTTAGATACAAGTTTCTGGTGGGGTCTTGGTGCTTCCTGGAAGAAAGTACCATTTTACCGTAATGCTGATGATAAGCTTATAACATCTTCTAATCTTGGAGGCCTTGATATAGATGAAGATTTGGAATACGGAAGGCTTAATATAAATTGGAGTTTTGGAATAACGCAGGGAATTATATGGAATGACAAAATAGATGCAAATCTGCTGGATATTTCTCTATTCTACAGGGGAAGATATGATGAACACTTTGAGGATGATGATGCAGAACAGGTTGTTTTTAATCAGAATGAGGATCTCCAGGATATGGAGAGTATACAGCAAAACTCATTTCTTACAGGATTGTCATTTAATTATATCTTTAATAACAAAGAAAAGAAGGTAATAAAAGGGGTATATAGTGAGATCTCTTTGGAATGGGGGCCTTCTTTTCTAAATAAAAAAGCCAATTTCTTAAGGCTCAATTTTGCTTTAACAGAATTTATTCCTATTTTAAGCATTCCAACCAAAACATCGAATAATTTTAGTATTTATATTGGTAACTATTTTGTAATTGATTGGATATATGGTGAATCAATACCAATAAATATCCGCCAGAGTATTGGAGGCCTTGGCGAGCAGCGCCTGGCATTGGGGAGTGAAGTGTTGCGCGGTATAGATGAAGGGAGGTATGATGCCAATTTCAAACTGGCTGACTGCATTGATATTAGAATAGTTCTCCCCTTAAAAATACCCCCGGATATTGTACCTGGATTTATTGTATATTTTGATTCAGGATACTACAATCAGCTCGAAGGGACAGATAGCGGTTTCCTTTTTACGACAGGTTTTGGCCTCTTTTTTGACTGTTTTAGTGCATTTCAGTTAACGGCTTATACAGGGTTCTTTCTAAATGGCGAGAATATTGATGGCAAGAAATGGAAACCTTTTTATTTTGAATTTGAATATCATTTTTAAACAAGACTGCAAGGATTGCTTTACCTGATGTACGACAATTCTTTTTTAACTTGCTATAATAAAATCCCATCCTGACAGATCAGGTGGTTGATTAAATAGTACATGAACGAATTTTTTATTTTATAAAAATAGATTAATTCAAATTTGCCAACTAATTTACTGCATTTACTATTAAAATATCAGTTCTGTCCGGTTGTTTGATTTCCAAATCTCCGTAAATATTTATATAACAAGTAAATATATGCAAAAAATGCTTTTATCGATTTGAAATAAAAATTACAGTAACTATCGATTTATGTCTTTCCCTGTTCCCCTTGACTCATTTCGGGAGACAAAAAGGTGTTATTAAGCTTCATACACTGCTTGATTTACGCGGAAATCTGCCCTCATTTATCAAAATAACCGCCGGAAAGGTCCATGATGTGAATATTCTTGACGATTTGATCCCAGACCTGGGCTCCTACTATATCATGGATCGGGAGTATCTTGATTTTGAACGGCTGAATTCCATTCTCGTGGGCTTATCCGCCAATTTTTTGGAAGAAAGATTAAATGTATAGTTAAGCGGCATCTTTGAGTTTGAGGATGAAGATTATCTGATCATTCCCAAACTGGAATACGATTTTTCGGATTCATTATCTTTTTTATTTATCAAAGCCAAATACAGTTTCTGATATTGTTTTGAAATATTACAATCCTGTCATTTTAAAAATCATTTCTTCCCAGGTTTCTGATTCGGTGATATAAGGAAAAATCAGACGGATAAATCGTTTCCTCTTATCACTTGTCCTTAGAGAGTCAACATCGATTGAATCTAGGTAGATTTTCAACTTGTCCGGAGGATATCTTATCAAATCAGGAAAGGAGGCATACTCAATGATCCGCCTTAGTTTGAACACATCGGATAAATTTTCCGCACCATCCCAGAAATATTTATTAAGAGGATCGTGCATTACTTATAAAATCTCCTATCAGACCATGAGCGAATTGGTTCATTACGGCAGGTGACATGTTTTTTTTCAATAATGCCGTGCCTTCTATTTTGCTATTTGAAAGAGCAATAATTGTACCCTCATAATCCAGAGGAACAACCTTATACTTTGCCCATTCTGTAAGCTGCGATAAATCCAAATCTTCTGAATAACGATGATAATAATAAAACCTGGACAGACAGGTACCTCCGCTTAAGTAAAAGCGATCTGTTTGTAACATTGTAAAAATATCATCCTGCAATGGATACAGGTTCTTTTCGTAAAAACTAGTTTCCACCGCCGTTGCCAGGCGAATATTCTCAGCAGTAAACATTTCAACTATTGTCAATCAATATTCTAATTTATTTATAGTATCAATTCATACTGCCTTTAGCAATATCAGAACAGGCAACCGGTAAGCATTAGCGCTTAGAAAAATCTTAATTTTTCTTCATTTCATTTTTCGGTGGTTGTCCAGTTTAGCTGCATCCGTTTTTTGACTTGTATCTTAGCAGCTCTCCCATGGTCCAGACATGATCAGTCAGGCCGGCAGCCAGGAAGGGAGTAGTAGTAGGATCTCCAAAAACAACATTCCGGCTGATCTTTACCAGCCGATATTTTTTATACTGCTTAACTACCTGGACATAGAGCAATTCCTCAGGCGGGACAAGCCGTGGCTTGGGTGGTCTGCCTGGGCCAGGCGTACAGCGGGGAGGGCCTTTTTCCCATATACTTGGAGTAAGGCACTTGACATTCAGATGTATTGATTCAACTGATCAGAGGAGAATAAGCCAGGCATACGGGAAGTAACCCGTTTAATCTCTTCAAGAAGGGCCACAGCATAGGCTTCAGTTCGTTTGCCGACAACCGTAGCCAGAAAAACTTTATTAACAGCGTCGAAAGCAACCCAAATCCAGGCGTAGCCCAATACTCACCCAAACTTCTTGATGGCGCATCAAGATTCTTCTCCTTCTTGCCGATGAAGGACCACATCTCATCCGGTTGACATTCCGAAACGACAAGATTACGAAGAAGCCCATGGTTTATCTTTGTAGTGTTCGCAGCAGCTTTATTAAGGACAAGGAGAACGGTCTTTTTATCGACACCCTATTTTCGGGCTGCAGTTGAAATCCCTACACCCTCAGCTAAAGAGGTCGCGATGGTCTTAAAAAACCTCATCACGAAGGTGTGTATGATGTAAAGCGGTTCCCCTTCGCGGACTGATTCTCAGGTGTTTTGAGGAGGATATGATGATACTTTCAGGATCAATGAAGATACCGCTGACCCCGTGAGATCGCAAAACTTCCAAAAGTGTTTCCGAGACGCTAACACGGTGATCTATGGAAGCACTGCACGCCTTTTCGTAGAGTGCCTGTGGCTCGTCTTTGTTTTCGATAAATTGAGCATGCTGGAAAGTGTAGGCATGAACTTTGAGGCTTAGACTCTGTATCGCCCCTTTTTTCCCAGCCAAAGTTTCTCGATGATCCTCTCGACGGTTCGGCGTGAGCAATCGATGCTGGACTTGATTTTCTCTCAAATAGGTGAATATTTTGCTTCTATAAATCCCAACTTTTGAAAATAAGCAAAGAAGAAGGCCTGTCTTTTAACGCATTAGAGAGTGCAGCTTACTATTTTCTCCCATCTTCTCAGCCTTATGGAGTGATATTGCTTTCCCCTCCAGGCTGCAATTTAAAGTGTAAAATATTTACTCGTTTTCCCTGGCTGTAAAAAATTTACACACCTGTCTGTACCTGGAAGAGCTCAAACAGGAAGAACCCCCCCCAAAAAAACCACTTAATATTCGACTTTTCTTAAGAATTTATTGGCACGCTTCTTGCTAAGTATTGAATATATCAAAAGAAGATAAGGAGTAAGAGCTTATGTTAAAACAACTGACAAAATGGGTATGTAAATATCCAATAATCGTAATAGTAATTGTTATTGCTTTGACCGTGTATTTTTACTTCGGTATCAGCAGGGTAACTATGGCTACTGAGTTTAGTGAAATGCTTCCTGAAGACGATCCTGCAGTTGATGCATTCGATGAAGTTGACGAAACCTTCGGCGGAACAGCGTTTGTCATGATTATTTTGGATATGGGCGAGGTTTTTACCGGCAAGGCATTACATGAAATAGATAGACTGACCCTGGACTTAGAAGAAGTGAATGAGGTCAGTTCTGTTACCAGCATAACCAATGTCGAGGAGGTCAGGGGATGTAGAAGACGGTATTGAAGTGGCAGAAATAATTGAGGAGATTCCCGGCAGCGAATCAGAGCTTTTAAAATTAAGAAATAGAGTGTTATCAGATGATGATTATGCCGGGCAGATCGTTTCCAAAAATGGGAAAATAGCCCTGATTTTGGTTAACATGGTTCCAAATGCGGATAAAGAGAGAGTTATCAGCGATATTGAAGAGACTATCGGAAAGCTTGGACTGGATGAAAATGCGTATTTAGCAGGCGAAGAGGTAGCGGTTCTGGAGGGAACAAGGATAAGCCAGGTCGATATGTCGAGACTGTTTCCCCTGGCTATTTTAGTGATGATAATCATACTGTACTTAAGCTTTCGTAATATCAGGGGAATTGTTCTGCCCCTGCTTATAGTGGTTGTTACGGTTATCTGGGTGGCCGGCCTGATGGGATATACAGGCATTCCATTTTCAATGATCAGTGTCATAATGCCAATTATTCTTATCAGCATGGGAATAGTAGACGGCATCCATATTCTCGCCAGATACCGGGAGGAACTTTCACAGGGTACAGATAAACAGAAATCACTGACTATAACGATAGTTGCTGTTGGATTGGCTTGTTTCCTAACATCCATTACCACTATGATTGGCTTCGGCTCTCTTTATATTTCATCCATACCTCCCATTAAATACTTTGGTCTAGTTACTGCGATTGGAGTGGTAATTGCCTTTATCATTACTGTTACTCTATTCCTGGCCTTTCTGTCATTATTATCACCCGGTAGAAAAGCGCTTAAGAAAAAGCGAAAAACCGCGCTTAAAGGTGTGTTGGAAAAATGGGCCAATTTCATAGTGAATAAAGCGAAGTTTGTAATGATATCCGGCTGTCTGCTGGCTTTATTAACCGGTGCAGGAATTCTATTGATCACCCCTGAATCGGAAGTAGAAAATTATTTAAAGCCGGATCACCCGTTAATGCTGGCTAAAAATATTATTGAAGAAAACTTCGAAGGCAGTGATATTATTCAGGTTGTTGTAAAAGGCGATATTCAAGATCCAAAGATTTTACAATCTATGGAGCGGTTTGAGAATGAAATCAGTAAGATTGAAATACTGGGTAAACCTTCTTCCATAGTCAATATCCTGCGTAATACTACTAAAGCGCTGCACGAGGGGAAAGCGGAGTTTAAAATCCTTCCTGAAACAGAGGAAGAGGTTGCCCAGTATCTTCTGCTTCTTTCCATGGGGGGTACAGATTTACTTGATAATTTCATCACTTTCGACTATGACCAGGCTTTAATCCAGATCAGGGTGGCAGAAGCTAACCAATTAGAGACGGATAAGATGATTGAAGAAGTGGAAAGAGCTATTGAAAAGCATTTTGGCAGCAGCGGTATCCGTGTAGTCTTAACAGGAATGTTTGTGTTGGATAACGTTATAGAGAAATTGTTGATAAAAGGCCAACTGCAGAGCTTAGCTGTTGCAATTCTGTGTATTTTTATCCTCATGGTTATGCTTTCCAGGTCATTAATTTATGGAATATTCTGTACCCTTCCTGTTTCTCTTACCGTGATTCTGAACTTCGGGATAATGGGCTGGTTCAAAATACCCTTAGATATGTCTTCAGCCCTGGTATCAAGCATTGCCATCGGAATCGGAATAGATTACGCTATTCACTTCTTCAATCGCTATAAAGAGGAGTGCGCTATTGGCAAAAGTACCCGGGAAGCGTTAAGAATCACCATAGCAAATACCGGTCAGGCAATTGTTTATAATGCCTCTGCCGTAGGGCTTGGCTTTTTAGTGCTTATATTCTCATCC
>JAUWZD010000081.1 GCA_030615505.1 Spirochaetales bacterium | reverse complement strand
CGCGTAAGGATTTCAAGATAACCAAAGTTGTTACACTTACGAAGAGACAAGAGAAGATATTGAAGGCAATAGACCGCAAGCTTCTCAAGGAAGTCGATGACAGCATGCAATAAAAACAGCAGTGAAGGACAAGGAACCTGTTTTGTCAATCGAGAGCTATCGATCACAATGTCACAACAACACCATGCTTGTCATTAACAACGGGCAGAATCAAACCGGTGTAGTGTACACAAACCGACCGGAATTAGGGTATTAAACGGCTTTGTAATAAAATCTGCTGCTCCTTTTTTCATAGCATCTACAGCAGCCTCAATTGATCCGTAAGCAGTGATCAATATCAGCGGAATACCGTTTTCTATCTCCCTTAAAAAATCCAAGATGCCCATTCCATCAATATCCGGCATCTTTAAATCAGTTATTATCAGATCAATAACCTCACCCCCGCTTAAATATTCGATCGCTTCCCTTCCGGTAGAAGCCGTGATGACTGTAAAACCATCATCCTCTAAAAGCATTTTCAGAACCATGCATATATTCTTTTCGTCATCAACTACTAAGATCCTTTTCATCATTTCCCCCTAAAATACTATCCTGAATATAGATCCCTTACCTGGCGATGACTGAACATCGATTGTACCGCCATGCTGTTCAATGATTCGATGGGCGATAGATAAACCCAGACCTGTTCCCGTTTTCTTAGTCGTAAAGAAAGGATTAAAAATCTGCTTCCTCGTTTCCTCATTAAATCCGCAGCCTGAATCCTCTATTTCCAGGCAAAGGTTACTGTTTTCCATAAACACCCTGATGTCAATCCTGTCGTCCGATGAAGAAGCCTGAATTGCATTCAGTACCAGATTGGAAATCACCTGCTCTATTAAACTCTTATCCAGTGAGTATTTCGGGATCTCCTCCTTAAAATAAGTATTTATCTCAAGCTCCGGGTACTTGTCCAGGGGAAGACTATCTAAAGAGGATTGTATGACGTCCTTAATAGGGCAGAGAGACTTTTGAATTTCCCTGGGCCTGGCGAAATCCAATAAATTACTGACAACCAGATTGAGCGTATCAATCTCATTGATTAGCATATGTGTAATACGATCATAGGCCTTCTTTTTTTCAACTACCGTGTAATTATCACGGAGCATTTCAGATGAGACCTTCATGACAGTTAATGGATTTCTTACCTGGTGAGCCACACCCGCCGCCATTTCTCCCAGGGCAGCCAATCTCGAAGATATTAAAAGCTTCTCCTCTAATTTCTTGACTCTTGTAATATCCTCAATAATTGCGATTGTTCCGATTTTGGCGCCGTCTTTGGAAAACATTGGAGAAGTGCTCAAAGAGAGTATCCGGTCATTTCCATCCTGGTTAATCCTCACTTCCTTACCGGTAAGATTAATGTCATTATTAAGACACTCTCCGATTAGAGAGAAGAGGTTCTGCGGCAGATCCTTTGAGTTTATACTGCTTCCTTTAAGGGCTTTTGCGTCTTTTCCAATTGTCGCTTCCGCAGCCGGATTCAGGGTGGTTATCTCACTTTTTAAATTGACTGTAATTATCCCTGCTCGAACGTTTTCAAAAATCAGTGTATTATAATGAGATAACTGTAGAAGCTCCCTTTCCCTGCTTAATAGGTTTACCCTCATTTTATTAAAAGCGCTGGCCAATTCACCGAATTCATCCTGTGCAGGGACCTGGAATCGGTAATGAAGATCTCCCTCTGAAATCTTAAATACACCTTTTAAGAGATTCTGAAAGGGCTGTAAAAATGTAACCCGATAGAAAATAATACCGATTACAAGAGCTAAAGAAAGGATCAGCAGTGTGGAAACCAGTGAAATAGTGTTATAGCGAGTAATCAGCAATCTGGATTCTAATGTATCGAGTAAGCAAAATATTTTTCCATCCGGTTCACCGATCGCAGCCATGGAAATCGAACCAACCATAAATCCGTTTATTTTCACAACATCATCTTTTACGGATTGATTCTTATAAAATGAATTAATCTTTGCTATTGTTTCCCGGCTTAGATTTCCGCTGTCAATACATTTCCCATTAAAGAGGATAATAACCCTGGCATTGCTTATATTCTCAATTTTTCTTACAAATGCCTGATCAATATTCAGATTCAAGCCTATTATCCCAATGATATTCTTTTCCCTCTTAATAGGGGAAAGAACCGTGAGCATGATTTGATCTCCACTTTCCGAAATAAAATATGCTTTTTCACCCGAAAAAGCCTGTTTAAGGTTCTTCTTTAAATCATATTTTAACACTAAAACATGACCCTCAGAAGTGAAGAGTAAATGCGGTTTAAGATAAATACCGATAGCGTCAATCGAAAGAGACGATTTAAAAACCGAAAGTTCTCTTTTAAGCAGATTCTTTAATCCGAAATCAGTATAATCAATAATTTTTTTCTGCCCGGCCAGTAAATTTGTATTAACAATAAGCTCATTCAAAGTCTCATCAAGATAGCCTTCAATACCTGAAAAGGCCCTGTTCATCTGGGTTTTGAATGAATCATCCTGGGATCTGGAAATAATTGCTGTCAGAGTAATGAGTGAGATAATACCTTGCAGGAGAACTAATATAATGAAGGAAAGGGCAACTTTTGTTGAAATTTTTAATTCTATCTTTTTATTGAATATTTCCATTCTAATCTCCCTGAATTAACCTATTAATCTCTCTCTGAGCCATGTTTAGTGCATACTCCGGAGATACATTACTGAGGAGAGCTTCGTAAATCCAATTTTGTAAACTGGCGCTTATTTTTCTGTACTGGGGATGTATCGGACGGTTATGAACTCCAACTATCTGTTTCTTCTTTAATTCAATGTCAGGATCCCGGTAATGAGTTTTTTCTTCTGCCCATACCTGCCTCCAAACAGACATTTCTTCAAGGTGCATCCTCTGAAATTCCGGAGAAGAAAGATAACGAATAAAATCCCAGGCCCTCTTTTTGTGCAGACTGTTTCGAGTAACTGTCAGACCCTGGAACCCGCTTACAGTTGAGCTATTGTCCGTCCTGCCTGATCCCCTGTAAATGGGAATGAGGCTTGCCTTTCCGGACTTGGAAATAGGAAGCTGGGATTCCTTGATCAAGCCCGATAAAAAAGTCCAGTTTGTTGTAAAGAGGCAATCACCGCTAAGAAAGACTTCCGAGGCGAATACCTCTTCAGAGTCGAGTGAATAGGGATTCATCAGTCCCTGTTCCAACAGGCCCACGATAAACTTTAAGGCTCGTAAAGCAGGACCAGTTGCCAGGTTAATGTTTCCCCTGGAATCCGCAAGGTCACCTCCGAAGGCCCCGACGAGCCATACATATTCGCATACTAAGGCTTCCTGTTTTCGGAATGAATCGAATAGAGGGTATTTTATAAGACCCTTTTCTTTGGCTGCCTTAGCCATATCTACAACTTCCTCTAAAGAAGAGGGGGGCGTATCGAATCCCGCCTCATGCAGGAGCTCCGTGTTAGTATAAAAAAGCTGAAAGTTTGCTAAAAAGGGTATTGCCCATATTCTATCATCGTACTGAAAAGCAGTGTAAATCTCGGGTATTATCCCCCTTTTCACCTCACTTTCCAGATAAAGAGGAATAGGGTCTATAATTTTTCTCTCTGCAAAATCAGCCGTCCAGATCAAATCTAAAAGAATGACATCATAATCTGCTGTTGGCTTCTGAGAGGAACGGATAATCAGATTGTATTGATCCTCGTATTCAACGAAGGACAGGTGGACCATAATTCCGGTCTTCGCCTGGTAAGATTTTACCCGCTCTACAATCTCTGAGGGCTGGTAGCCCGACTGAGCCATATAGAGCATGCGGAGTTCCTGACTGTAACCAGGAGGAACAAAGAATAAAAACAACAGGCTCAGAAGGGCTGTTTTTTTCACTTTATTTATTCATGTGTAAAGTAATCAATGATTGGTCCTTTCGGAACATGGAGCTTTCCGGATAAATGCCCAGGGCATCATCCAGTATACTCTGGGCCTCTTCATACTGATCAGATTTTAAGAGGGCAACTATCTGATTATGTGTATAAACCTCATAGCTTTTCAAGAGCTCACTATCCCGGCCCACTTTTTCCAGGGCTTCCCAGATCACACTGGCAGCTTTCTTAAAATCCTCTCTAGATAAACTTTGCGCTTTTACCTGATAGGTATAGATCAACAATCTTTTCCATTCTTTCTCTTCAATACCGCCCGATTGAAATTGCGTATCTAAAAGGTCCTGGGCCTCATCAAGCTTTCCCCTATTTATAAGTTCTATAACCCAGTTATGCACAAGATCCTGCTTCAGCTTCTTTAAGCGCGGTTCATGCTTAAAATCCCCCGATACAGCACTGATAAAAGACACTGCCCTCTGATAATTGCGCCGGATACCATACGAGGAGCCTAAATTTGTCAAGGAAACAATCATCCGGTCATAGGATTCTGAATCCTTTAGCAGTGTGTAGGCGTCTACGGATGGAGCGACAGCCTCCTCGTAATTTTTAAGCTCGCTTAAGAATGCAGACCGGTTATAGAGAATCAGAGATAATAGCCCCTTCTCATCCGTATCCTGACGGCTTCCGTAGTTTGCGGGGGGAACATAGGAAAAGCCCGTAATCTTTCCGAAGTGATCCTTAAATTCCTTCTTGGAACCGGGATCAAAACCGTACGGTGAAGTTGTTTCCACATCAAAAGCCCGCTCCCCGGCCTGAACCCGGCAAAAAGCATGATCTGCAGTACGGATGCCCCAAACCTTAAAGCCCATGGATTTCAGCAGTATTGTATAAAGTATGGCTGAAGATACACAATTATAACTGCCCTCCTTAAGCAGAACATCTAAACGGGTTTGTCTCTCTTTATATATGGTTAAGAGGTTTCTATGCATATAAAGCAGTACCTGCTCGGCCCGTGCTTCAGGCTCCTTTTCCGCGCCCACAGCCTCGGTGAGCTCAGAAATTACGCTGTACACCTCCGCTCGTTCATGCACTAAATCATCATATTCGGTTCCTGAAAAGAGGAGGGCGCATTCGATAAAATCATCCAGGAAAATAGGACCGCCGGCGCCTGACAGTCTGACTGCGTGCTCTGATGGGATGGTTCTTACCTTTTCTGATGTTTCCCCTGCATTCAGAGCAAAAGGAAAAGAAAACAGAAAGAAAAATAGGACCAGTATTGAGCATGAGAGGCTTAATGAGTGTTTCCCAGCGCAGCTTACAGCCGCAACCGAAGTTCTAAAAGCAAAAGGAGACCACAATATATTTGGGCGTCCACAGGACTTCCTTCGGTCGCTGACTTGATTATTTCTTGCGCTGAATGCGCAAAATTTTAAAGGTAATAGCATATTTCTAAAAATATTGCTATTCTGAAAACTAATCAAGAATATCACTCTTATTATAATGGAGGATATTATGCAGCCGGATAAGGATTTAATTATTATCGGAGCAGGTGCAGCCGGATTAGCGGCAGCCCAATATGGAGCGAGGGCGAATCTTTCGGTGTTAGTGCTTGAAGAATTGGCTTCCGGCGGGCAATTCCTGCTTATTGACAATCTGGAAAACTATCCGGGTTATCCGGATCCTGTTTCCGGTACCGATCTAAGCCAGAAATTCGAAGAACAGGCTCTTAAATTCGGGGCTGAAATCAAGAACTGGAGCGCCCATTCTGTGACAAAAAATAAAGAAATTTTTCAGGTGCAAACGGATAACGGAGACTTAACTGCTTATACCGTTATTATAGCAACCGGTGCGAAGCACAGAATGCTGGGAGTTCCGGGTGAAAAAGAGTTCAGCGGCCACGGTGTTTCCTACTGCGCCACCTGCGACGGTCCTTTTTTCCGGGATAAACGAATACTCGTCGTAGGCGGAGGGGATGCGGCCTGTGATGAGGCTAGTTTTTTAGCCAATCTCACGGACAAAGTTCTCATGATCCACAGGCGCAGCCGATTCCGGGCACAGAGAGCTTTAGCAGTGCGGGTGCTCAAGAGTCCTCATATCGAAGTTAGATTCAACACGGAATTAAAAGAGATCAAAGGTAGTGTCAAGGTGGAAAGGGTAACCCTTCTGAATAATAAGGAAAATCGAAAATACCCGGAAAAGGTAGAGGCTGTTTTTCTTTTTATCGGTTCCACACCCCAAACACAGGCTATAGCCGGGGTTGCCCTTGATGATGCCGGCTACATTGTAACCAATCAGCGGATGGAGACCAATATAGAAGGCCTCTATGCCGTGGGAGATGTACGATCAACCCCTTTCAGGCAGGTGGTGGTCGCAGCCGGCGAGGGAGCTATTGCAGCCCATACAGCCTCTCAATATATAGACGACATAAAGGGTGAGTCCTACAATTGATGAACTATCAGGGAGCGTTCCGCCTGATCATGCATCCACGTATGGAGGGCCGGAAGAATATGGCAGTGGATAAAGTACTTCTGGACCAGGTCGGCAGGGGTGACAGCCCCCCGGTTTTAAGGCTCTACGGTTTCTCACCTGCCGCCCTCTCTTTGGGACGCTACCAGCGCATAAAAGAGAAAGTGCTCATTGATAAGCTTAGACAGGATAATATCACCCTGGTCAGAAGACCCACAGGCGGTCAGGCAGTTCTTCATGATAATGAGCTCACCTACTCCGTTATTCTGGCGAAACACCATATTGATCCATTCAGGAAACGTACTATCTATATATTTATAGCCGGTCTTCTTCTTGAGGGTTTGAAGAATTTATCTATTGAAGCTGTTTCAAACAGAGAACGGGAAGGAAGCCTTAATAATCCTGACTGCTTTGGTTCCACCGGTGAATATGAGATTACCGGTATCTCCGGCAGGAAGCTGGTTGGCAGCGCCCAGGTAACTACCCGCACGGCATCTCTGCAGCACGGCTCTATCCCGCTGGATGATTCCTATAAAAAAATATCCCTCTATCTGGGCAGGGGGGGGGAAGATAAGCATAAGGAATCAGGATCGATCGGGCAAGAGCTGGGAAGGCGCATATCATATACAGAGGCAGTTAGCGCATTTGCTAAAGGATTTGAAACACGATTGACTGCAGAGCGGGGAGACCTCTCACCTGATGAATGGGATATGGTAGGCAAGCTCAATCAGAGGAAATACGGAGAAGACGAGTGGAATCTCATGTACTGAAAGGACTCATTATTTTTGTAGGTGTACTTGCCCTTTCCATGAGTGCGGACACCCAGGTAAGCACACAGAGCCCATCCGGCTTAGACTCTGTAGACATGAAAGCCCCTGGGAAAGAGACCACAGAAAACGGTAAGGAAGCCCTGCCCGATTTCTGGGATTTCTGGGAAGAACAACCGGATGAAGAGCTCATCGAGTGTATGCTTGAAGAAATGAGCAATGAAGAGCTCCTGGGACAGGTCTTTATGCTGGGCTATACAGGTAAAGAGCCCTCACCGGATATCCTGGACTGGATCGAAAACAGGCACTTAGGCGGTGTAAAGATTTTTACCCGCAATGTAGATACTTTAGTAACACTTGCCAGAAGCATCAATAAAATGCAGTCAGCCGGCTT
Organism: Spirochaetales bacterium; assembly: GCA_030615505.1. Taxonomy (GTDB): domain Bacteria; phylum Spirochaetota; class Spirochaetia; order SZUA-6; family DRHE01; genus JAUWZD01. The sequence continues at coordinate 15,004 of JAUWZD010000081.1, read as the reverse complement.
AAGATCAAGATTTCAGATCCCCCTGTTCATGGCTACAGATCAGGAGGGAGGATGGGTGCGTCATATCAAGGGAAAGACCTCCCGGACTCCTGGCAATATTGCGCTTGGAGCAAGTGGGCTTCCCCGAGATGCCCTGCTGACCGGTTATTATATAGGTCAGGAGTTGAAAACCCTTGGAATCAACATGAATTTTGCCCCAACCATAGACGTCTACTCCAATCCATCTGCAAATGTGATAGGACCCAGATCTTTTTCATCGGATTCCCAAACCACCGCTCTCCTGGCCCTGGCATATTTTAAAGGCATGAGCCGGAGCGGGATTATCTGCACTGCTAAACATTTTCCAGGCCATGGCCATACGGACAAGGACTCCCACGGAGCCCTGCCTGTGGTCAGAATATCATTTGAGGAAATGTGGGAACGGGAGCTCGTTCCTTACCGAATTCTTATCCGGGAAGGACTGCCTGCCATTATGACCGGCCATATTGCCTTCCCCGAAATTCTTGGCCGGCTTACTCCTTCTTCCCTCTCCCCCTTTTTTATTGAGGAATTGCTCAGGGAAAAACTAAAGTTTACCGGCCTGTCTGTGACCGATGATATGGAAATGAACGGAGTGTTAAGTGAAAACCTGAACACTGCCGGGGCCTGCAGGAAGGCTTTAGAGGCCGGACATGACATGATACTTATTTCGCACACACCCCGTATTCAGGATATGACATGGCGGAAGCTAAAAAGTTATCTTAATACTGATTCAGATTTCAGGATGAAACTTAAAAAATCAGTCCGGCGCATCCTGATGTTGAAGTTGAAAACCTTTAAAGGAAATAATCCATTTCCCATTTATACTGACGAAAAAACCATAATTTCCCGTTTGCCGGCAGACGGCGCTGATGGTTTTTTCAATGAAAGCTCAATGCGCTGTGTGACTCTTATTAAAAATGGCCATATTCCCTTTACTCCGGAACCGGATGAGAAAATTCTCCTTATAGGACAATTTCAGGAATTCCTTACTGAGGGAGAGATGCGTTATTCTCAGGCCGGGACCTTAAAATTCCCCTACTCCCCCTTCTACTTTGCTGAAGAAGAGTATCAGGTGAGTATCACGAGAAAGGCTTCCGGATACGACACCATCATTTTCTGCCTGGCTAATTACAACAGCCTGGAGATTCTAAATTCTTTAAAAGACTTAGAGAAAAAGATTATCGTTATCTCCACCTTAACTCCCGTGTACCTTCGAAAAGCATCCTGGGTAGAGAGCTGCCTGGCAGTTTATGGTACGGACCGGCGGTCTTTTAGAGCCGGTTTTGCCGCTTTAGCCGGAGATTTTATTCCGGAAGGCAGACTGCCCGTTGAGTTCCAAACCGACTCCGACGGCAGTTCACAATGAGTTGGAAAAGAGCCCGGGGAAAGGACCTGCCTGCACTCTTCTCATTCCTCTTTAAACATGAGTGGAGAGCCGTGTCATTCACCTCACGGCTGAAGAGAGAGAACAGGCTGGTCCTGCCCGGCCGGCTGGATGCCTGGGTTTTCTTAAGTTATACACATTCAGGATTACAGGGAGCCATCATGTTCACCTCCCGGGGCCTTCTCCTTCCTGTCTTAGATTATAATACAAACTCAAGCTTACCTATTAGTAATACAGATCCTGTACCCCCCAACCTGAAAAAAATTGGGTTTTCACTGCACTCTGTCATGGGCTTATCTCGGGATGTCAACTGGATTGAAAAATACATTCCGGCAGAACCGGAAGTATCCATTAATTATCACCTGATGACGTTAAATCGGGAAAGATACTCTAAAGTAAAAAATAAACCAATCCATAGAATTCCCGGCTTGGAGTTGAGGCCGGCCTCTCTTAAGGATACAGAAAGATTGTTCTCCCTGCAGAAGAATTATGAGATCGAAGAGGTAATGGTATCAGAAGATCACTTCGATGAGAGAGCCTGCTTCATCAACCTTAAGCATTCTATTCTGCATCAGGTGGTCATCATGGCGGAAATTAACGGCCGGACAGTAGCCAAGGCCGGTACCAATGCCCGAGGATTTCATGTAGATCAAATAGGAGGTGTGTACACCATCGAATCAGAACGAAACAGGGGAATCGGGTTTTGTATAATGAGAGATCTGTTGGATCAGCTATTCTTAAAAAAAGAGAAGGTTTCTCTGTTTGTTAAGCTTGAAAACCTGGCCGCGGTAAGTCTTTACAGGAGCCTGGGATTCAATCTATCCGGCCGTTACAGGATCAGTTATTATCGGATTTAAAACGGCGCTTCAGCTTCCCTTCCAGGCGTTGCTTTCGCTTTGAAAGATCCGTAGAATCTGTTATACAGGGGATATTCCCTGAGAGTATCTTATGCACCCAGAACAGAGCCTCCCCGGGGTCTTTACGGCGATGCTCATAATACTTTGCCAGTTCAATGCAGGCATATAAGGGTTCATAATAACTCGGACTGCTGCCAGGCTGATCAAGCACACTCCCGGATACAGCCATATCTTTCCATAGTCTGACTGCCTCGTACCACTTTCCGGCTCTCTTGTAGAAGAGGCCTAAGATTATTCCGGATTTTTTATCCCCGCCTGCAAAAGATTCCTCAAGTATTTCCGCGCCCCTGGGATCGTTCTTGGACATAAGATAGCTCCCCAAAGCGGCCATATCCGTTTTTTCAGGGATCTTCTCCTCTTTAAGTATCTGATCGAGCAGAGCAAAAAGTTTCACTAATGAAATAATGTCCTGAAGGTTATGGGCAAAAACAAATGGGAGCCGTCCCTCCCTCCCCGTCCTTAAGTATTCAAAATATATTACCGGAACTTCAACCCCGGGAATATCTAAAGTCCTGTGTATGCCCAGGATCTCCCGCTCAATATTGGCTAAAGAACAATCCTTCAGGTGCCGCCGCCAGAAGCGCCTTGCCCAGTAGAGAAGATCGTTCTGATGCTCCAGATCACAGTGCATCCCGTTTAAGATGAAACGCATTCTTAAAATATGACTGTCGAAGCTCTTCCCATTGTAGGAGACAAACAAACCGGCCTCATTTAGTCTTTGCTGAACAAGGATTAGGAACTCATTCTCCCCGGGATAATCGCTTAAGAATAACTGTTCACACTCTAAAGTATTTCCCTTGATCCTTGCGAAGCCTAAAAGGAAAATCAGGTTTCCCGCCCCTGCCGATAGACCGGTGGTTTCAGTATCAAAGAAAAGTACATCGCTTAATGGGCATCCATCAGGATTCAACTCCTCCGTAACAGTATATCTGTTTAAAGGGTTATCTAAAACAATTTTTCGGTGGAATGTATACTCCCCAACCCGTGACCAGCCTTCAGAATGTAAAAAAGCGAGATTTTGCAGCGACGTCTTACTGCTCTTCTTCTCCTGAACTGTCTCATCAAGATAGCCTAAATGTCTGTGCAAAGAGCGCATGGGACGCAAAGGCTTCATTATGTTTTCCACCTGCTTAAGAACTGAAGTACAGACTGCCTGGCATTGAAGCTCACCGCTCCTGCAGCTCTTTCCGTAGGACCGATACAGGAAGGACAGCCCCGGGCACAGGAACAGCCCGAGACCAGCTCAAAGGCGCCCTGTATAATCGCCTGAGAATTCTGCAAGAATCCTTCTGACAGGCCTGTACCCCCGGGATAAGTGTCATAGATATAAATCGAAGGACAGTCAAAATGAGTATCCTTAATACGTTCGGATACACCGATATCCCGGGAATCGCAGAGAAGAAAAACAGGGGCAACGTTCTTAATAAGAGTGCCCAGGCGCTGAATCACTACGGGCCGCTCCTCTTCCTTAAGATTTAAAAAAGAGGCTTCCGCCCTGGTTGCAGGACTGAACAGGAGGATCACAGAACGAGTATGCATTTCTTCCGGAGCTAAGTCGATCTCTCCGTAACCCACATTCTCATGAGTCCCGAACTTCAATTTTTTATACTTTGAGGTCTGTGTTCGTACAAGAATATCGCCTATAACAATCTCCATTCCCATTTGCTTTTCCCGGCTGTCCTGCTCTAAAAGCTTGATATCTGTTTTGACTATAGAGTCCGTATAGTAATTAACATTGGTCTCTTCCACATAACAGTGCTGATTTTCCAGGTCCAGTTTTTTAACTATATACTGATCCCCCCGGTGCAGATATAGAGCCTCATCGTATAGCAGCAGCTTAGCTGAGGGTTTATCCATTTCACCGATCACATTATTCTTTCCCCGCGTGGTATTCACGATCACAATATTTCCAGGAGCGGAGCTTCTTAACGAGACTTTTTCAGCCGGATACGACCGGTCTGACCAGAACCATTTACCTCCGGTGTGCCTGACAACCCCGTTCTCCTCAAGGTAATCCAGGAGCTCTTTAACACTGCCCCCAGGTATAAACGGCTCATCCTCACCGAAGGGAAGCTCAAATGCCGCACATTTGAGCTGATCAGTCAGAATGAATATATTATCCGGATCGACCCATCCGGATTCCGGTGATTGGGAAAAGAAGTACTCAGGGTGGCGGATAATGTATTGATCAATAGGTGAGGCCGAAGCCATCAGGATGGACAGAGAGATCCTGTTCCGCCTCCCGGCTCTTCCGGCCTGCTGCCAGGAAGAGGCTATGGAACCCGGAAAACCTGCCAGCACCGAGGCATCAAGTCCTCCAATATCAATACCAAGTTCTAAAGCATTGGTGGAAACCACCCCCTGAATCTCTCCACAGCGGAGGCCCTTCTCAATGCTTCTCCGCTCCCCCGGGAGATACCCTCCCCGGTATGATGCCACATTAATACGGCAGTTCTCAGTAAACATATTCTTCAGGGAATCCCTTATATAGGAGGCTATCAGCTCCGTTCTGACCCTGGAGCGGGCAAACACAATCGTCTTGACCCCCTGCTTTAATAACCTGGCGGCCAGGCGCTGGGATTCCTTAACAACACCTCTTCGGATACCCTGTACAGGATCAACTAAGGGCGGATTATAGAGAATAAAATGTCTTTCACCACAGGGAGATCCGTTATCGTCGATCAGGAGCGCAGGCTCTTCAATAATGGACTGGGCAAGCTCTAAAGGATTGCCGATAGTTGCGGAACAGCATATAAACTGCGGGTTTAAGCCGTAGAATTTAGAGATCCTCTTGAGCCTCCGGATCAGATTGGTCAGATGAGATCCAAACACTCCCCGATAGGAATGTATTTCATCGATAACAACGTATTTTAAGCTTTTGAAGAATTTAATCCATTTCGGGTGGTTGGGGAGAATCCCTGTATGTAGCATATCAGGATTGGTAATCACTACCCTGCCCTCTTCCCGAACAGATATTCTAATGGACCTGGGAGTATCTCCGTCATAGGTGAAAATTCGTACGGGAACCTCCCCCTCCAAAAGAATTTCATTCAGTTCAGACTGCTGGTCCTGAGAAAGCGCCTTGGTGGGAAAGAGATACATGGCCCTGGCATCCGGTTCTTCCAACAGGGTCTGAAGCACCGGAAGATTATATGCTAAAGTTTTCCCCGAGGCCGTTGGTGTAACCACCACCACATTCTTCCCCTCCCTGACCTTTCTGTAGGTCTGAAACTGATGTGAGAACAGCCGCTCGATACCCTTTTTTCGGAGGGATGCCATGATCCTGCTGTCAATCTCCTCCGGAAAATCCACATAGCAGCCCTCCCTGGCAGGAAGGACTTCCCAATGGCTCACCGCAGACATAAACTTCTTATCTTTACGCAGTGACTCAATTACATCCGACAGCATCTATCCTCCTGGCTGTACACATCATATCATTGCCTGATCCATGCATGCAATGCATGCAAGGCATGCAAGGCATGCAATCCCGCCCCTGCCCAAGACGGACGGGTTGAAGAACCTATCTGTACTGCGACGGCCTCCCGATTGATAGAAATGAACCATATTCCTTCTTGACGCTTTTTCTTCCCAGGCATTAGAATGTATCTGCAGGGAGGTAAGATGCTATCCAACGTACTGAGTATAATTCTCGGCGGTGGCCGGGGACAGAGGCTTCATCCCCTGACCAGGGAGAGAGCCAAGCCTGCTATCCCCTTTGCAGGTAAATACCGCCTGGTGGATATTCCTATTTCAAACTGCATCCATTCAGGATTCAGACAGATCTACATACTTACCCAGTTTAATTCCTCCTCCCTTAACAACCATATTGCAGGTACCTATATTTTCGATTCCTTCAGCAGGGGTTTCATTGAGACCCTCGCTGCTGAGCAAACCCTTAAGCATACCGGCTGGTACAGAGGAACCGCTGATGCAGTTAGACAGAACTTCGATCACTTCCATACGAGGAATCCATCCCACTACCTGATTCTTTCCGGGGATCAGCTCTATAGAATGGATCTTGAAGATTTCTTTAAGCAGCATGTTAAACACAAAGCGGATATTACCGTGGCTGCTACAACTGTGCCCAGAGAAAAAACTCATAATCTAGGTATATTGAAAGTGAATCCTTCAGGAAGAATCACCCGCTTCATAGAGAAGCCTGAAACGGACCAGGATATTTCGGACCTGAAGACTCCAGCCAATCTGGCGGCAAGTGTGAAGGGATATAACCGGGAAAAAGAATATCTGGCCTCTATGGGCATATATCTCTTTAATGCGAGTATTCTTGAACAGGCCCTGGATAATGAAATGACTGATTTTGGTAAAGATATTATTCCCTCCTCTATCGATCGCTTCCGGGTTCAAGCCTACATATTCCCCGGTTTCTGGGAGGATATCGGAACCATTAAATCCTTCTATGAAACAAGCATAAACCTGACAACAATAACCCCTTGCTTCGATTTCTACGACGAAACAAGCCCGATCTATACGCATCGCAGGGATCTGCCTCCCTCTAAAATTAATTACTCCACAATAACTGAGACACTTACAGCGGATGGATGTATTATTACCAATGCAAATATTATGCACTCCATCATCGGCGTCAGAACCGTTATTGAATCCGGTGCAAGCCTTGACGGAGTAATATGCATGGGATCAGATTATTATGAAACCCCGGAACAGAAGGAGGAAAACAGAAAGCAGGGAATCCCCGACATAGGCATTAGCAGAGGGGCACTTATTCGCAGGGCAATTATCGATAGGAATGCACGCATCGGAGAAAACTGCCGAATTGGGATTGATGATAAGAATCGGGAGGATGGAGAGTACAAAAATTACCACATCCGTGACGGAATAATTATTATTACTAAAAATTCGATTATTCCTTCAGGAACTGTCGTATAATTTGCTTGCAGGAACTGTCCCGGACTTTTAGATTTCGATTGCCGATAATAGAAAGAATCGCTATCTTAGAGTAAATATAGCGTCGAATGACATCCAGCAGTAAAATCAGGAGGAAGGCATGAGAGCCAGAGGAAGCCACTTTATAATCTTTGTTATTATCCTTTTCTGTTTGTTAATCGTCTCCTGCCGTCAAGCTCATACTGCAGGACAGGCGGAAGAAAGAGCTCCGGCCGGCAGCCGGGCTCTGCCACCAACTGAACCCATAGCTCCAACCCTGGAACAGATTCAGTACTCCTTCCGGCAGGTGGCTCAGAAGGTACTGCCCGTTGTAGTTGAGATTAACGTGGTTGAGGTGATTACTCAGAAAATTCCCAGAGCTCAGGCTCCCTGGGATTTCTTTTTCGGACCCCCGCCCGGAGATAGTGATTCTCAGGAGAGAGAGTTTCGAAAGCCGGGCCTTGGTTCAGGAGTTATTGTGAGGAAGCAGGGCAGTAAGGTCTATGTGCTGACCAATAACCATGTAGTTGGTGAGGCCGACGAGATCAGCGTCAGGCTTTACGATGAAAGAGAATTTCCCGGTAAGCTTGTGGGAAAGGATCCCAGGACCGATTTGGCACTTGTTGTATTCGAGACTAAGCAAGATGTACCGATTGCCCTTTTAGGTGATTCAGATGCCCTGCAGGTTGGTGATCTGGTGCTCGCGGTGGGAAATCCCTTTGGATTTGAATCCACCGTTACTTCCGGAATTGTAAGCGCTCTGGGCAGAAAGGCTAAAGCAGCCTCAAGCATTGCAAAGTTTACCGATTACATCCAGACAGATGCTGCGATAAATCCCGGAAACTCAGGAGGGGCCCTGGTCAACCTGCGTGGTGAGGTTATCGGCCTTAATACCTGGATTGCATCCCAAACCGGATCCTATATGGGGCTCGGTTTTGCCGTGCCCATCAATAATGCCAGGAAGGCTATAGATGATTTTATTAGCAAAGGCAGGGTTGAATACGGCTGGCTGGGCGTGCAGATGGGTGACCTTGATCCCAAACTATATCCCGGCTTTAAAGAGGAATTCGGACTTAAGGGCCTAATCGGGGCCTTTGTGTTCAATATATTCAAGGGCTCACCTGCTTATAAGGCAGGCATAGTGCCGGGGGATTTCATTACAAAAGTAAATAACCAGGTAATTGAGGATGCGGATTATCTTACGCAGGTTGTTGGCAATCTCTCCGCAGGAGATTCATCGCAATTTGAGATCATCCGGGAAGGCAGTCCGGTGACTCTTACCGTTAAAATCTCCATTCGCAAGGAGGAAAAGGAGATTACTGCACAAACTAAGAATTTGTGGCCGGGCATGTATGTCGGGGAAATTACTGATGAGATAAAAAAGCATTTCCAACTGCCTGACCGAATTAAAGGTGTGGTAATTCTTTTTGTCCTGGAGGGAACACCCGCGGCAATCGCCGGATTCAGCCAGGGAGATGTTATCAAGAAGATAAATGATATGGACATCAGGAATGCTGTTGACTTTTATGCGGCTTTGAATAACTCCAAAACAAAAGAAATCATGATGCGCATTTTCAGAAAGGATAATGAAATCCTGTTAGGTCTTATTCAGTAGAAGAAATATACTGTACAGAGCCTCCTGGATACCTTGTTTTTTGGCCTGCAGTGCGGTATTCTGAACCTGTAATCTCTGGAAATGAAGGTTGTATACCTTATTGCGGATAAACGGGACAGATTGTGGGAAACTCAAGATTTTTCCAAGATATTTCGAGAATCTATAAATTTTCGAAATGCTATCGAACATTTCAAATATATTAAATCTCATCACGGCGAGAAAATTGCTATAACCAAAAATGATGAAATCACAGGTTGGATAGGGTTAATTCCGGATACCGACAGCAAGGGAAAATATTATACATTGTCAGGACATGAGGTGAGCAGTGATTACAGAAGACAGGGTATCGGCCTTAAGCTCTTAGAAGAATCAAGAAGCTATATACTCAATCATCATGCTTCAAGACTGAAATTCGGCACCTCACCGCTGCTTACTATTAACTCCTTTCTCCATATCACCAAAATGGGCACCAGGTATACGTGGAATAATAAAATAAAACTGACAGAGGGAGTGCCCTGGCCATATGCGGCCTGTGAATGCGATTTCAACAATCCAATGCAGAAACCTGCTGAACTTGAGCATCTTGATATTTTGAGCATAAATTTCCTCGATTGGGATGATTATCGACCCGTGCCCAGGGAGCCCCCGGGTTATTACAGACAAATTTCTGTTTTGCTGCCGCCGATTACAAAGCAGAGATTGAATACAAGTATGGAAAGGATCCATGGATTTCTAAAAATACTGTTTAATTTTTTTGACTCCCTGAACCGAAAAGGCTATGGTTTTGCCTGGTTTGACAAGATAAGCCTGAAAAAGAAAACCTTCTATTACTACTATATGACTAAAGAGATAAACACCTTTGCATTCTGATGCATTCTAAAAGTATATATGATTCGTTGACTTTCACCAGCGCTGCAGCTTTAATATTAAAGTGATTGCGTTATTAACTGGTTCAACCGGATTTATAGGCAGCTATCTGCTGGAGGCGTTAATCAGTGAGGGCTTTAAGATACACTGCCTCCTGAGACAGGAGTCAATCCTCAATACGGTAAATAACACGGCCATAAAAAAATTTTATATCAATTATCACAACCTGTCGTCCCTTCTGAAAAGCAGTGCCTTTGAGAATGTGAATTACGTATTTCACTTAGCCGGGGTTACAACCGGAGCCACATATAAAGATTTTCTGGCTGGAAACCTTACTCCCACTGCAAACCTGCTGAAAGTTATATACATTAAAAAAATCAAGCTTAAACGCTTTATTTTAGTATCATCTTTAGCGGCTGCAGGGCCTGCGGATTCAATTCGCTGTCCGGTTGACATCAACAGAAAGCCTCAGCCTATAGAATTCTATGGCATGAGTAAATTGCTGGCGGAAAAGGAGGTATTAAAGTACAACTCATTCATACCATCAACCATTATTCGTCCCGCTCCAGTTTACGGCCCTAAAGACAAAGACTTTTTTAAGCTCTTTAAGCAGGTAAATCGCGGCTTTAATGTGTCTTTCGGGAATCAGCGCAGCTACACTTCAATTATTTATGTAAAAGATCTGATTAATGGTCTGCTCCAGGTGATTTCAAATGATTCGACCCTGGGCCGTATTTATTTTTTATGTAATGAGCAACCGGTCTGCTGGAAGGAGCTTTACAGAACCACGTCCGATCTTATGCACAAAAAAATCAAGCTGAAACTCAATTTGCCTGAAGCTTTTTGCAGGGTTATGGGAATTCTGGGTGATGTATATATGATCGTGACCGGCAGAAAAACCTTGATTAATTCGCAAAAGGCTAAACTGGCCAGCCATAAATTCTGGGTTTGCTCCAATAAACAGGCAAAATCTGACTTTAATTTCAGGACGTTCTATAGTATCAGACAGGGTTTAAAGGAAACTATCCAATGGAACAAACAGAGGCGTTTATTAAGATAAGAAACAGGTGGAGATAGCCCGGTATCAGGTAGAACCGTGCTCTTTGGAGGCGATATGAACCACAGGTTCCTTGACATGAAGATCCACCTGTGGGAAGGGAATACTGATTCCCGCTTTTTTAAATTCCCTCCAGATCTCCATATTAGCCCAGGAGATAGCGCTATATTTCTGAGTATGATCCGAAATCCAGGTCCAGAGGGCCAGTTCGATACCGGAGTCCTGAAAAGCCGCTACCCTCACAAACGGCGAAGGCTTCTTAAGTGCGTAAGGGTTTCGCTCAGCGATACCCAGCAATACATCCCGTGCAAGCTCAAGATCCGAGCTGTAGGAAACCTGAACATCGTTAATGACTATTATCCGTTTATCCTGGTATGAATAATTATGAATGCTGTTTCCCACAAGCTGGCTGTTGGGAACAACAATTGTTTCATTGGTCAGGGTATTGATAATAGTGGAACGCAGCCGTATATGTATAACATCTCCCTCCAGTCCATTAACCAGTATTCTGTCCCCCTCTTTCAGGGGTCTTTCCATAAAAATTATTAAACCGGAAATATAATTGGAAACAACATTCTGAAGCCCAAAGCCAACTCCGATACCTAAGACCCCGAACAGAACAGCCAGGGAGGATAAATTAATACCGATAATAGACAGGCCAATGAGAATTGCTAAAACCATTACGCCGTAGCGGATCAAGTTGGAGATAGTGAACCTCACAGCCTCATCGATGGACAACTTATAGAGAACGGTAGCATCAATAAATTTTTTGGTGATTCTGGCCGTCCAAGAGGCTAAATAGACAATGGGTATGGCTAAGAGGATAGTGATTATCGATATACGAGAGGTTCCGGCTGTATAGAAGGGTCTTGTCAATATGTTCCATATCGTAGTGATATAATATTGAATCTCAGACCCAAAAAAACCTGTAATGAGAGAGAAGAGCAGTATAAAAACAGCAATTCTCAGTACCAGCCGGGTGTAGCGATAAATCCTATTCTTAATCTCTTCTTCTATTTTGAGCGGCTTTAAAATCAGACGTCGAATCAAAAGAAGCAGAATTTTATAAGCGATAAAGATCAATAGAATGGGAAGGAGGAGCCGGAACATTGCCTGGGCCGGGGTGAAGAGAAATGACATGCCCCCGATCTTCAGCGGTGAAAGCAGAAATTGGCTAATGGATTCTATCACAGTCATCTCTTCGGCAGGTATTATTTAACCCCTTAATCTAATTATCCTGCCGGGTAAGATCTCTGTAATAAGCACTACGAAGAATTGATCTTACCGGTCATATACCGGAACCGAGCCTTGCAACTTTTCCTGATTACCTTACTCAAGCTCAATAATTCCCTTTAACAGTTTCATAATGCCATCTTTAACTTTTTTACTCCGGATTTTCCGATAGAGATTTATAAAACTCGCTTCCTCTTTATTAAGCCAGAAAACGATCTGTTCCTGGGCGGAGTATGAACCAGCTTCCTCTGAAATCTTCTGCGGAAAATCTTGCCAAAATGCAGTTATTGGAACATATAAAGCGTTTGAAATTGCCCAAAGGCGTTGAAGAGTAATCTGTGTTTCGCCATTCTCATATTTTTGAACCTGTTGAAATGAGACATTAATTCGTTCGGCAAGCTCCATTTGAGTTAGATTTCGCTGCTTGCGAAGCTGTTTGATCTTCTGACCAATTCTCCTGGGATCCATTTTGATTCCTGTTCTCTTATTAAAAGGTTATGCTCTTTTGTATCTGCTTATTAGTAAGGAATCTACCAACTATCGATAGAAAAAAAGTATTGACAAAAAACTACTTACAGTTGTATAAATGTTGCAGGTAAGAGGAAGGGATTAATGAAAAAAAAGGTCTTAATTGTAGATGATAATAAAATTATACGCGAGATTTTAACACGCTTCTTGAATTATTGGGACTGCGATTCGGATAATGCCGGTAATGGGATCGAGGCCATGGAGATGATCAAGAGGAAGTGTTATGACATAGTCATTACCGACAATCATATGCCTGAAATGAGTGGAGTTGAATTGATAAGATGGATTAAAACTCTGTATCCATCAACTTGTGTAATCGGGATCACCGGATATGGAAGTTCGGAAGTATTATACAAAGCCGGAGCTGAAATCTGCTTTAATAAGCCTTTCTCTCTTTTCGAAATTAAAGAAGAGATACAAAAATTATTTATAAACTAAGGGGCGGCAAGACCTGCGCCCTGCCGCCACGTTTTAAAAGTCAGTCTTATTAGAGCTCGTGTACTACACCGTTTACAGTAAATGTGCCTGAGTAGCTGTACTCTTATTTGCGTTAAATTAAGCTTTGTCTGAAACTAACACTAACTGAATATATTTACCTAAGAACTTGAAATGGCCTTATTTATTCTTTAAAATCTCTTAAAGCCTGTTGGGTGAGAAAAAAAATAAAGATAAAGGAAAAGGTTAACCTGAAAAAGAATTTCATCCTGATACAGAGTCCTTTTTTCCAAAACACAATGCTGTTTAGCGCAGTGATCTTTATACTCGTACTCGCCTGGTACTCTGTGGTGTTACAGAATAAGGTTCTCACCCAAACCACTATCGAGGCGTATCAGCAGACTGAGCTGGAGATCGTTCACGCTATGGCACGAAGAGTAGAACAGTACGTTCAAGACCAGATCGAAGTGCACGGCCGCACAGATGTTATGCAGGTTGAACAAGAAATATTTAAGCTATTTATAGCAACGGTTCGTCTGTTGGAAAATGGAGATGCCTGGATCTACGCACCCGACCATGTGGTATTTGACTTAAGCGCCGATTTTCCCGATGAGTACCGGAGTAAGAGCATGGCTGAAGTCTTCGCCGTCCAGATTGAACGTGGGGCAAGCCACTATGAAGAGATGACTGATGCCGTAATGAATGCTCGCGAGGGTGTAGGCTGGTACATCTGGCTTCCGGAGAAAGGCAAAGAGATTGCCGCCTGGACACCTGTGCATGTCGAGAAATACGTCTGGACGATCGGTCTTTCCACTCCCCTGCCCGAGATTCTTGAATCCACCGGCGCAGCCTCCCAGATGCGTACATTCACCTTGATCATAGGCTTGGGAACCATCGTGATTCTGGTATTAATGCTTGCCTGGGTAAAAAGCACGATACAGCGACATAAGACCAGGAAACTCACACGTGCTCAACACGACCTGGGGTTGGCGCTCAGTGCATCAGTGGGACGGGCTGACACCCTGTGTCTGTGCGTTGAAGGAGCCATACGTATTACCGGAATGGACTGCGGCAGGATCTATCTTGTTGACAAAAAGACAGGAGCGCTTGACCTCGCCTGTCATGTTGGACTGTCGGAAGAGTTTATCAGGAGCTCTTCGCACTACGATCCCGGCACTCCCGATGCGCGTCTGGTAATGGCCGGCAAGCCTGTATATTTAAAGCACATGGAACTAAGCGTACTGCTCGACAGAATCAGCCAATATGAAGGTCTTCGGGCTATAGCTATTGTACCTGTACTTCACAAGGGACAGGTAATTGCCTGCATAAACGTAGCCTCACACACCCAGAACACGATTCCTGTTTCTGCTCGCAGTGCACTCGATACAATCGCCTCTCAGATCGGAAGTGTCATCGCCCGCGTTACGGCTGAGGAAGCGCTGCGGAAAAATGAGGAATTGTACCACATGACGATTGACGGGATAAATGATTTTATCCATGTAGTTGGCAGAGACTTGCGTATAGTTCTATTTAACAAGGCATTCAGTAAGATTAACGCCGAATTAGGAATGGAGGATGACCCCGCAGGGAGGGATCTCTTTGGCATTATACCCTTCCTCTCAACAAAGGTTCATGAGGAATATAAGCAGGTATTTGAGACCGGTAGGCCCCTGGTTTCAGAAGAATTGAATGAAATAGATAAGCGTATAATATGGACCGAGATACGCAAGATTCCGATCCTCGATGAAGAGGGAAATACCTACAGGGTTATTTCGATAATCCGTGACATCACCGAGCGCAAGCGCATGGAAGAAGAACTTATTAAAGTGAAAAAACTTGAATCTATCGGCATTCTTGCCGGAGGCATTGCCCATGATTTTAACAATATCATAACCGCTATTTTAGGCAATATCTCCCTTGCAAAGATGAATGTAAGTCAGAAAGAGGAAATCCATGATCTATTGACAGAGGCTGAGAAAGCATCTATGCAGGCAAAGGATCTGACCCAGCAACTGCTCACCTTTGCCAAAGGAGGAGCGCCTGTT
>JAUWZD010000112.1 GCA_030615505.1 Spirochaetales bacterium | reverse complement strand
ACACCTGTTGCGGAATCGGTGGCCATTCCCAAACAGATACCTCAAATCTCCAACGCATCGACCTCTCCCTTGCTCACCGTGCTCCCGGCAGACGAAGGGAAGGATTTCTTCTTCCGGACCTGTCCCTCGGACGCCCTCCAGGGGTTAGTCCTGGGCAAGCTGGCTGCGGATGAGGGCTATAAAAAGGCTGCGGTCTTCTGGGTCAACAACCCCTACGGCCAGGGCTTATTGGAGCATTTCACAGCGTCTTTCGAGCAGCAGGGCGGTAAGGTTGTGGCCTCTGTCCCCCATGATGAGAAGCCCGCGCCCACTTACGTGTCCGAGCTCCGTAAGATCATGAAAGCTGAGCCCGATATGATGCTGGCCCTGGGCTACCCCGGCCAGGCCACCGTGTATCTTAAGGAGTTCTTCGAGGCCGGTTATAACAAGAGTACAGACCTGTTATTCTGTGACGGCACCAAGTCTATCGAGATGCCGGAGGCGCTGGGCGCGGAGCATCTGGCCGGATTCGTCGGCACCGCTCCCGGTACCGTGGCGGGAGAATCTTTAGACAATTTCGAGGCGGATTACAAGGCTGAGTTCGGTGAGCTTCCGCCCCTGCCCTTCATGTCCAACTTCTACGATGCCATCTTCGTGGCCGGCCTGGCTGCAGCAGCCTGCGATGCAAAGGGCAAGGACATTACCCCGATCAACGTCCGGGACATGCTTCGAGAGGTAGCCAACCCTCCGGGTGAGGTGATCACAGCCGGTGCGGCGGGCATCAAGAAGGCATTAAAGCTCCTAAAGGACGGCAAGAGCATCAACTATGAGGGCGCAGCCGGCTCTGTGGACTTTGATGAGAACGGCGACGTAGTAACCCCGATCGAGATCTGGAAGTATGTTACGGAGGATCCGTACATCGAGACAGTGCGAATGGAATAGATCACTGAGAAGTAATTTCTATTAAAGGCCGGTACTTTAACCGGCCTTTTTCTTTGCATAAGGATAAGGGTTGTCTCCCCTAAAACTTAGACACCTGCCTCTCTTCCCCGATGATGCCCCTGGGTCTCTTGATTAAAATGATCACCAGCAGAAGGCCGATGAAGACATAGCGGATGAAGGGGGCACGGGTTGCAAATGCGGGCGGTACTATCTTTAAAATAAGAAATGTGCTCCAAGACCAGAGTGCCCATACAATAAAGGCCCCCAGGATAGCCCCTTTGTTGTTGCCGGTTCCTCCCAGGGTGAGCATGGCCCAGATGATAAATGTGCCGAAAAGAGGTTCGAACACGCTGGGCTGGATGGCAGCCGAGAAGTGGGCATACAAGGCTCCCCCTATCCCCATGATCATCGCCCCTAAGGCCAGGGATTGAAGCTTAAAGAGGAATACGCTCTTTCCGTCGGCGCCGGCCATTACCTCGTCCTCCCTGACCGCCCTTAAGACCCTTCCCCAGGGAGAACGGATTCCCCTCTCTAAGGCTAAGTAGATGAGCGCCATGAAGGCGAGGACGATTAGCAGATAGATATAGTTGTAGTGAGCGGGTGGGACAAGACCGTGGAGGGGCTGGGGCAGTCCGACCAGGCCCTGGGGCCCGTTGGCCAGCCAGCGCTCATTGTTGAAGAATATGCGAATGCTCTCTGCGATGCCGAGGGTGGAGATGGCAAGGTAGCCCTCGCTCAACCTGAGGGTGAGCAGACCCATCAACACAGCGATCAGGCCGCAAACGATAGCCGCTGCCAACACCCCAACCAGGAAGGGAGCGTTTAAGCCGAAGGCCTGCTTCACGTAATTGGCCAGCACACCGGTAGGCATGGGGGAGGTGACCAGGGCTGAGGTGTAAGCGCCGAGAGCAAAGAAGGCCGCAACGCCGAAGTTCAAAAGCCCGGTGTGGCCCCAATGAACGTTGAGCCCCATGCTGAAGATAGCGTAGATCGAGGCCATGACGGCGAATGATACCAGAAAGCTGATGATTCCTCCTATTGCTGTGCCCATTATACTTTCCTCCTTCCAAAAATTCCTTTAGGCCTGAAAATCAGTACGAGGATCATGATTATAAATGCTACGGCCGGCTTATACGTAGGCATCAGCCATTCCGTGGAGACCTGCTGGGCTATGCCCAGCACAAGCCCGCCCGCGAGCGCGCCTGTAATGCTCCCCTTGCCCCCCATGATGACAGCGGCAAAGAGGGGGAGAAGGAAGATCCACCCCATCTCTGGGCGAAGCTGCGTCTCGATCCCGTATAGGACTCCGGCAATTGCGATCAACACTCCCGCGATTCCCCAGGCCCACATGAGCATGCGCTCTGTGTTGATACCCGAAACTCGAGCCAGGCTGGGGTTATCGGCCAGTGCCCTTAAGGCCTTGCCCATCTTCGTCTTTAACATGAAGATATAAACTGCAGCCACGGCTGCCCAGGCGACAATCACGATGAATATTTCATCTACCCTGAGCTTGATCCCCAGGGGGAGGAAAAGCATCGGACGCAAACCTGTGGTGTAGAAGTGGAAGTCAGCTCCCCAGATTATGTAGATCAAGCCGCGCAGGGCCCAGGCCACCCCTATGGAGGCGATGAAACCGGTAATGAAATGTGCCCCGGCTCGCCGGAGCGCTTTATAAACCCACCGGTCAATGAGGATGGCCAGGCCGATGGATATGAGGATCGCCGGGATAAAGGCCAGCAGCACCCCCCAGTGGAAGGAAAAAGGGCCCACCTTGGCCTGGAGGAATCCTATTCTGGAGAAAAGCGATGCAAACAGCAGGGCGATGTAGGCCCCCACGGTTATCTGGTCCCCATGGGCGCAGTTAAATAGATCGGTAATGCCCCAGATCAAGGTGAGCCCCACGCTGCCCAGAGCAATAATGCTGCCTAAAACGATGCCGTAAACGATTAGCTCAGGCATTTATTTTTACCTCCCTAGATAATGTCTTCCTATTTCTTCGTCTTCCAATAGCTCCCTGGAGCTTCCCTCTGCCTTCTTCTCTCCACCTTCCATGATATAGGCCCTATCGGAGCACTGCAGGGCCTGGGCGTTTTGCTCCACCAGGAAGACGGTCACACCCTGTTCATTCAGCTTCTTGATCCTGTCAAATATGCCCTCCACGAGGAAGGGGGCGAGACCGGTGGAAGGCTCGTCCAGAAGGAGCAGCTCGGGATTCAGCATAAGGGCCCTGCCTATAGCCAGCATCTGCCTCATGCCTCCGCTGAGTTCCCCGGCCCGGCTCTTCCTCCGGTCGGTCAGGTCCGGGAACAGATCGTAGATCTCCTCCAGGCGAGGCTGCCAGTCATCCTCCCGGATGAAGGCTCCCATCTCCAGGTTCTCCTGGACGGTGAGGGAGGTAAAGATATTTTCTTCCTGAGGCACGTAGCACATCCCTATCCGCGCTATCCTCTCCGGAGAGAGACCGCTGATCTCCTCTCCTTTATAAAATATCTTACCCTTCCAGGGCTTAATGACCCCGAAGATGGCCCTCAATAAGGTGGTTTTACCGGCCCCATTGGGGCCTAACACAGAGACGATCTGCCCTTCCTCCACTTCGAGTGAAATATCGTGCAGCACCTCCATGCTTCCGTATCCTGAAACTACATTTTCTACTTTTAAGATGCTCATGCCCCTGAACCTCCAAGATAAACTTCCAATACACGCGGATCGCTTCTGACCTCTTCAGGGGTGCCTTCAGCCAGCTTCTTCCCCCTATCCATTACGATGATTGGGTCGCAGACATCCATCACCAGTTCCATCTCGTGTCCGATGAGTAAGACGGTTATACCTTGTTCGCTAACCAATTGCCGGATACGATCCGCAAGCGTATTCCTTTCAGAGGGGTTCACCCCGGCACCGGGCTCATCGAAGAGGATCAGCTCAGGTCCTGCCATCATAGTACGGGCCAGTTCCAGGAGCCTCTTCTGCCCCCCGGAGAGGTTGCCGGCGTATTCATCTTTTAAATGAATTAGTCCGATCGAGCGGAGGTTATCCAGGGCCTTTTCCCGGATTTCACTTTCCTGCTTCTTAACCAGGCGGGGAAAGAACCAGGCCCTCCATAGCTTTTCCCCTTCCTGGTTTGGGGGAACGAGCATCAGATTCTCCAAAACTGTCATGAGTTTAAGTTCCCTGCTTATTTGAAATGTACGGCAGAGACCCTTATGGAAAGTCTGGTTAAGGGAGAGGCTGTCGATCCTCTCTCCTTCAAATGAGATTTCGCCGGAATCCAGCCTGTATAAACCTGAAATGACATTGAACAGGGTGGTCTTTCCGGCGCCGTTAGGCCCGATAAGGCCGGTGATGCGTTGCGGAGCAACGTCGAAGGAAATGCCGTCCACGGCCTTAATACCTCCGAAGTACTTTTGAACATCACGCAGAGAAAGAATGGGGGAATCAATGTTACGGTTCAAAGATCCATCTCCTTAAAATTAATCGAACATCATATTATAGGCATATAAACAGGAGGTCAAGGAATGATTTTATAAAAATATTTTTTTTAAGTATTTTTAGCAAAGAATACGAGTCATCCCCCTATCGCAGGCATATCCTTTAACCTCTTCTACCTCCTGGCGAAAAACTCTACGCTTAAGTTCCCTGTATTCAGAAGCCCTGTAGGAAGGCCGGTATTGGTCCATTATATTGAGGTATGTATTCCTGGAGATATTTTCAGCTATAAAATCGATTACCTCTTGAGAATCCGCAAGTCTGTTGGGGAGGACAAGATGCCGGATAAGCAGTCCCCGGACGGCTGTACGCCTCTGATCCAGAACCAGATCCCCGACCTGTCTGTGCATCTCCATTAATGCTTTCCGGCAGTATTGAGTATAGTTACGAACCCCGGAATATTTTAAAGCTGCTTCATCCGAGCCGTATTTAAAATCAGGCATGTAGATATCTACCAGTCCTTCGAGACATTTAAGGAACTCCGGGTTTTCATACCCCCCGCAATTATAAACAATCGGCAATCGCAGCCCCCGGCCGCGAGCCTTTTTAACAGCCTCAAAGATCTGGGCCGCCTGGTGGGTAGGGCTGACAAGATTAATATTTTCAGCGCCTCTATCCTGGAGAGCCAGCATTATATTAATAAAATCTATTTCTGATATCTTATTTCCATAATCCAGCTGGCTGATATCATAATTCTGGCAGAAGACACAATGAAGATTACAGGAGGTGAAAAAAACGGTTCCGGAGCCCCCCCTGCCGACCAGCACAGGCTCTTCACCGAAATGAAGATTTGCAGAGGAGACTCTTAGTTCATTTCCTGCCCGGCATTTTCCGGTCTGGTTTTTCAGGCGGTTAACCCCGCAGAAGTTTGGGCAAAGTTCACATTTTTCAAGCCATTTCAGAAGGTCGGTCATTAGTATGAATAGCCAGAAGTGGGAATTGAACCCACGACCTGCTCATTACGAGTGAGCTGCTCTGCCGCTGAGCTATTCTGGCAAATATTTCCTTATATAATAAGTATTTAGGCTATTACTGTCTACAATGATTACATATTTTATATAGTTTATCAAGCATTCATCGACAATTTATCTAAACTCTAACAATGAGCAGTTAAACTTATCGGGCGGGATTAAGGATTCAGTACTTCAACCGATAATTATATAGAGACAAGGCGTGTGTGTAGGAGGTAACACTTGATTAGAGGTCTTTATACAGGAGCCAGCGGGATGGTGGTGCAGATGCACAGAATGGACGCCATCTCAAACAACCTGGCAAACGTTGATTTAAACGGATACAAGCGGGATACGGCTGTTAATAAAGCCTTCCCGGAGCTGCTGCTCCGCAGAATGAACGATGAAGGTGTATACATATTTCCCTTTGGCTCGATTGATACTACTCCCATAGTGGGCAAGCTGGGCACAGGAGCAGAGCTCAATGAAGTATATACCGTGTTCACCCAGGGAGCACTCAAGGAAACAGGAAATCCCTTTGATCTGGCTTTTGAGGGAGATGGATTTTTGTCCATCGAAACTTCGGAGGGGGAACGCTATACCCGCAACGGATCTTTTCTTTTAAATAATGACGGATATATGGTTACAAAGAACGGGGATTTTGTCCTGGGAGAGAAGGGTCCTATTGCCCTGAAGAAGAACAATTTTGTTATCGATCAAGACGGTGTTATTTATCAGAACAGCACCTTTGCCGGGGATGAGCGCAGACTTGTTTCACTCGAGGAGAATGAATGGGAAAACTTAGAGCGTGTGGACAGGTTGAAGATAGTCAATTTTAAGAGAAAGAGATACCTGAAGAAAATGGGAAACTCCTACTGGCAGTCCACGACTGAATCGGGAGCCGCTAGAATTGTAATCAGCTCAGAGAGGCCCAGGATCCGTCAGGGTTTTCTGGAGGGGTCCAATGTGAATCCTGTGATCGAGATGGTCCAGATGATCGAGGCGCATAGAACCTATGAAGCCAATCAGAAGCTCATTCAGAGTGAAGACAGCCTGTTGGGAAGATTGATCAATGATGCTGTAAAGGTCTAGGAGGGTAATATATATGATGAGATCACTGTGGACCGCTGCTTCCGGTATGGTGGGGCAGCAGTTTAATATCGATACCATTGCTAATAATCTGGCCAATGTGAACACCACGGGTTTTAAAGCCAATAGACCGGATTTTGAGGATCTGCTCTATCAGACCCTCCGTGTGGCCGGCACTCCCGCCACCGAAGTCACTTTAGTTCCTACAGGAATTCAGGTTGGCCACGGCGTACGGCCGGCCGCTACCCAGAAGATTTTTACTCAAGGAGCGCTGCAGGCCACTGGAAATATCTCGGATCTGGCTATTGAAGGAGAGGGATTTTTTAGAGTTCTTCTCTACGATGGAAGCTACGGTTATACCAGGGATGGTTCTTTCAAGATTGATTCAAGCGGACAGCTTGTCAGTTCCAATGGATACCGCTTTATGCCCGAAATCATTCTGCCGGAGGGTTTTTTACGCGAAAGCCTTACCATCTCGCAGGACGGGAGAGTTTCCGTTAAGATTGCCGGAATTGATGATCCGATTGATGTGGGACAGATAGAAATTTACAGATTTATTAATCCTGCCGGCCTTCAGGCGATTGGTGAGAACCTGTTTAAGGTCACAAATGCCACGGGAGAGGTCATTGCCGGCAGGCCTGGCTTTGACGGAATGGGCAAAGTAGTACAGAAATTCTTAGAAATGTCTAATGTCTCTGTAGTAAAGGCCATGGTAAATATGATTGTTGCCCAGCGGGCTTATGAAATTAATTCCAAGGCCATACAAACCTCCGATTCAATGCTGGCAACCGCAAACAATCTGAAGCGATAAGTTTGTGATTATGGTTATAGTATTAAGTCTACTCTTCGCAAGTTTTTTATCCCTCCAGCCTGTTGAGGCGCTGAATATTTATTTAAATAAAGTGGCGATTGTAGATAAACCTATCTTTGTGTTGAGTGATGTGGCTACTATCGTCAGTTCAGATACGCTGCATCGGAGCAGGTTTGAGAACCTGGAACTGGATGCTACGCCTGAGAGATTAACTCTCTATCCGGTCCGCATCATAAAAGAGCGCATTGATTCCCGGATAGAGGGGCAGGTCATAATTATCGGGAGCAGAATCGGCATTATCCCCTTAGAGCTCATTCCCCGAAAGGATGTCTGGTTTTATCAAGAACTTCTTGAATACCTGGATACCGTTGAGGCGGATAAATCGGGCAGATTAGAGCTGGAGATTATCACTTTTCCTCATCTGCCTTCCGGAGAGAAACCAGGGCACAAATACCCCGGGCAGGTAGCATCTGAGTCGGTACCACCCGGGGAGCCGGTGTTTAAATTGCTTAAATTCCATAAGTTTCAGGATCATCTGGTTGGGGAGATTGAAATTTCTTACCGTATTCCGGGTATGGATAACTATTCAGGCAGCTTAAGAGCCTGGATACATCATTTTCTGCCCGTGGCAAGAGCTAAAAAAAATCTGGAGCCGAATCAGGTATTAACTGAAAAAAATTTATACTTTGTTGAAGAAGATATCTCTCTATCCCACAGGAAATATCTTTTAGCCACGGATAATCCTGAAACTTTCAGAATTACAACCAGGCTTGCTGAGGGATCGCTTATTTACCGCAGTCAGCTTCAGAGGAATATGACCATCAGGGCGGGTGATACTCTTACAATTACCTTCTTAAAACCAGGTCTTATGATCAAGGTACCGGGAAAGGCACTTGGCTCAGGGATTATTAATGATACGATAGAGGTTATGCCGTCGGATTCCCGGGAGAGGTTCCTGGGTTATATATTAGCTGCCAGGGAGGTGATCGTTGAAATACCGTAATATTTGTTGTTTTCTGTTCCTCATTCTCTGCCTGCCTTTTCTGGTTCACTCAAGCCCAACAGTGCGGATCAAGGAGATTACCAGTCTTAGAGGTATCCGGGAGAATCAGCTGATGGGCATAGGCCTGGTAACGGGGCTGGCAGGGAAGGGTGATTCTTCAAGTTCAGCCATGTTAAAGAATGCTTTAGCCAACTTAGTATCCAATTTTGGCTTTAAAATTGAACCTGATGAGATAAAGAGTAAAAACAGTGCTATTGTCATGGTGAGTTGTGAGGTTCCGCCTTTCTTAAGGGTTGGAGATCGCATAGATGTACAGGTTTCCAGTATCGGGGATGCCCGCAGCCTGGAGGGAGGAGTGCTTCTGCAGACCCCTCTCAGTGGAGCCAATGGACAGGTGTATGCACTTGCCCAGGGCCGGATACATTCAGGGAATGCACCCAAGACAGTTGGATCTATACCGGGGGGCGCTATAGTTGAGCAAGATATTCTTTCCACTTTTATCACTAATGGTTCGATTTCGTTGATCCTGAGGAATCCGGATTTTGTAACCGTGAATACGGTGGCCCAGGCTATCAGAGAAGCCTTTTCCGATATCTCCGTAAAGACTGTTGATGCCTCTATGATTGAAGTGGAAATTCCGGATGACAGGGAAGACGATCCGGTTGGCTTTATTGCCGATCTTGAATCTCTTGAAGTGACACCGGATGCCTCCGGAAAGGTCGTTATAGACTCAAACACCGGGATTATCATTTTCGGAGAAAAGGTTCGGATAGGAAAGGTTGCAGCTTCCTATCAGGCCGTAGAAGTCCGTATCGGCGCCTATGCATATAACGAAGAGGAACGGGAGCCGCATTTTGTCCTGGAGGAAACTGCAACTGTGGATGATCTGGTTAAGAGTTTTCAAACCATCGGTCTCAAAACCGAAATAATTATCGGACTTTTAAAGGCAATTGACCGGGCCGGCTCTCTTTACGGCCAATTAATAATTATGTAGGAGTTTATCATATGCAGATAGGGCAGGATAGCATTCTGACAAGCAGTATGATGAGGAATTTAACCAATACCGATAAACTTGTAAAAAGGATGCAGGACAAACAGATTGACAGGAAGAGCGGGCTGTATGAAGTATGTGTAGACTTCGAGGCGATCTTTATAAAGCAAATGTTGAATGTGATGCGTAAAACCGTGCATAAAAATGGACTTTTAGACGGCGGTTTTGCTGAAGAAATTTTTGAAGATATGCTCTATGATGAATATTCACAAAAGATGGCCCGAAATGCGCAGTTCGGACTGGCAAATATCCTCTACAATCAGTTATCTAAATAACATTGCATGTTTTTGTGAAACATCTGCAGTCTGATTGTATTAAAAAGTATACAGTTTTTACTAATTTTATCTGCATGTTTAATCTGCTATGATAACTCTTTATATATAAAGGAAATAAAGAGCAATAATCCTATAAATTATTGGCATGGTTCTTGCATATTAGTAAGTTGGAGTTACCTATGGCGAAGAAACTTGATATATTCATAGCCAGAGAAGATAATTTAAAAGTTTACTTTGACCAGATCAAGAAGATCTCGCTGCTCACTTTTGAGGAGGAGTTGGAGTTATCCAGGCGCATTCAGAATGGGGATGAACAGGCGCGGTGTCAATTAATCGAAGCAAATCTTCGATTGGTTGTACGTATCGCAAAAAGCTACATAACTACGGATGTTTCTCTTTTAGATCTTATCCAGGAGGGGAATTTAGGATTGATTAAAGCAGCTTCAAAATATGATTATCATAAGCATGTGCGCTTCAGTACCTATGCCTCCTGGTGGATAAAACAGACGATTGTTCGCTCCCTTTCCAACAAAAGAAGAATCATACGACTGCCTCACAGAAAAGAAGAGAAACTGCGAAAGATCAATAAGGTATTTAACACACTTTCTCAGAGGTTAATGAGGGCACCAAGTACGGGTGAAATTGCCGGTGAACTGGGGATCAAAGAAAAAGAGGTTGAAACCATTTTAAATCTTTCCAGCTCAGTTGTGTCCCTTGACTGTCCTCCTGCTCCTTCGGAGGAGGGAGGCTCACTCCAGGAATTAATTGAGGATAAGACCTCTAATCCTGATAAGGAATTGATTCATAACAGTTTGCGGGATGAAACCATGCGCTTTTTGGGAACCCTGATGGAAAAGGAAAAACAGATACTTCTTTATAGATTCGCCTTCTTTGGTGGTAAGAAATTTACACTTAAAAAAATTGGGGATGAGATGGGAATTTCTCCTGAAACGGTGAGGCAGATTGAAATACGCGCCTTAAAAAAACTCAAAGAACGCGCAGGTGAACTGAAGGAATACGTATATAATTGATCCGGTGAAAATGTGCTTTTAAAAAGGCTTTAGTATTGACCCGGAATGGAGCAATAGAATAGAATTTCCTCATGTCCCCCAGAAAAAATAATCAGCACGTTCGTCTTAAGCGTACAGTAATCCTGCTGGGAGCTATTAATCTCCTTTTAATCCTTATACTTATCCTCATGCCGACCCGAGTGACTGAGCAGGATAGGATTAGCTGCTTAAGCATCAATAAAGGATCAGACAGAGACCTAAGGGGCAGGTCCGCTCCGATGCGTAGTGAAGCTGAACACTACAGAGATGCGGAAAGGAAGCAGCAGAAGCAGCTCTCGCCCGTAGCAGGGCGTGAAGAACGACCTATAAAAGAGATAAGATTAGCCTTAGTGATCGATGATGTGGGTCATAATTTATGGGATCTTAAGCCCTTCTTAGAGTTTCCGGAAGCTTTAACATTTTCCGTGCTGCCCGGGCTCCCCTTCAGTGGGGAGGCAGCCAGGTTGGTCCTCAGTGCAGATAAGGAGTTGATTATGCACTGCCCCATGGAGCCGCTTAATGGTGAAGATCCCGGGCCGGGCGTTCTTTTAGTTTCCCAAAAGCCTGAAGATATTAAAAAGATTTTGAAAAATAATTTCTCCGCTGTGCCTGCTGCTGTGGGGATGAACAACCATATGGGTTCCAGATTCACCGCTGATGAAGAGGCTATGTGCGTTGTTATGAACTATTTAAAGATAAACGGGAAGTTCTTCCTGGACAGTAAAACAAGCCCGGAATCTGTGGGGTTCAGGCTGGCAGAGCAGTACGGTGTACCTGTTCTAGAGCGTGATGTCTTTGTTGATAATGAGCGCTGTAATGAGTATATGAAAGAATCTATTCTCAAAGGAGTGGAAATCGGTAAACGGAGAGGATATGCAGTTTTAATCGGGCATATATGGAGTACGGAAATGGTTGGGATATTGACTGATTTGCTTCCCGAGCTCAGGGGAAGGGGGGTCATATTTTCATCGCTTGCCGATCTAATTGAAAAGAATGGTGAGGATCTGCCGTGAAGGTACTTGGAATTGAATCATCCTGTGATGAATGTGCGGCTTCAGTTGTAGAGAGTGGAAAGAAGATCTTAAGCAACGTTATCTTTTCTCAGGTTGATTTGCACAGGCCGTTCTACGGTGTAGTGCCGGAAATTGCTTCCAGAAGGCACATCGAAACTATAAAGCCGGTGGTGGAAAGCGCTCTGAATGAGGCTAATCTGGCGTTAACCGATATTGACGGTATTGCCGTAACATACAGGCCCGGCTTGATCGGATCATTACTCGTGGGTCTCTCCTTTGCCAAGGGACTGGCCTTTTCGCTGGGTAAGCCGTTTATCGGTGTAGACCATATCCTTGCTCATCTTTATGCTCCCCATTTAGAGAATGATATCACCTATCCATATATGGGTCTTTTAGTATCCGGGGGACATACGATCATCGCAAGGGTAGACAGCTTTGATCGGATAGAGGTTTTAGGAACCACTATAGATGACGCCTGCGGAGAGGCTTTTGATAAAGTGGCTAAACATTATGATCTAGGCTTTCCGGGAGGAGCGTGCATGGATGCACTTGCTCGGAAAGGCAATCCCCGGGCCTTCAATTTTCCCTGGCCCTCTCTGCATAAAGGAAATCACGCATTTGATGTTTCTTATTCCGGTCTGAAAAATGCGGCCGTTAATCAGCTTGATAAGTTCTGGAACCGGGAATTTGAAAAAAATAAGGAGAATATTGCCGCCTCTTTTCAAAAGACAGCCATAGATATTTTAGTGGAGCGTGTATTAAAGGCTGTAGAAAATCTAAGTCTTACAAGGCTGGTTGTCGGAGGCGGAGTGGCGTCCAACAGTTACTTAAGACAGCGTTTAAATCGGGAGAAATCATTGGAAGTTATATTTCCCTCTCTAAAATTATGCACGGATAATGCTGCCATGATCGCTGGATTGGGGTATCATATGCTTATCTCAGGGCAAAGATCCGATTTGGATTTGAATGCAGAAGCCCGGGTAAGGGATTTTAGAAAAACATACCCATAAATCTTTATTAGATTGACAATTAGAGTCAATAATTTTATTGTGGACATATAATATTATACAAGGAGTTAATCTGCTTAAAGTAATCATCATCTGCGTGTTATTCTCTTTCATTCTTACATTATCAGTTGATGAAGCATCAGCCCAGACAGCCTGCCTCTTTGCACCTGTAAATTTTTCAGAAACACCCAGACTCGATATTTTTCGAGATGTGATCAGGGATGCCCTTGCAGTCGAGCTGAAGCTGGCCGGTTACAGGCTGGTTCCCAGTACGGAGTGGCAAAAGGTTCAGAAAGAGAAGAATATTCAGGATAAGGAACTGGTGTATGGACCGGTAGCCATTAATCTGGCAGAGGAAGTAGGAGCGGATATTGCCGTTACAAGTTTTATAAGGATCGAGAATAGAGAGATTCTATTAGGCATAAAATGTTACGATATCGCCGGCAAGAGTTTATGCCTTTCCCTGTTGAATAAGGGTGTCACAGGATTGCTTGTCTATAACCTGATCAATGATACGTCCAGGGAGCTTATCACCGGACTTAAAGAGCCCTTGTTTCGCGAAGACCGGAAAAGGGTAACCGTTAAGGAAATCTCCTATGAGCATAAAATCGTAGAGATGGGAGAGGTGATTCAGGTAACACTTCTTTCAAGGGATGAGGGCGCAGAGGTCTATCTGGCAGGTGATAAGTATATCGGTAACATAGAGAATGGGAAGCTTTCTTTTTCCGCCAAGGCAGATACCCGGCTCATTTTAGTGATCCGGAAGCCGGGCTATCATGAAGCCAGCCGGGAGTTCAAGTTGAAAGACACGGATAAGGAGTTAAAGCTTCCCTCTTTGAATCCTGTAACACATATGGCCGTCGAGGTAGAATACTCCTCGTTTCAGTTTCTCGGAGCCGGTGCGGCCTATCGCTTTTACCTGGTCCCGGATAAATATTTCCTGAGGGCTGATAATTATTTTTATATGCAGTATCCATTTTTACCGGGAGCAAGCCCTGTTGTGCATAATGATATCCAGGCGCAGATTGGAGCCTATGTCTTTTTGCCTCCTTATTCCAGGGTCAGGATCGGTATAGCCGGTGGTGTGGGGGTAATTTTAACCAGCCTGACTAAGCCCCTTTCCCTATATACGGATTTCTATTTCAGTCCCTTGAATTACTGGATCGAGTTCAAGGTATGGAAATGGGTTCTTTTCTATAAACATGAGATCAAGTATGCCGTAGGGATCGGGAGAGACCTGTTGGGCACAGGAATGATGTCGGATTATGGTCCCACCCAAACGATCGGAGTGATATGGAAATGGTAAGAAAGGCATCGATTATCATAATAGCATCTATATTCCTGGTTTCCTGTCCTTTTTTCTTCATGACGCCCTTTCCGGCTTTTCTGCCCTTTGTTGAAAAATCGGTTGATCTTAAGGATAAGGTGGGTGATTATGAGGATGACTGGGAGTGCTACCAGCTTTACCTGTTGAACAATTACCTTTTCATGACCGTTGACGGTGAACAGTTGATTATTTTCGATGCAGATCTGGATATTAAAGCAGAGCACAGCGGAGATTATGGGAGACTGGCATTTACGGACGGCACTGATTATTATATCGGGAAGGAAAGATATAATTCGTCGTTAGTATATGTTTCAAGCCTTGGAAATCGATGCTATGCTGTCGGATATTTCGATGGCGCTATTGCCTATGCGCTTGAATCTGACGATAGCGGAAATCTTAATTCTTTTACTTCAGTCGGTCCTGATTTCAACCTATTCGGCGCTTCTTTCGACATTGCAACTACCGGAATCAGGCTTGACCGCCTGGACTTTGATCCGGCATCGCTTGATGTTTACCTTTTTTTCAGGTGGGAGCATTCCGAAGGAGAGGCGGAAGTGATACAGGTGCTAAATATTGAAATCGCGGGAGGACTTGGCACTCTTCCAATAAACAGTTACCCCTTCGGCAAGACCATAGTAACCCTTTCGGAGCTGGATGACGGTCGTTACTACTATACCCGGGATGGATTTGTGGGTGTTGGGGAGAGTGAGCTCAGGCGCTACGGTTTTGACGGAGAGGAAAAAGCCGGTATAAAG
>JAUWZD010000072.1 GCA_030615505.1 Spirochaetales bacterium | reverse complement strand
GATCGGGAAGATCCAGAGGTTTCTGATTGAACATTCATGGGAGCGAGGTTTTAAATTTTTTGAAAATCCTGAAAAACGAGTAGATAAAGTTGCGGTTATCGGTTCCGGTCCTGCGGGCTTGAGCTGTGCGTCTGAACTGGCCAGAGAAGGCTTTCAGGTTACAGTATTTGAAGCGTGCCCTGAACCCGGAGGAGTGATCCGCTACGGTGTTCCCCCATACCGTTTTGACCGGAACTTCCTTAAACATGAATTGGACGATGTCACGGCCATGGGCGTTGAGTTTAAATGCAATTCACGCATTGAGGGAAGGGAAGGGGCTGAGAAGCTGCTGAAACAGGGTTATAGAGCCGTTTTTCTGGCCCCGGGATTATGGGAAGCCGTACAACTGAAATCGGGGGAAAGAGATATTAAGGGTCTCTATAATTCAGTTGATTATCTGGTTAAAGTCCGGGAGGATTTTCAGGAATTAATAAAAGAAATTCAAGGAAAGACCGTTGCTGTCATCGGCGGAGGATCAGTGGCTATGGACTGTGTTGAATCCGCTTTAAAGCTTGGAGCCAAAGACGTTTATTTAGTATACAGACGCTCCTATGCACAGATGTCCGCTGAGCAGGACGAACGTCTCACATGCCTTAATCACGGCGCCCACTTCCTGCTTCTCAATCAGCCGGTGGACTTTATCACCGATGGGGATAATAGCATTAAAGGGTTGAAGCTGTTGCGCACCAACTTAGGTGAACCGGATGAATCGGGTAGAAGAAGACCCGTGGAGATCGAGGGTTCTGAGTGGATTCTTGATATTGATGTGGTTATTGAGGCCATCGGTAACAAGGCTTTAGAAGACTCACCCGCCTGGTATCCCAATGTAGAGCTTGATAAGAAAAAGCTTATCAAGGTGGATACTGAAACAGGAGCAACCTCTGTTAAGGGCATATTCGCAGGAGGAGATATTATCAGGGGTCCCGCGCTGGTTGTAGAGGCCGTTCAGGATGGCAAGGTGGCAGCTAAAGCAATTAACAAATACTTAGGTGAATATGAGGATGATATGTCACGGCAAAATACAGCGAGGCCTTCGGCCGCATCCAAAGGCACTTATAAAGAGAAACCGTGTTATAACAGAAAGGTTTTGGGCTGTTATAGTACAGATTTATCCATAGACTTTTGCGGGATTAAATTTAAAAATCCCTTCCTGCTCTCATCTTCACCGGTTTCTAACAGCGCCGAGATGGTAGCCCGGTCTTTTGAAGTCGGTTGGGGCGGTGTCGTTTATAAGACTCTGGGCTCAGACCGGATCCATATTATTCACCCCTCCCCCAGGATGAACGCATATCATTACGGCAGTAAAAAGCTGGTAGGTCTGCAGAATGTGGAGCAGATTACCGACCGTACCTTGAAGGATAATCTTTTGGATATCCTATATCTTAAGAAGAAGTATCCGGAGCATATTGTGATCGCCAGCCTGATGGGTTTCTCCAATGAGGAGTGGGCCTATTTAGCAAAGGTAAGCGAGGACAACGGTGCGGATATGCTGGAGCTAAACTTCTCCTGTCCCCATATGACTGTCGAGGGTTCCGGCGCAAAGGTGGGGCAGGTCTTCCACCTGATAGAAAAATTCACTTCCACAGTCAAGAGAGTGGTTTCCATACCGGTCATTGCCAAGATGACTCCCAATATCACCGATATGACAGAGCCGGCAATATATGCAAAGCGGGGCGATGCAGATGCAATTTCCGCTATTAATACTGTAGCCGGAATTTCCGAGATAGGCCTGGATGACTGGGTACCGAAACCGAATGTTTTCGGCGTTGGTGCGCCCAGCGGATATTCCGGGCCTGCTGTTAAGCCCATAGGCCTGCGATTTATTGCAGAAATGGCCGCGTGTGAGGATCTCAGACTGCCCCTCTCCGGTATCGGAGGGATTGAGACCTGGATCGATGCACTGGAATACCTCCTGGTCGGGGCTTCCACAATCCAGGTGACCACCGGTATTATCCACTATGGATACCGGATTGTTGAGGATATGATCGAGGGTCTTTCAGATTATATGGAGGAGCGGGGAGTATCCACTGTAAAAGAGCTCGTGGGCAAGGCCCTGCCCAATCTTAAGGAAACAGACCATTTTGATCTTGAGCGCCAGGGTATTACGCAGTACAATCTAGATATCTGTATCGGCTGTGGGCAGTGCTATATTATCTGCAATGATGCGGCCGGCCAGGCAATTGAGTGGGATTATGAAAAGCGAAGACCGAAACTGATCGAGGATAAGTGCTTAAGCTGTATGATCTGCAGCTTTATCTGCCCGGTACCCGGGCTAATCACTTTTAAAGAGATGCCGAAAGATTGGAAACGCCGGCAAACGGCCGTTATGGATAAGGATCTGGAGAAGGATTTAAAGTATGAGCCTTTTAAGGCGAATACGTAATTAAGGTATTTAACAAGGAGGCACAGGATGAGTGTTTTGCTTAAAAAAGGCTTAATCGTTACATCCGCAGGCAGCTATACAGGGGACGTATATATCGATGGGGATAAGATCAAAGCAGTCGGTATAGATCTGCAGTACAAGGCCGATGAGGTTGTGGATGCAGCCGGAAAGTATATTCTCCCCGGGGCTATAGATCCTCATACACATCTAGCCATGCCCTTTATGGGAACCTATTCCCAGGATGACTTTAAAAGCGGTACAATTGCGGCGGCCTGCGGCGGGGTGACCTCAATTGTGGATTTTGATCTCCAGCAGAAGGGGGAGTCCCTCCTGGATGCCATTGAGAGAAAGAAAGGCATTGCAGAAGGCAAGGCTGTTATTGACTTTTCCTTCCACCCGGCGATCTTAGATTGCAGGCCGGATGTGATTGATGAGGTAAAAAAGGCCGCAGAGGAGTATGGAACACCGAGCTTCAAGGTTTTCTTGTTTTATGATTTTCGTTTAAACGACGGCGAGATGATTAAGCTCCTGGTGGCAACTAAGAAGTATGGAGGTTTGGTACAGGTACATGCAGAGAATTTTTATATGATTCAGCATCTGAATGAGGTGTTTGAAGAGCAGGGTAAACTGTCTCCCTGGTACCACGCTAAAGCCCACACTGTCATTGCAGAGGAAGAGGCGATCGACAGGGCAGCAAAGATGGTTGAGATGACAGGATCGCGCATTTATATCGTACATCTCTCTTCTGAGCAAGGCTTACAAAAGGTTAGGATGGCTCGGGACAGGGGAATTAATATTTATGCCGAGACCTGCCCCCAGTACCTGACTTTGGATGAAGAACGCTATAACGATCCTGACTGGAACGGGGCCAAGTATGTCATGTCTCCACCGCTTCGTCCCAGGGAGGGACAGGAAGCTTTGTGGATCGGTTTAC
Source organism: Spirochaetales bacterium (assembly GCA_030615505.1). GTDB lineage: Bacteria > Spirochaetota > Spirochaetia > SZUA-6 > DRHE01 > JAUWZD01. Next base: position 20,632 of record JAUWZD010000072.1, on the reverse strand, counting down.
GGAATGGTGACCTGCAGGTTGTAGCTACGGACCACTGCCCATTCGATTTCCACGGGAAAAAGGATATGAACGGAAAGGATGACTATAAAAAGATTCCCAACGGAGCGCCTGGAATTGAAACCCTGTTGATGGTTCTGCATACGGAGGGTGTTGTTAAGGGACGTATCAGTTTAGAGCGAATGGTAGATGTCCTCTCAACCGGTACTGCTCGAATGTTCGGGCTCAAGGACAAAGGAGCAATCGCCGTGGGCAAGGATGCGGATATTGTGGTCTTTGATCCTAAACAGAAATTTATGATAAGCCATAAAAAACTCCATATGAATGTGGATTATAATCCCTGGGAGGGTTGGGAAATGACCGGAATGCCTTATATAGTGTACTCTCGCGGCAGGAGAGTGGCCGAGTGGTCAGGCGATCAGGTAAAATTTGTCGGTGAAGCCGGAAGAGGCAAATTTGTGAAACGAATGCCCTTCCAGGGCTTCTAAAGCTTTTATAAACTATTTATTGGATAAATTTGCAGAAAAATACTATAATTATTTGAAAAATAGCACATTCAGGGCTATTTTATTAAACAGACTTACGGAGGAATGTAAATGAGATGTAAAAAGTTCACAGTGTTTCTATCATTATTAATCTTTTCAGCTTCTTCGCTGTTAGCCCAGCAGGTCTCTGAGAAAAAGGATATTGCTGTATTCAAACTGGGACATGCCCAATACGATATACCAATGCCTGTATTGAGCGATATCGATGAAGAGGTAAAAGGTGTTTTTATCAATATCGGACGCTTTAATGTCCTGGGAATGACCCAGCGCCTGGAAGAGGGGGATGTAAACGATTTTATTGATAGGATTAAGCAGTATAAGCAGGAGAATGTGGAGATACCCAGGGAAGTACAGATGGGCAGGGAGTTCTTCACAGAGGCTGATCTTAACAGGCTCATCGGCTCCTTTATCGTGGTTATTCCCTCGATTTCTAATTTTTTTGTGGAGCAGGAGAAGGGGGGGGACTATCAGGCCACGGTGAAAACAGCCTTCAATTTTATCAATGTAGAGGAAGGACGGGCTTTCGCTCATTTTATCATTGAAACTTCAAGCACGGATGAGCTCGCCAGGGTGGCTGTAAAGGATGCTGTGAATGCAATTCCCATGAGACTCACCTATGAGATCCGTAAAATCCCCGAGTTTCAGCTTAGAACCGGTATCCTGGAAGTAAGACGCGGTGAAGTGTATTTAGAGTTCGGAAGGGATATGGGGATTAAGCTGGGGGATGAGTTCTTGATTGTGATCAGCCGTGTTTTAGATTCGGGTAAGACATTTTCTACGGATAAAGGCCTCATCATCATCAAGGAGGTGAGTGATGAGGTGTCAGTGGGCAAGGTTATCTATTCGCATGGAAGGCCTCAAGCAGGAGATCAGCTTGCCGAGGTTCCCCGCCTGGGCCTGGATACAATCCCCTATCTGCACGTTACACTTTTAAGCTTTGATGAAGAAGCCAAGACCACGGTGCTGGCGGGAATCCGGACAGGTCTCACCCGGGGATTCTACAGTTTCCGTCCCTTCATAGGACTGGAGATCCCTTTCAGAGCAAATATATTATGGGGTCTTCCCTTTAACATATATGTGGGTGGGGAGTATGATCTGTATATACGCAGGCTCCAGATTATTCCCATGGCAGCCTTTGGCATAGGCGGCGCCTATCTGTGGTACTTAGAGAAATTCGGCGCTAATGTGGATGATCCGTTTTTACTGACCCATATAGGAGGAATGGCTAATATTACCCTGACTTACCTCTTGAACAAGAATTTCAAGTTTGTGCTTGAGGCAGGCTATCTGCACTGGTTCTCCCTGGATCCTACCAAATTATTATTGGAAGAGCCGCTCTTCTTCGAAGATTACAGCGGAATCTTTATAGGCGGCGGTTTGAGTATAAAGTACTAAAGGAGGTCTATGAATGAAAAAAAGTTCCTCGATAATAATTTCTTTAATTTTATTAACGGTATTTTTAATCTCATCCTGCGCGACGGGTGGATCCGCAGCAGAGAGTAGGCCGGAAAAACCCAAAGCTGAGGTTCCGGCAGAAAAGCTCTATGAAGGTACCGGGCAGGATGCCTCCATGCTTAAGGCCATGAATAAGGCCAAGATGGATGCGGTGCGAAAAGCAGTAATCGATATGATAGGAGCAGGAAATGAAAAGGCGAATCGGGATAAATTGGAAGAAGTGCTGTATAATACCAAAAACCCCAATGCCTTTATCAATACGGATACCTATGAGACTATTAATAAGGGCAAAGCGGGGGAGGAGTATCTTATCGAATCCCGGATGGCTGTAAATACAAAGGCAGTGGAGAGCGTGTTGAAGGCCAACGGCTTACTGGGCGGAGAAGAGGCTGCTAAAGAATCCGAGAAGGTGGTAGCCGAAGCGGCTGAAGTGGTAAAAGAGCTGACTGAAGCCGGTGAGGTGGATATAACTCCTGAGGAGAAAAAGATCATTAGCCGCTATATTAACAGCATGACCTACATGGTATATTTTGACGAAGAGGCTGTTGAAGACCCCTTTTATATGAAGGCGTCAGTTGGGATTGCCAATGAATACCTGGCATCCAATTCCCTGGAAGCGATTGATCTGGATCAGGTGGAGAAGCTTAAGAAGGATCAGCAGATGGTATACGAAGAGGAAACAGGCCAGTCCATCTCAATGATCCAGTGGATAGCCCAGAAACTGAACGCTGATGTGTATATCGAGATAGACGGGGTTACTTCCGGGGAAAGCTCGGGGGGTAAGTATTATGGACAGGCCAATATTACGGTGAAAGGCTTCGAGGCTTCCACCGGGCGGCTTTTAGGCTCCCAGCCCTGGAACAGTCCCAAGACTTTTTCAACCTCCTCGGAACAGGCGGCAAGAATCAACGCACTCCAGACCAGTGTTTATAAAGCTATGCCCATGGTTATTAATCAGGCCCGGGCATACATGGCCAAGGCCCTGCGAAATGGGATTAAGTACGAGGTGATCATACAAAATACCTACGATTCCCGCATTATGTCTACCTTCAGAAGAAAGTTAAAGAGACATGTTAAGGATGTACAGACCGTCAGTCAGTCGGCTGAAGAGACCAAGTATTACGTATACCTGATAGGAAGTATTGAGGACTTAGTGGATCACATTTATGATGTTGCAGATACAGTTCCAGGTCTTGAGGGAATGGAACAGATACTTTTAAGGGGAAAAAGTGTTACCTTTGATTCAGGCATGTAAAAGGGGCGTTGCCTCTTGTTAAACTATTAATAGAAGGAGATTTAAATGAAAAAACTTTTAAGCTTAGCGGCCCTGCTTGTATTAATTGCTTTTATTTTCGGCTGCGCGAGCGCTCCCGAACCGGCACCGGAACCGGAAAAACCCAGGGGAGAGATCAAGGTTGAGCCCCGGGTCTATCCTCCGAAGACAATCGAGCATAAGACAAGCGCATTGGGCGGGGAGCCCCCTGAGTGGGTATTCTTTGAGGCGGATGAGCTTGAGGACACGAATAAATATAAAGATTACTATGTCTTCAAATTTGACCAGGCCGGACAGGACTTAGAAGGGGTGAAAGCCTGGACTAGAAGTTTCGTCGCAGCTACCGAAGTGGCCCGTATGGTATCTACCAGGGTAATGAACAAGTTCGCCGGTGCTATGGTTGGCGACAGGGATATGGTTGAAACCTATATGGAAGAGGTAGCTAAAGTTATGGCTCTGGCTGAGTATGCAGGAGCCCGTAAAGCAGGCGATTTCTGGGTGCACCAGCAGACCTATAAGGATGACGGAAAGCCTGATAAAAAGCAGTACAGGTACTGGATGCTCTATACAGTACCCAGGGATCAGATCGATGCTGCAATTGAAAGGGCCTTAGAGGGTGAAAACGCTAAGAACAAGCCCAAGACGGAAGAGGAACAGGCCGCTCGGGATAGAGTGCGAGAGCTCTTCAGCGAAGGTTTTTAAGAAAAAAAGAAAGCTTATATAGAAATGAGTTAACCAGTGAGGGGGAGGCAACCCCTTCACTGAACTCATTTTGCAGGAGTATTCAATGAAAAGCTTATTTCCAGGCTTGAGTTTATTGGCATGCTTTTTCATTCTGCATTTAACCGGCTGTGCCACCGCTCCCGGAGGCGAAGCCTCAAAGTCTGCAGGGGATGTTCCGGATTGGGTATTGAACCCTCCTGAGGGTGATGATCAATTTATGTACTTCACCAGTTCAGGCAGTTCAGAGAGTAAAGATATTGCAAAGGCTGAAGAAATCGCCCGGGGAGCGCTCATAGATGAGATTATGAGATTTCTTGGCGTACGGATAACCTCGGAAACAACGGCTACCGCAAAAGCATCTTTAGATTCCTTTCAGACTGAGATGATCCAGCAGTTGACATCCACTTCTTCCGGTAGAGTCACAGGCCTGGAGATATCCGATAAATGGGCGGATCAGCGGGAAGGCTCAGCAATCATATATCTTTTAGCCCGTTATAACAGGAAAGATCTTCTTAAGGAAAAGAAACGTTTAGAAGAGATCTTCCAGGAAAAAATTGAAGCTGTAGCGGGACCTGAGCGGGAGGCCCGGGAGCTGGAAAGCAGGGGGATGCATTATCAGGCCGCTCTGCGCTTTATGGAGGCTGCCGCTGCCGCTTATAAGTCCGATATTGAGAATATAGAGATCAAATTTGAGAGGAATATTAACAGCGCTAAAGAAGCCATACGACGCATCAGCCTGATCAAGGTAAAAGACAATCTCTCAGTAAATGTAGGGGAGGAGTTCTCCGAGCCGTTCAGATTAAAGGTTGTCGATGGCTCCACCCTTGAGGATCGGGGTGTTCCAGGCGTTGCCGTTAGAGTAGTATTCAAGGAGATAAAGAGTTCAGGCAGGAAAGCCGTGAGAAGCAGGCTGCTTAAAACCGATGCACAGGGCATGGCGGCATTCAATCATCCTACCCTTGAGTTTGTGGGCAAGGAAGAAGTAGCCATGTCTTTAGATATGAGTGAGGCTTTAGAGCCCCTCCAGGATGTGCCCAAGAATCTGATCGGCCAGGTTGACGGCCTGGAAGAGCTGATATTGAAAAAGAAGGTGCGCTTCTCCTTTGAATCGATATCTTCAGCCCGGAAGATCCCTACAGGAATCGCCATATTCAATCTGGATGCTTCGGGCAATCCCATCTCATCCACGGATACGGCTTCCGGCGTACTTGAACGCATGACGGGAGCCGGGTTTCAGGTAGAAACCCTTCCGGTGTCTGTGACCGGTGTCGCAGGTCGCTCGGATTCCCAGGTTATTACCCTGCTGCAGAAACATTTTAAGGGGCAGGTGGAGAGGGCAGTTTATGGGACAGCCCGCATTACAGATCATGATCAGGACGGCAGTTTTGTGATCATCCAGGTGACAGGCAGTATCAGGGTGGCGGACTTAGAGAAGGGCACCATCCTTCTGACCATTAATAAATCGAAGCGGGCCCAGGGCACCAATGCTTCTGCGGCTCTCTCAGCCGCTTTTAATAAGCTCGGAGAGGATATCGGCGAGGCGATTATCAATCAACTGAGGTGAAAACAGCGTAATCAGGTTAGGTCTCTTCATTATTCTTCATTCTTTTCTTAAGTTCATCCAGGGCCTGTGAGGCTTCTTCCTCTTTAAGCTGCTTATCGAGTGTATCCTCAAACCCCGTAACCGCCTGGAGCTGGGCAAGAAGGGCATCTGCATCGATTGAAAAGGACGGGCGGGATTGTATCATTTTAAGCTTTTCCTTCAGTATAGATACCTTACGATTAAGAGTATTTTCTTCTTCAAGCAGCAATGAGATTTTATTTTTAAGCTCTAAAACCTGCTCTTCAGCTCCCTTCTTAAGCATAAGCTCATCTCTATCCTCCGCTAGATTCAGTCTTCTCTCCCATAGAGCAAGCTCTTTCTGAAGGGAGGTTCTTTGCTTCTGGGTACGTTTAAGGGTACTTATAAAGGAAAGAACATATTCCCGGGCAGAACCGGGATCCATGGAATCAATATCAATATCAATCATCATGATTTCCTCCTGGCTCATACAGCATAGCCTTAAAAATCAGCTTTGTTAATATATTGAATCGCAGTTCCATATTAAGTATTCTTTCTCTGTATGCAGAAGGAAAATCTCTACAATCAGGATTCCATTACCGCCCTGGCATCGCCCTGGGGAGAAAGCGCTGTGGCTATTATCAGGGTTTCGGGCAGGGATTCTTTAAGCATGCTCTCCGGCCTGTTTGAGGGGCGAGCTGGTTCAGGAGGCCGGGGCAATTCAGGATCTCCCCCTTTAACAGAGGCAAAGGGCTTTACTATGAAACATGGGGTTATAAGAGTCCCGGGGAGCGGTGAGGAGATTGATGAAGTGGTGGTTGCTGTTTATAGAGCAGGGCGAAGTTATACAGGGGAGAACAGTGCTGAAATTTTCTGTCATGGAAGCCCGGCCATTATAAAGAGGATCCTGGACCTGCTGTACGAGGCCGGGTTCCGGCATGCAGATCCGGGAGAATTTACGCTCAGGGCCTTTCTCAATGGGAAACTGGATCTTACACAGGCTGAGGCTGTTAATGAGATTGTGAGGGCAAAAACGGACAGAGCCAGGGCTGCGGCTTTAAGCAGGCTATCCGGATCTATAGAGAGAAAGATAAGAAGCATCAAGGACGGTATATTGAAGATTCTGGCTGCTGTGGAGGTGCGAATTGATTATCCGGAGGAGGATCTGGAAGAGGAGATCGTGTCCGAGAGAGAGCTTGAGCACTGGCAGGAAGAGCTTGAAAAGCTTGTTTCCACCTATGGGATAGGAAAGATTCTACAGGAGGGAATACCCGTAGTATTGGCCGGACGAACCAATGCGGGCAAATCAACCCTGTTTAATCAGTTCCTCAAGGAGGATCGGGCGATTGTTTCTGAAATTCACGGCACTACAAGGGATTATCTGGAAGGTGTGGTGTCCATGGGAGATATACCCATAAAACTGTACGATACTGCGGGTTATAAAATGCCTGCTCATTCATTGGAAAAAGAGGGAATGAAAAGAACGGACAGGATTATCCGGGCCTCCCGTCTTATCCTCTATTTAGTGGATGCATCCACGGGTGTGAACGAGCTGGACAGGGAGTTCTTCTCCGCCAATCAAAACTCTAAAACTCTGATCCGCATCTGGAACAAGATAGATCTGTCTAAAAGACCATGCCCGGTGGGCTTTTTTCCCGTAAATGCAAAAACGGGGGAGGGAATCATTAAGCTCTCGGAAGTTATTGTAGAGAGGGTTTTAGGCGGTCGATCCTTAGAATCAGCAGAGCCTATAATCGATTCTATCCGTCAGAAGAAGCTATTGGAACGGGCCCTGGGTGCGCTTAAGGATTTTCGCACCGGTCTTTCCGAAAATATTCCCCTTGATGTGCTGGGAGTGGATTTGAAAGAGGCTCTGGATGCCCTGGGAGAGATCACAGGAGAAGTAACTTCCCAGGATATCTTGAATGAGATATTTTCACATTTCTGTGTGGGGAAATAGTTATGGATTTTGATGCCATTGTAATCGGGGGGGGGCATGCAGGAATTGAGGCGGCTTTAGTCCTTTCCCGCCTGGATTTTTCCACCCTGATGATTACGCAGAATCTCGATTGTATCGGCAAATTGTCCTGTAATCCGGCAATCGGCGGCCTGGCAAAAGGGAACCTGGTCAGGGAGATCGACGCTTTAGGCGGTGAAATGGCCAAACTGATCGACCGTACCATGATCCAGTTTCGCATTCTCAATCGAAGCAAAGGCCCTGCTGTTCAGGCTCCAAGGGCCCAGGCGGATAAAGCTCTTTATGCCCTGCTTGCCAAGCATGTGCTGGAGCAGGCAGATAACCTGGAGATGTTCCAGGATACGGTTGTGGATTTTATCCGGGATTCTTCCGCAGGAGAGATCCGGGGCGTAATTACTGAGCGGGGAAGGCGTTTTACCGCCCGCACCGTAATTCTGACCACCGGAACTTTTTTAGAAGCCAAAATCTTTATAGGAGAGTATTCCACTTCCTCGGGCAGACTTGGTGAACCTGCAGCCATAGGACTGGGAAAAGCCTTGAGGAAAATTGGTTTTGATGTGGGGCGTCTAAAGACAGGAACCCCGGCACGGGCATTAAGGTCATCACTCAGATTAGAGAGAATGGAAGAACAGGCAGGAGACACAGAGATATTGCCCTTTTCATTCAGCAACAGCATGGGCAGCATAGACAGGCCCTCAGTGCCCTGTTACATCACCTACACAACTAAGGAGACACACCGGATAATAAGGGACAATATACACCGTTCGCCCCTCTATGGGGGAAAGATCAAGGGCATAGGCCCCCGGTACTGCCCCTCCATAGAGGATAAAGTGATGAGGTTTCCGGACAAGGATCGGCACCAGATATTTGTTGAACCTGAAGGGTTGAGCACGGAGGAGGTTTATCTCAACGGAATCTCTTCCTCACTTCCCGAAGATGTGCAGGAAAAATTTTTGCGGAGCGTTCCCGGTCTGGAAAAATTAGTGATCTTGCGTCCCGGGTATGCCGTGGAATATGATTTTCTTAACCCAACCCAGCTCTATCCGAGTCTGGAGACCAAGAGAATTAAGGGCCTGTTTATAGCGGGCCAGACCAACGGCACCTCCGGTTATGAGGAAGCAGCAGCCCAGGGATTAATGGCTGCCATCAATGCTGCCTGCTTTTTACAGGGCAAGCCTCCACTGGTCCTCTCAAGGGCTGAGGCCTATATCGGGGTTCTGATTGACGATCTGGTGACCCTGGGTACTAAAGAGCCTTACAGGCTCTTTACATCGAGAGCGGAATACAGGCTATCTCTGAGGCATGATACGGCCGATATTAGGCTCCTGGAAAAGGGATACAGCATAGGGCTCCAGAAAGATAAGGCCAGGCAGGCGCTCCTGGCTAAACGTGAGGGGATTGATGAGATCAAGGAGCTGCTTAGAAAGAGAAATGTCCAGGAAATCGATGGGGATATCCTTCCCCTGCTTCAAAAGCATCTGGGCAGGAGTTTTGCCCATGCGCTCAAGGATCCCCAGGTTCATATGAGGGATCTGATCTTTTGTGAGGGTAAACTCAATAAAAAGAAGAGAGAATGGCTCGACCAGGTGGAATTAGACCTTAAGTATGAGGGATACATAAGGCGGCAGGAGAAGCAGGTTGATCGTTTCAAGAAGATGGAGGACATGAAAATTCCACCGGATTTCGATTATGACCGGACTGTAGGCCTTTCCACAGAGGCCCGTGAGAAGTTTAAGAAGGTGAATCCGCTTTCTGTCGGACAGGCCGCCAGAATCTCAGGGGTGCGCTCATCCGATATTGCAGTTCTTTTAGTGTATCTCAAGCGTGGGATTTGAGAATCGGCTGTGGATGAGAATCTGGTTGTCAGGGGCCTTGAGAGGCTCGGCATTCCCTTTACTTCATTGCATCTGAATCTGCTCCATACCTATTTGGCTGAGCTTGATAGATGGAATAGAAACTACAGTTTTGTTAAGGCCGGCGGAGACGATCTGATCGTCCGGCATTTACTCGACTCCCTTTCAGGTTTAAGAATCATAATGAGTCTGCCCTTAAACCGGAGCATAATAGATATCGGATCCGGCGCAGGTTTTCCCGGTCTCCCTTTAGCCATTTTTATGGAGACAGGCAGATTCACTCTCTTAGAGCGCTCATCAAAAAAGGCGGCTTTTTTAAGGAATTCGGTTATCCTGCTATCATTGGATAATATCGAAGTTGTAGAGAAGGACCTGAAGAATATAGATGATACTTTTGATGTAGCAACCTTCAGGGCTCTTACTCCCATTAACAGGGAGATAAAATCCTTGAAGAGAATTATAAAGAAGGGAGGGAGTATTGTGGCTTACAAGGGAAAACTTTCTGTAATAATAAATGAGCTTAAGAAGATCAATGAAGAGGTCTATATTACGGTTCAGGAGGTCAAGGTGCCCTTTTTAGAAGAGGAGAGGCATCTTGTTGTAATTTCTTTCTGAATTAGAAGTCAGAAGATAATCGCTTGAAAAGCTTAAGGAGTTCCTCTTTCTCCACAAGATCAATAAGCCTGGCTTCTACAAAGCTCCTGGCTGTATCTGAAAAAGTCCCGCATGTAATACAGATGCCCCGGCCGGCTTTCAAATCCTTAGTTCTGGAATGGAATTCTCTAACCATCAGATCACCGATGGCGCCTGTTGTCCGCAAAAACCGGAATAGAATAAAGTCATCCCACTGCCTGGTATTCACCTCTGCAAAAATATCTGCATATTCGTTTTTATAAAGTGATATATCCAGCAGTTTTGTATTGGAGTTGGGAAAATATATTACAGCAATTCTTTTACAGAGACCTGCAAATTCTGAGCTGGAGGCCATGAGAAAGACCTGCATTTGCCGATCCTTGTTAATTTCTAAGTATTTGTTTAATTGCTCTTTAACATCCTTATAGTCCGGCTGAGATTCTTGAATTTCCTTCCACCGGGTAATGGCAGAAGAGACGTCTCCCTGGTTTAAGTAAGCTGCGGCGAGCCTGTACTTTAATTCATTAACCGTCTCTTTGGGTGTATTCTCGTGACGCAGGCCGATTTCAAAATCCATGATTGCCTTCTGATATTGCTTGGTTTTAAAGTGAATAATCCCGGCATAGAGAGATGCACCGGCACCGAGTGTGGAGTCTGCTCGAAGATGAGAGAAAATATTCAGGGCAAAATTGAGCTGAGCAAGCTCATAATAGGACTGCCCCAGGACGAAGAGAGAATTCTTGTCTTCCGGTTCATACTCATATGTTCTTTGTAAAGAACTAATAGACCGCTTATACTTCTTAAGACGGTAGTAACTGTGGCCGAGATACCTGTTCGTAGCCGCATGCTGAGGATTCACAGCATATGCCTTTTCAAGATATGGAGCGGACCTCTGGAAATTTTTCCGCATATATTCCAGATAACCCAGATTGTAATTAACCTCAAAATTTTCTCCGTCAAAAGTGCGCGCAATCATGAAACTCTTATAGGCATCTTCATATTGTTTCAGCATCAGAGCTGAAAGGGCATGGCGCAGGGTTACTTCAAACTCATTGATACCCGGTACAGTAGCACACAGGTCTATGCAGATTTTATAGTGTTTAAGAGCCTGTTCGTAATTTTTTTCCTCGTAATACAGGGCGGCAAGGGACAGGTGGGCATCGGGATCCTTCGGATTTTGAGCAAGGCGTTTATCCGCTTTTCTTAAGATTTTATTCCGGTCTTTTGACTTTATTTTCTTTTTTTGCTTCTTATTCTTTCTACCTGTGGGGCTTTTTTTAAAGAGGATAGCTGCGGCGGTTCCGAGTAGAATCAATGCTCCAACTGCGATTAAGGGGTAGGAAAAGACCTCCATGTAACTTCAATTATAGGGTGGGCCTGTGAATTGTCAAGTTTGCTATGTCGACAAAGAAAAATTGTTGACAAATATGTTAGACCGATATACGATTCAATAGAGGAGGAGCAGGAGGAAAGTTGAACGGAACAAGTATAGGAATAAAAATTGCCGATGGTTCCTTATATCCTGTTCTTGAGGAAGATTTCAAGGGGCAGAAAAGGCTCATACTGACTACAGTTCGGGATAATCAGAAGACAGTTCAGATTGATCTTTACCGGGGAGAAGGAGAAAAAGCGGAAAAGACGGGTTATATCGGCAGTTTGATCATCGAGAATCTAAAGGACGCGCCCAAAGGGGAGCCTGAAATCGAGGTAGTTTTAGGTGTTGATGAAGAGGGTAACCTGACTGCTGAGGCTAATGATCTGTTTTCAGGAGAAAAGCAGTCTCTCTCTGTCAGCCTGGAGTCCATCCCCAGTGGGGGTTTCCCGGAGGTCCCGGAATTTGATATTGAAGAAGCAGGCGTTCCAGGCGGGATTGAGGCACCTGAAAGATTAGAGGATACACTTCTTACCGGCGAAACCTATCCAATAAGCCCGAAGGATCGCCGTAAGGAACACCTGGCAAAACGAAAGCTCAAGCCTCTTTTCCTTATCGGTTTTGTGCTTTTAGGCCTGCTTTTAATAGCTGGAATTGCCTTTCTCATTTTTAACAGCATGGATGGTCCCTCAATTCCGTCACTCCTTAGCGGGAAGGAAAGCCCGCAGGGTATAGCGGAGGTAACCGCTGCCCCGGTTGAGCAGCCGGCTGTAAAGGAGGAAGAGCCCGCCGCTGGGGCCCGGGAAAGCTCGACCGAAGAAGAGGCGCCTGCAGGTGTATCGTATAATATAAAGCGAGGAGACACCCTCTGGGATATATCTTCCACTTTTTACCGCAACCCCTGGCTGTATCCAAAAATTGCTAAGGCCAACGGCATCATAAACCCGGATATTATTTTTGCAGGTCAGACAATATTTATACCTCAAGATTAGAATTTTCTTAGTACTTGCCCTATTTTGTCTCTCCCTTATCAACTGCAAGGCTGATGAGATGTGGGGACTCCCCCTGGACGAGACTAAGACTCGTATCCGGTGCGCTGATTTCTCTTTTATTAGCCGTCTGGATTTAAACGATAAGCAGATCCTTGAGCTTTTCAAGCTCGGACCCGGAGCCCCCTACTATTTCTATTTCATTTTCCGGGATATGGGAATCCATGACTCCACAAAACAGATGCTAAAGCTGCAGTGGGACAGGGGTAGAGGCGTATGGAGGGAGGAGGCGGGACTGCTTATTTTGGATAATCTGCTTAAGACGAGGGAATATGGGGAATTAGAGCGTCTTGGAGAGGAATTTCTCTTCCGAATAAAAAATCCTGCCCGCCGGCTTAAGTGTAAGCGCCTGATCCTTGAAGCCCTTTACTGGCAGAAAAAAGATAAAGAGGTACTGAAACGGCTTGAGAAAACAGGAGAAGGAGAATGGGACTGCGAGCTTACTCTCTTCCGGGCCGTTTCAAGCAGCAGACTTGGCCTGCCTGAATGGCAGGATATGTTCAGGAGCTTATTTTTTAGTGAAGAAATCTCAAGGCTGCAGGTAAGGGCTCTGTCTTTTTTAAGGCTTGAGGAGAGATATAAGAGCTTCAGGGAAGCGGAGTTTTTTATCTTTGAGGCAAGGGTCCTTCTTTACACCGGTAAAGTGGATAAAGCTATTGTAAAGCTTGAGAAAGCCCTGCCTCTACTTAAGCCGGAGCGGCTTGAGGGTTCGCCGGTTATCAGGGAACTTGGCAGAGCTTACTTACGAAGCGGGGATCTTTCAGGCGGGGCTGAGTATCTTACAGGCTTAGCAGACACTTTGACTCAGTCAGAAAAACTAACGGCGTTAGAGTATGCAGGACGGCTCTATAGAAAGCAGAAGGACTTCCCTAAGGCCCGGTCCCTGCTTAGCCAGGTTATTCGGGAGAGTTCAGATCCCGGGCAGCGCAACAGGTCCATCTGGCTTTTACTCGATCTGATGCGAAAGAATCGCAGTCAATCATTTCTAAAGGAACTGGCAAGATTGGCCGGAGAGTGGGAAAACCCTCATTATTTCGATGATATCCTCGAGGAAGAGATTACTCATTTGACAGCCGAAAAGAGATGGGGGGATTTAATTAAGCTGTATCAGATCCTGCGGAATACGGGGTCAGAGAATATCAGGTCCCGGCTGTCCTACCTGATGGCAAGACTCAAGCTTCTTAAGCTTCTGCCTGATACCGCTGAAGCTGGAAGCGTATTACCGGAAGTCTATTTAAAAGAGTCAGTACTCATCAACCCAGACAGTTATTACGCATGGCTGTCAGGGGCTCTGCTTACTGAGCACATCAATTATCTTCCCTCGTCTGTGATCCGGAAGGAAGAGGAGAGGCCCTTAAGCGAATTGGAGCAGCTTATCTGGGGTTTTTTTGAGTTTGGGCAGCACATGCGGGGTTATAACCGGTTACAGTCTAACCGAGATTTAGTGGATAATGCCTTCATCCTTAAAACGGCAAGGGAGCTTCATAATCAGGAATACTTTTTGGAATCGATTCGGCTTATGAATCTTTATCTCTCAAGGAACTCTGATAAGAGGGTAACAAGTGAGCTTAAGTTGATGTATCCCAGGGGGTATTTAAAAGACATTGAGGATCTGGCCAATAGAGAGGATATTCCGGATCTGCTCCTCTATGCCCTGGTTCGTGAGGAGAGCCATTTTAATCCTGAGATTACATCTTCAGCAGGAGCCGTCGGACTTACACAGTTAATGCCGGAAACCGCATCAGATATAGCCCGGCAGATGCGCATCGGGGAGTTCGATCTGCTCGATGCAAGGCTTAATCTTGAGCTGGGCTTTGGTCATCTGGCCAAACTGCTTAACCGTTTATCAGATATCCCCAAAGCCCTGATGGCATATAATGCGGGCTTAAATCGCGTGCGAAGATGGGAGAAGCTCTTTATGGACCTGCCTGTTGATCTCTTTGTGGAAGCAATTCCTTACAGGGAAACCCGCCACTATGTGCGCAAGGTACTTGTTTCAGCCGTTTATTACGCCTATCTTTACCGGGAACAGAGGCCCGAAGATACAGTGCTTCTGTTTTTTCCTGAGCTTAATCACCAGGGGGGAGATTTATGAAAATACAGGAATCATTGATCCTCGGTATAATTCAGGGAATAACAGAGTTTCTTCCAGTCTCCAGTTCGGGTCATCTCCTTGTGGTGCGGCAGTTAATGGGTCTTGAACCTGTACCTGTGCTGTTTGACGTAATACTTCATATATCCACCTTAATAGTGGTGATAATAGTGTTTAAGTCTAAAATCGGATCTATTCTTCGTACGCTTTTGAGATGGGTGCGTTCAGCCTCTACAGAGGATGACAGGGAAAACCTCAAACTCTGTCTTATGATTGTACTGGCAACGGCTGTTACTGCGGGAATAGGTCTGATCTTTTCCCAATGGGAGAATATCTTTATCGGAAATATAAAAATAGTCTCCTTACTATTTATGGCAACGGCTGGTATTCTGATCTCAAGCAGTTTCTTTAAGGGTGATCGGGGCTATCTGGAGCTCGGGATCGTGGGAGCTTTAATTATCGATTTTGCCCAGGGTTTGGGAGTGTTGCCCGGAGTATCCCGATCAGGAATTACAATCTCTGCGGCTCTTTTCTGCGGACTTAAGAGAAATAAAGCCGGAGAATTCTCCTTCTTAATTGCCATACCGGCTGTTTTAGGAGCTTTAATTCTAAAGCTGGACGAAGCCGGCAGCCTGGCGGGCAGGATGGATCTTATTACATTGGGCGCAGGAATGGCTGCTTCCTTTGTAGTTGGATTTTTATCCATTCTTCTGCTTCTCAAATTAGTGCATAAGGGAAGATTATTCTTTTTCAGTTTTTATCTCATTCCCTTAAGCCTGATCACCTTCATTTTCTTATAAAGGGATTCATTTAGCAAACCCACCTTTATTCCGATAACCGTTTTAGGGAGTACTTTAATGTGGAGCAGCCTTAAAAGCGCATATCTGCTCGCTTTGATACTGTTACTGGCAGGGATCATGCTCTTAATCTCTCTATTCGGCTACCTGTCAGGCCTGGATAGTCTGTTAAGCCGGCCCGGCGAATTCCTGTTTACCAGTTTTTTATGGGCTTCTCTGTTTGTGCCCGCCTATCTTTTTTCCATCTCATATTTTATTATTTCCAGAACATTCAACAGGAAAGCCGTTTTAATCTTGAACCTGTTCATTCTACCCTTTATTACAGTAGGTTTGCTGCAAAAGGTGATTTTGAGTAACAATATCCCTTCCTCATTTCTCCCTGAGCTGCTCATTAAGACTTTCGGACCCATTTCCACCGGTATGCTGCTGCTTATTCTGATAATCTTCGAGTTCTTCTTGATTTTTTATGCAGCCCGAGGCGGACATAATACGAATGAAGACACGGATGAAATAAAAAAGCTGCCGGTTCCCGAAACACCGGAACCTGTTGAGGTAAAAGTATTAGACCGCAAACCGGATGAAGAGGGAGCCGGGATACACGGCTGGATTGAGGATGCAGAGCTTGAGGAAACCGGGCAGAGTACTTCAGAGAGGAAGTCTCCGGGAGAGTATATTTTTCCGGTTCATGGCCTGCTTAAAGAATATTCCGACGGAGAGTATTGGGAGATTGATAAGGAAACAATGCGCTCTGCCGAGGTGCTCATGGCTACACTGAAAGAGTTCAATATAACGGCCGAGGTAACGGGTATTCGAAAAGGGCCTGTGATTGCCATGTTTGAAATTCTCCCTGCTCCTGGAGTCAAGATTTCCCGGATCGCCAATCTGGCTGATAATATCGCCCTTCGCCTGGCAGCCTCGCGGGTGAGAATTGTAGCGCCGATTCCCGGCAAGCATGCGGTGGGCATCGAGGTTCCCAATAAGAAACGGGCCATTGTTTCTTTCAAAGAAATGGTGATCCTCCATGAATTCCAGAAGAGCAAGACTGAAATTCCCATTGCCCTGGGCAAAGATATTGCAGGAGAAGCACAGCTTATTGATCTTACCCAGACCCCTCACATGCTCATAGCCGGGGCAACGGGTTCCGGCAAATCGGTATGTGTGAATTCAATAATCTGCTCTATCCTCTACAAAAAATCCCCCGCTGAGGTGCGCTTTATTCTAATCGATCCCAAGATTGTGGAGCTTAAAGTCTACAATCATATTCCCCATCTGCTTACCCCGGTGATCACAGATCCCAAAAGAGCCTTTCAGGCTCTTCAGTACTGTCTCGTTGAGATGGAGCGCAGGTACTCTATGCTTGACGCTTTGGAAGTCAGGGATATCCGCTCTTACAACAGGAAGATCAATAAGGCAAAAGTAACCGCAGAGAAAATGCCCTATTGGATTATTATCATTGATGAGTTTGCCGATTTAATAGCCACCACTGGAAAAGAAATGGAGGCTACATTGGCCAGACTGGCCTCCATGGCCAGGGCCGTGGGTATGCATCTGGTTCTGGCCACACAGAGACCCTCCATAGATGTGATTACCGGCTTGATTAAAGCCAATATACCTACCAGGATAGCCTTTATGGTGGCGGGAAAGTTTGACTCCCGGATTATCATCGATTCTGTGGGCGCTGAAAAGCTGCTGGGCCAGGGGGATATGCTTTTCTCTGCAGCCTGGGACCCCGTACTGAAGAGAATTCAGGGCGCTTTTCTATCCGAAGAAGAGGTTGAGGCCATTGCCAATCATGCCAGGAGCCTCGGAGAGCCGGATTATCTGGATGAGGAGATTTTCTTTGAGGATGAGGATGGGAAAATACATAGTGAGGGCGCAAGCGATCCTCTTATGGATAAAGCCCTGGATATTGTCCTGGCTGCGGGTAGGGCATCTGCCTCCTATCTTCAGCGGAGATTGAAGATCGGCTACAATCGGGCTGCACGCATCATAGAAGAGATGGAGATGAGGGGAATTGTCGGTCCTGCCAATGGAAGCAAGCCCCGGGAAATTCTGCACGTGCCTGATAGGCAATAGCGATACATATTACCTGGACTTGATCCCTCGAGTTATATGAAAAAATACCATCGTGACCAACAACTATTGCGGGGCGTTTGATGCTGTTTAAAAGAATCGCCTTTGTCGGCTGGGAACCTGAAGATGATCATCTGGTCGACCGCTTCCACGGATACAAAAATGCAGTTGAAAAGGATGGATCAACTTTTCAGCCTAAAATGAACTCCTATTCCAGCCTGAGTATTGAAGGCGGATACCAGGCCACTGTAAAGCTCTTCGAGCGCTTCAGGCCAGACGCCATCTTATATACCTGTGACAGAATGGCCGTTTCATATTTATTGGAAAGGTTGAACGGAAAAATCAATTCACCCCAGGAGGATAAGGTCAGCATTACCCCTAAACTGGTAATAAGGAGTTCCACAAAATAACAAACAACCAGGAGTTTCCTGTAAAAAAAAATTAAGGAGGTTTTTATGAAAAAACACTCCCTCAAAATTTTGATTCTGCTTCTGGCCGTCGTGATGCTGGGCACCGTATCGGCGGGCGGGCAGAAGGAAGAAGCATTGGAGGCTGCTGAGTTTGAATTCTGGACAACAGAGACTCAAGCGGATCGCCTGAGCACGATCCAGCTTCTGGTGGACACATTCCAGGCTCTGAATCCCCAGATTCAGATCACGGTCATCCCGGTGGACGAGAACCATATGCCCACACAGGTGGTCGCTTCTGCTGCGGCAGGCACCTTGCCGGCCCTGGCCGAAACCGGCTCGGAAAACTCCATTGACTTCGGCGCAGTGGGTCTTCTGAACATGGATGAGACTTCATCTTTGATCAAGAAGATCGGCAAGAGCCGGTACGCAAGCCGAAGGTGCCCGAAGGGCGGGCCGGAAATGCCCCATGTGGTCCGGCTCGCCCCTCCAGGCTGGAAGAAGGAGCATCTTGTACCTTCTGATCCGGAACAATCCTACCCCGAAGAATCACCATGTTCCGTCTCCGACACAGAGAGCCGATCCATATGGGCAAAGCTCATCGCTAAGGTTTATGAGGTGAATCCTCTGGAGTGTCCTCGCTGCTGTTCAGCCATGAAGGTGATTGCCATTATCACAGAGCCCGAAGAAGCCCGGAAGATACCCGTAAGGGGCACCTGGTCAAGATCGGTCGGCCACCACCGGGGCTCGATCCAGGTTCGCTTAAATGACATTCTGTCTCGTTTCTTTTTCCTAGCCTCCAGCCATAATACCATCGTCTTTATTATTGGATCTCACCTGTGCTACCCTCGAACACACGGCTCAAGCGCTTTGATACCCTTTTTCCTCGATTCAGGGATGCTTTTCGCCCACCTGGAATTATAACTTTGCCTATCATTCTTTATTTTTTCTTCGCGCGCGCTTTAGGTCTATTAAAATGGCTGGCTATTGCACACAACGTTCCGAGCGTATCTGAAGTCCTGCGAAGCAGGATTTGGGCGGAGTGCCAAAGGCACGACGTCAGATACGCTCTGTTATATGAAGTGGCGGTGAAAATTCTATTAATCATTGTTCTCCTTTTTTAGAACTCCCCTTACTTTCAGTATTTTAGTCCTCAAATCAAAAATGTCCTCCTTAACAACCTTCCAAGTTCGTTCTAAATTCACTCCAAAGTATTCGCGAATAAGAATATCTCTCATTCCTGCAATCTTCTTCCATGCTATATCAGGGTATCTATCTCTGAACTCTTGTGGAATATTCTTTACTGCTTCACCTATAATTTCCAATCGTCTTAAAACAGCATCCTGAACTTGAGAATTTTCAAAAAAATCATCCTCATCAATTTCTTTTGTGTATTCTTCTATCTTCTCGATGCATTCCAAAATATCCTCGATATATACCTGCACATCTCTTTTCATAGGACTACCACCTGCTCTTTTAAAATTCTCTCTCTAAGAAGAGGTTTGATTGTGCAGTACTCCACCAAATCTACGTTTCTCCCCAAAGTTTCTTCAATTTCCAATTTAATTCCTATAAAATCAAGTAAACTGATGTCCTTCTCAATCTCTACCAATATATCAATATCGCTATCCTCTCTCATCTCTCCTCGAACACATGAACCAAATAACCCGATTCTTTTAACTCCATAGCGCTGCAAAACTGGAAGAATTTTTCGCTTTTTCTCTTCTATATCTATCTTCATATTATTACATTAGCCTTAGCCGCAATTTCATATAACGATCATGGGCTTCCTGAAGTCCAGCCCGTTATCAATTAAAATATTTGCTTTATATTAAAACAAATACTTTACTTCTGCAACTATAACTTTTACCACAAAAGTGGCTGGATTTGGGGAACGACGAGTCTACGAGGAGTTCCCAGGAAGCCCAAGTTAGATGAAGTATTTGGCATTTTGCTATAATTCAAAAAGAGGTTCGTTTGAGAGCGAATTAATGATACTTTCAGTATTACTAATTTCTTCCTCATTACCAGATATTGCTAACCAAATACTACCTTCAGCACCACATACTCCTCCTGCTGCAACTAGTTCTGAATTTACTCCAGTTAATATATTTATAGCTTCTATTTCTGTTATAACTTTTCCATTTACAGGGAACATCCTTGGACCGATTGAATTTGAAGAATTTTGAATCGGGTTTATTCAACCTGGTTGAATTATTGCTCTTAGTAAATAAAGCTATCGATGTAGTTAAAAATAGACGAGAATCCGTGCAGAGAATGGCTGCAGACCAAAATCATACGGCTGCTGAGACTATCAGTACGGAAGAAATGCTGTACTGGCATAATTTCCCATATCTAATCGGAAAGGTCGTAGATCTCTCAAGCCGCAAACCGCTGTACGGGGCTGCCGTTAACCTGTATATCAACAGAAAAAAATCACAACCTGCGGATTCAGGCTGGCAGAATCCATATTATACCAATGCTACAACAAAGGGACTTTACAGCTTTTTTCCCAGGCCAGTTAAATCTAAAGCTGAAAAAAACCATTTCAACTTAATAGTTACATTTGAACACAAGGATTATGAAAAACAAAGTATTGAAAAAAAGATCCATACAAGGGGCGATTTTGAAGTGCGCGCCTATATCGATAGTGACGATATCCTAAATCTGGATACTGCCTGCCTCAGGCGAAGGAAATAGCTATAATGTAGGATATACAATTGCCACAATTTTTTTATGGGCGGATCGGGAACCTGGTTATGATCATCCCATAGCTTCTTCCATCGGGGCTTTCCCCTGTGAGGAATGGCGATAATGATACTTC
>JAUWZD010000086.1 GCA_030615505.1 Spirochaetales bacterium | reverse complement strand
TATGTTCGGTATAAAGCTGAACCTGATTTAATTTAATCTCAGCCAATATGTCTATTAAACAACAGAGGGTTTCCATTGTTGGGACCCTATCCCGGCTGATATCAAGCATTACTCCTCTAACCGGAAAGTCCGGCCAATCTTCAATTCTCATACA
This sequence comes from Spirochaetales bacterium, assembly GCA_030615505.1. Lineage (GTDB taxonomy): Bacteria > Spirochaetota > Spirochaetia > SZUA-6 > DRHE01 > JAUWZD01. The sequence goes on along the minus strand of JAUWZD010000086.1, from coordinate 21,075 downwards.
CGACAAGGTGTTCCGGCTGTGCTGCTTGCGGATAAGCTGCTTTAGTGTCATCACTCCATAAAACAATCCAACCCTGTCAGCTGCTTTCAGAGTTATCCCATCTTCCTTTATGGTAAGAATATACCCCTGGGAGACAGATAACAATTCCGGTACTATAATCATTTCTATCTCACTACAGGACAAGACATCAGTCTCTCCACCTGCCGCGTACAACGGCATAGTAGAGGAAGAGCTGTATAATCAGGGGGTGAAGGGGTGATTTAAGGGAGCGGAGCATGCGATCGAACTCTGAAGTGAGCATGATGATTTTCTTTAATTCAGGCATAGAATAATTATTCAATCCCTCATGGTACATCTTCTTTAGCTTTTTACTTCGCACACCTAAACGGTTGAATGCTTCCTCCAGGGGGTAATTATCAAGTGTAAGACTCTTCAATGCCATAAATCTTCTGAATTGATAGAGCAGTCCGGCCAACAGCCTGACAGGTTCAGCTTCCCGGGAGAGGAGAATTTTCTGCAAGACTTCCAATGTAGTATCGAATTCCCGTGTAAGGATTTTTTCAAACAGTGTAAAAACATTCTCCTCTTTACTGTGGTAGATGACTTTTTCTATATCCTCGTATCCGATCCTGTCTCTATCACCATAGTAGAGAGCCAGCTTTTCGCATATATTCTTCAACTCTCTGGTATTGTTCTCAACCATGTCCAAAAGGAAGTTGGCCGCCTGTGTATCAATGCCGATCTCCTTTTTTTTGAAAAAATTAACGATCCAACCCATTTTCTGGTTCTGGAAAAGCTCCCAGAAAATCCTTATATTCTCCCTGGGAATCAGCTTTTCCAGGCGTTTATTTATCTTTTGTATTTCATTGGAAAGGAGCAGGAACGAGGCCCCGGAAACGGGATTGGCACAGTATTCGGTAAGAAGCCTGATATCCCTGCTGCTGCTTATCTCTTCAACATTATTAAGGATAACCACCCGGTAATTCGCAAACAGTGTATGGTTCTGTAAAATAGTGAGAACATCAATCAGCTCTGTATCAAAAGGATAGAATCTATGGATCTCCGGTTGTCCGCCGGTCTCTTCTGTAATCCGCTCGATTAGACCGGAGATAAAGGTATCCTTTTCTCCCACTTCGGGGCCTAGAAGGAGAAAAAGGGAATCCTTTTTATTCATAATTTCTGATCAGAAAGGAGAGCTTTCCCAAAATTCGCACATTCTGAGTGTATATGGGCGGAAAGGCAGGATTTTCTGACTTGAGCTGAACCCGGTTCTTCTCCAAATAAAACCTCTTTAAAGTCACTGCTTCATCTATTAAGGCCACAACAATGTCACCGTTATTGGCTGAACTCTGATGCCGTACAATGGCAATATCGCCTTCAAGGATACCCACATCCTTCATGCTGGCTCCTTTCACACTCAGGGCAAAATGTTTTCCGCTGCGGAGATAATCCATGGGCAGCTTAATGCTCCCCTCCATGTTCTCTTCTGCAAACAGGGGCTTACCCGCAGCCACTGCACCCAGCAGGGGAACGACTATAAATCTATCCTCTTCATAGATCTCTTTATCCTTAATAACCTCAATAGCCCGTGAGCGGTTTAAATCGCATTTGATATATTTCTTTTTTTCCAGGGCTTTAATATGGTCATATCCGCCTTTAACCGAGACCTTTAGATGTTCGGCAATTTCACGAATAGTAGGGGGATATTTATGGATCCTGATATATGATCTAATATAATCTAATACTTCTTTCTGGCGATTAGTTATTCCCTTCATATTACCTTTTTAATTCAATCCCAAATTTCTTAATCTTATTATGCAGATTGGACGGTGTAATACCGATGAAATTGCTTGTCTTGCTGATATTGTTCTGATTCTCTTTAAGTTTCTTGAGTAAATACTCACGCTCAAACTCATCCCTGGCCTGGATCAACTTCATAGAACCGAACCTACCTAAAAGATCATCAATTTCTCTTTCTTCTCTGAGGCTTAAATTATCTCTTACAGTTTCAGGAGAGATAATCCTTTCCTCGGTCATAATATTAACCCGTTCTATAAAGTTTTTCAACTCACGAATATTGCCCGGCCAGGGATAACAGCGTAAAATTTCCATAGCGGGTTTAGAAAACTTTTTGGGTTCATTTTCAGAAGCTTTTTTAAATTTTTCCATGAAATAAGCGGTCAGGTCCTCCAGATCGGAAATTCTTCCCCTTAGGGGAGGCACATAAATCGGAATCACATTGATGCGAAAAAAGAGATCCTCCCGAAATCGTCCTTCCCGGATCTCATCTTCAATTCTCTTATTGGTCGCAGATATCAGCCGCACGTCAACGCTTACCGATTCCTCTCCCCCAATTCTCTCAAATTTTAATTCCTGGAGAACCCTCAATACCTTGGCCTGAGTACTTAAAGACATATCGGCTATCTCATCTAAAAAAAGAGTCCCCCTATCGGCCAGTTCGAATTTTCCCTTCCTCCGCGAAAATGCATTGGTAAAAGCTCCTCTCTCATGACCAAAGAGCTCACTCTCTATCAGGGTCTCCGGTATAGAGGCACAATTCACCTCTATAAAGGGGGCATTAGCCCTACGGCTTTGCCTGTGAATCTCTTTAGCTACAAGCTCTTTACCTGTTCCATTTTCACCAAGAATAAAGATTCTGGAATCCGATTGAGCACTCTGGCTGATCAACTCACGCACTTTCATCAATTGCTGACTGGAGCCAATCATTTCGTCTTCTAAGAACAGTGAAGCTTTCAGGTTCCGGTTTTCTTTTTTCAACTCCTCAAGCTTCAAGGCATTTTCTACAACTGTTATGGTTTTATCCAGGGAAAGTGGTTTCTCAAGAAAATCAAAAGCTCCGATTTTTACAGCCTGGACAGCCACTTTGATATTGGCATGACCGGATATGATGATAACTTCAATATCCGGATACTCCTTTTTTATTTTTTTAAGCACATCTATACCGCCCATATTAGGGAGCCATACATCTAAAATCACCACATCTACGGGCTCTGTTTCCAATACCAGCAGACCCTGAAATCCATCCTCCGCTAAATCTACATGATGTGCCTCATCTTCAAGCACTTCTTTCAATACGGTTCGTATACCCTGCTCATCATCAATAACTAAAATATTACTCAATTTTTACTCCAACGGCAGATCAATAATAAAGGTTGTACCGGTTCCTATCTGGGTTTCAAACCGGATAAGACCATTATGATCGAAAACAATCCTTTCCACAATTGCCAGGCCCAAACCAGTGCCGTCTTTTTTAGTTGTAAAATAGGGATCGAATACTTTAGATTTTAATTCGTCCTCTATGCCGATTCCTGTGTCTTTTATCCAGATCCGGCAGTAATTCTTATTCTCCTTCTTTACAATGTCGGAACTGATGAGAATATCCCCGCCTTCGGGCATGGCCCGAATCGCATTTTTAAACAGGTTGGCAAAAACCTGTTTCATCTGGTTTCGGTCGGCTAAGAAAACCATATCTTCATCTATATGGGAATAATCAAAGCGTACTCTGCGGGAGAGATTTCTATATATAGAAGATACTTCCTTAACAAGATTTTTAACATTGATTCTTTCCAGTTTTGGTCCGGGCAGGCGGGCAAATTCCCGGAATTCCAGCAGCAGGTCATTAAGGTTGTCTACCTCATCGATGATGGACGTTACTGCCGGCTCAAGCATATAATCAAATTCCTCCCTCCTATCCCTGAATTTTTTTAAGATCCTCTGTGCCGACAGCTTAATAGGAGTTAATGGATTTTTGATCTCATGAGCCAGTCTCTGGGCAATTTCCTGCCAGGCCGTAATTTTCTCTGCCTGCACAAGCTTTTTCCTGGAATGGGACAGTTCGGCCACCATTCTGTTAAATGAATTTACTAAAACAGACAATTCGTCATCCGAACGGGTTAAAATGCGGAAGGAAAAATCACCTTCAGCCACCCGGCGTGTAGCCTCTTCAAGGTTAACAATGGGCCGTATAATTTCTTCGGTTAAAAGAAAACTTACTAAAATAGATAAGAGAAATATAGGAAAAGATACAAAAAAATAAAAAATTATCAAAACCGTATTGAACTGTCTCTTATACCGGTTTAACTGGCTGAATGTTTCTAAGGATTCTGTAAGATGTCTGGCCTTCTCGTCAAAGCCCTCGGGAAGTACCATTCCAACGACCACATGATATCTTCTACCTGAAAGCAAATGCTTAGAAGCATTACGTATGATGCTCAGGTTCTTGCGATCCACCTTGGGTAAACTACCGGAAACGTTCTTAATATGGCTGAAATCAAGGATATCCCCATCCTTGTTTCCCTTAAAGAGAATCTCTTCTCCGTTCTCATCATATACCTGAATAAAATGCACCTGGGAGTTAGTGGTTTGTATATTCTTCCAGAGCCTTTCAGGACTATTATTTAAGTCCCTTAGAATATAGGGCAGAATAGTACTTCTGCTGAAATTGCTTAAGTTCTCCACAAGACCATGGTAATAGTCCAAAGAAATCTCAAGCCCGCCTTTTAAAGCCACTCCTATCCTTGCCTCAAGCCAAAAATTGATAGTGGAATTGATAAAGCTAACAGAAATAAGGGACTGAGGAATAGATGAGAGCAGGGATACAAAGACAAAAAATATCAGTAACCTGGTTTTCAACCGGGAGCCTGGTTTCCGCAAGGCTCTATCCCTGATGAGACGGATTATTTGATAAATGATAATTCCTAAAAGAATAAGCGGGAGCAGAATAGCCACAACCATAGCAACAATATTAGCCGGTGAATCCGCGTCTGTTAGATTGGAAAGAATCTGCTGCGAAAAAGCTACGATCAGGCCGATGAGCAGAATGAAAATAAAAACTAGAACTAAAAGCCCTACTGAAGTAGTATCACCATGATGAAGTTTCAAAAGCTTCCTCGTTCAGCTAAGGCTGACTCAACCCAAGGGGTTTTTACCCCTGTATTGGTAAAGAAGAGGGAAATAATATTCAACGGAGGCACAATCCGAACAGGATTCAGACTGATCCTGGCCAGCACATAAATTTGAGATAGATTCTCATATTTTAGTTCGGTCAGATTGTAATCATTAATCTGAAAAAAATGCTTTAAAAAATTTTCCTTGCTTAAGAATTTGCGCACGCCTTCCCCTTGAGTCTCCATAACAAAGAATCCTTCAAAAATATCAAAATAGGCTATGCGGCTTATTTTTTTTTCAAAGATCAGTCTGTCTCCGAATAATGAGAGCAAACCTCTATTTTTCTGATATAAGCGGAATTGGAAAATAATTTCTGATTTTAAGCCGTCTTTAAGGGATGAGAGTATTTCGTCGCTCATTTCCCCTTCAAGCTCTGCAGAAACAGTTACCTCACCCCCGGATAATTCTGCTCTAAGAGCAGCAGAAACAGTAAAGGCACCAGCTTCAATTAAAATTATAAACCAAAGGAATACTAGAAAGACACCCCTCGTTTCATTCCTCCTCAAATTTATTCTCAAAAAGACTGCTTAAGGCTTCCACTGCTTCTTCTTCATCCTTTCCATCTGCAATTATCTTAATGGTAGTATTGTATATTGCACCTAAAGTTATGATTCCCATAATTGATTTTCCGTTAATTTTTTCACCATCTTTCTCTAAAAAAATCCGGGAATCAAAATTGCCTGCGGTCTTAACTATTAATGCAGCAGGACGGGCATGGATACCCGCCCTGTTTTTAATAACAACAACCCTTTCTATCATTTGGATTATTTCTCGTCTAAAAAGATTGCCTGTGCGCTTTCAGATTCAATCCATTTCGTCATATTGCTGGTAAATTCCTTAGCTGCGTAAAATCCTAACTTTTTGAGCCTTTCATTCATGGCTGCTGTTTCAATAATTACGGGTATATTCCTACCTGGTTTTACCGGCACAACAACAACGGGTACATTAACCCCTAATATTTCCACGGTGCTTTCTTCATCGCCAATACGGTCGTAGGTTTTATTCGAATCCCACTCTTCAAGCTGTACGACCATTTGAATCTGTTTCTTATCCCTGATGGCGCCCACACCAAATAGATGTGTGATATTGATAATTCCCAGGCCCCGGATCTCCATATGATGGCTGGTAACATTAGTCCCTGTGCCCATTAGGATATTACCACTGACTCGTCTGATCTCCACCAAATCATCCGCCACTAACCTGTGGTTTCTTTCGATCAGGGCCAATGCCGCCTCGCTTTTGCCCACACCGCTGTCCCCCTGGATAAGGACCCCAATGCCGAACACTTCAACAAACACTCCATGAACACTCTGCCTGGGTGCGAATATATTGTCCAACACGCGTATAATCCGGGTTGTGAACTCCGAAGTGGCAAGATCCGTCTGCAATACAGGGCATTCGGATTCTAAAGCTAACTCAATAAAGGTGGTTGTAGGTTCGAGCTTATGAGTAAAGACACAGCAGGGAATTTCACAGGAAAAGAGTTTTTGTAAAGTATTCCTTTTTCCTTCTTTCTCGAGTTTCTTTAGATAGGCTGTTTCTCCCCTGCCGAATATTTGAAGGCGCTGAAAGGCAAAATTACTATAAAATCCACTGAGCTCCAAACCCGGACGGTTGATCTCAGGTACTGTAATCTCTCTAACAAGGCCTGGCCTGCCTGTTATACATTTAAGGTTTAAAGCATCATTTTCCTTCAAATCCAGTTGTAAGAGACCCAGAACTGTAATTTTTTTTATTTGTCCTGTCAGGATTCCTCCAAAATCGTTTCATCGGTACGCACGGAAGTTTGTCCTTTATGATCCTGAATCTTCCTTTTCTCTTTAATAATTTTCAATTCCATCTTATCTATAAGCTTGTCAATTCCTTCAAATATATCAAAACAATCAACCCGGAAATGGTTAGAATTTCCCCAGCGGAAATTTAGGTTCACCTCAATCTTAAAGCACCGTTTTTCCTGAGTTAACGTAAATAAAAGATCAACAAGGTAGTCCCTGGCAAAATCCAGGCGCTGCAGCTTTTTGTAGACATAAGTTCTGATATCCTCAGAAATTTCAAGATGAACACCTTTAACTTCAGTATTCATAAACCCTCCTTAACTATCTATAATAAGAACTCATAATATCGAGTTCTTTTCTGTATTTGGCAACTGTCCTTCTGGCTAATTTTACACCTCTATTGGCCAGAATTTCCATTATTTTCAAATCCGTGAGATGTTTGTTTGTCCCATCCAGCTCGATTATCTCTTTGATCATCTGCTTAACGCCTTGCTTGGAGAAACGCTCTCCTCCCGTACCGGAGCCTTGAACTAAATTGGAAAAGAAATACTTTAATTCAAATATACCCCATTCAGTCTGGATATATTTTCCATTAGTCACACGAGAAACGGTTGCCTCATGAACACCAATCTCCCTGGCAATATCTTTTAAGGTCAAGGGTATTAAATACTTTGGCCCCTTCCGGAAGAAACCGCGCTGGAACTCTATAATCGCCCTGCATACCTTAAGAAGGGTCTCATTGCGTTGATTGATACTTTTAATAAACCAGCGGGCATTCTGCATACTGGAATTAACAAAAGCTTTCAATTTTTTTTCTTTATATCGCTCTTTATTATCACTGATACTTGTAAAGAAAGGATTTATCCCTAAAGTAGGAAATTCTTCATCATTCAGGATAATTACAAACTCACCATCCTTCAGCTTGACCATAACATCTGGAATTACATAGCGCGAAGGCTCGGTTGAAAAGTTTCTGCCCGGCATGGGATCCAATTCCCTAATAAATGTTCTGATCTTCCGTACTTCCTGCACACTTCGATTGATCCGTTTAGCGATGTAGGCAAACTTTTCCTTTTCCAGGTGTTCCAGAAACTTATCCACGACTTCATAACTTCCCGGGTAAGGATTTGAGTGATTCTTTATCTGAACAAGAAGAGACTCCCTATAATCATTTGTACAGGTTCCCTGCGGATCAAAGCTTTCAATCATCTCCTTAACAGTTTTAATTAATTTAATTTCCTCTTTTATAACCAGTGTTTCCGGTGGTTCTATATGAAAACCGTTATCATCCAGATTTCTGATGAGTAACTCACCAATCCTGTACTCTTCTATGGAAATGGGCTGCAATTTGAGCTGCCAGATAAGATGTTCCTGCAGAGATTCCGGCCGGGTAAGCACGCCCTCCAGAAATTGTCTCTTTGCATCCCTTGAGGCATAGTCCTGAACCCTAAGATAGCCGGGATCTGAGGCATCGTCAAAATAATCAATATCCTCGGACTGTCTTCTTTCTGCATCATCTAAAGATACTAAAGAATTATCTTCAATCATCTCCAAGGCCGGATTTTTTTCAAGTTCTTCCTGTATTGTGTTCCTTAAATCCTGAAGGGTCAGAGACATAATTTTTATAGCCTGGTATAGCTGGGGAGTAATGCGCAAACGCTGTTCCAGCCTTAATACAGGCTTCTGAACCTGCAAAATAACCTCCTAATTCTAATCTAACATTAATTGTGAAACAATTAAACTGTTTTTGTCAAAGGTTTTCTCACATTTGAAAATCTTTTCCCAAATAGATTCTGCGTGCCACCTCGCTCTCAAGAAGTTCTCTCTTCGTCCCGGTAACCACGATTTCTCCCAGATTGATAATGTAGGAACGTATTGTTATTTCCAGTGTATCCCGGACATTATGATCCGTAATAAGTACACCGATCCCTTTTTTTGAGAGCTCTGCCACAATTCGTTTTATCTCATAAACTGCAATCGGATCGATACCTGCAAAAGGTTCATCCAGAAGGAGAAATTCAGGCTCAATCACCAATGATCGGGCAATTTCTGTTCTCCGCCTCTCTCCTCCGGAAAGGGTATAGGCCTTTTGTTTTCTTACCTGGCTTATTCCCAATTCATCTAAAAGCATATCTAATTTATGCTGTTTTTCTTTAATACTCAAATCAGTGCGTGTCTCTAAAATGGCCCAGAGGTTCTGTTCCACAGTAAGCTTTCGAAAAACTGAAGCCTCCTGAGGCAGATAGGCAATTCCCGTCCTGGCTCGCCTGTACATGGGTAAAGAGGAGATATCCCGGTTGTTTAAGTAAATTTTACCGGTGTTCGGCCTGATAAAACCAACGATCATATAGAATACAGTGGTCTTTCCAGCTCCATTGGGGCCGAGCAGGCCCACAATCTCTCCGACTTTCATGGTAAAACTTACATCTTTAACCGCCTGCTTCTTACCAAAACTTTTTGAAAGGCCCTCAACAGATAGGGTTCCCTGCTTATTCACTCATCTTCCCCATTGGTTGATTCTTCGGACCCCGAGGTAACTTTTCCCCTTATATCTCCCTCAAGCCTTATTGTATCCTGCTTAAGATCTACAAAAATTTTCAGTGCCCTGTACTCATCGCCCTTCCAGTTCACTACAGGTACACCCGAAAGCTCCAGCTTCTCTTCATCCCTTAAGTAGCGGGCGAACTCCGAGCGGCAGACCAGATCCTCTTTTAATATACGAACCCCTATCTGAATTATGGTTTCTTCCCGGTCTTCCCAGTACTCCAAAAAACTGCCCTTGACTACGATCTCATTTTTCTTATCTATCATAACTACTTTTCCGTTAACCCTCACTACTTTATCGTGACGGTCGTAAAAAAGCTCATGTGCGCTTAATTCGATTCCTTTTTTCTTATTAATTATATTGACACGTCCCTTGCAGCGGACAAAACGATAATCCTCTCCATATAACTCTACGTGATCCGCCTCTATATTATTATCCTCTGACTGCACCTTTGCATTTCCGGATAGAATTGTTTTCTCCCTTCCCCTGATCAACACTGTTTCCATACTTTCCCCGCTAAAAGAAAAGCTGTCCGTAAATAGAGATAGGGGTAAGAATAAAAAAATTAAAACTGTCTTAGTCTTCTTCATAAACATAACTGCCCTTAACCCCAGAACGGAATTCAAGCCGCTTCCTTCTGAAATCCGCCTTAAACCCCTTACCCTCTACAAAAGAACCGTCATCTTTTTTAACCATTACGGGATCCCCAGGGTCAGCTTCCAGGATCCTTCCCTCCTTGGTCCAGGATAAACTTTCGGCCATTATTGCCGTTTCCTCCTGAAAAGAATAAATAAATATGGAGCCCGTAAGCCGTGCATTTTCAGTTTCGGTAAAAAAGATCACCTTATCAGCCCAGCCTTCTGTGAGCTTGGAGCCTTCATCATCAAATTCTAAAAAATGAACATTTTTGAGCACCGTCTGCTTCTTTTTTCCATATGTTACAGCCTTTTCAGCTTCCAAAATAACAGAAATTTTTCCATTGCTTACGACAGTATGAGTAAATCTGTTGAGCACGGTTCCCGGCGTTTCCTCAAGCATGTCCTCCGCTATCCTCGCTTCATCGTAATTCAGGCTGCAGCCTGAAAAAATAAGGATGAGAGTTCCAAGCAGTAAAGAAAAAAGTTTTTTAGTTTTTACCATAATCCAAACAGGCAGCAACAAAGCCTGAGAATAATGGATGCGGTAAGACAGGCTTGGATTTAAATTCGGGATGATACTGGACACCGATTCCCCAGGAATGGTCGGGCCATTCAATAGTCTCAACTAAAGTACTGTCAGGTGTGAAGCCGCTTAAAATCAAACCTGCCCGGGATAAAGATCTCCGAAATACATTTGAAACCTCATACCGATGTCTGTGTCTTTCAGATATGATCTTTCTGCCGTAAAGCTTCTGTATTTGAGTATTTGAAACAAGATGGGATTCACTTGCTCCCAGCCTCATCGTTCCACCATACATTTTGATATCGATCTGCTCCTCCAGAAGGCTGATGACCGGATGTTCAGTATCAGGGGCAAACTCAGTACTATTGGCATCGGGCCATTTTAAAACATTTCGGGCATACTCTATAACCATAACCTGCATACCTAAGCATATACCGAAGCAGGGCAATCCATTTTCCCTGGCATATGCGGCGGCTTTTATCATACCCTCAATTCCTCTCTCACCAAATCCGCCGGGAATGAGAATTCCATCCACATCTCGTAATGATTGTTCCAGTTTTTCTTGATCCATAAGCTTATCAGAATCAATTCTTTTTAGCTCTATTTTCGATTTATTGGCCATGCCTCCGTGATACAGGGCTTCATAAATAGATTTATAAGAATCGAGGAGCTCCGTATACTTTCCAACCAACCCAATTCTGACCAGCTTCTTAGATTTGTTATAGGTATCAACAAGCTCCTGCCACCAGTTCAGATTGCAGCTTGAATGCGGCAGACCCATTTTCTTAAGCACAATCTCGTCCAGATTCTGTTCAGAAAAAATCAACGGAATTTCATATATGGTATTTTGAACATCATAGGCTGAAATCACTGCTTTATCTTCTACATTTGTAAAGAGAGATATTTTTCTCCTTAAATCATCAGGTATGGTCTTGGAGGCTCTGCAGAGAAGTATATCAGGTTGAATGCCTATCTCCCTGAGTGATTTTACTGAATGCTGGGTGGGTTTAGTCTTCAGTTCCCCATCTGAGACACTGGGTACCAGGGTAAGATGAATAAACAGAACCCGCTCCTTGCCTAAATCATGAATAAATTGCCTGGCTGCTTCTAAAAAGGGAATGGACTCAATATCTCCCACGGTCCCGCCTATCTCGATGATGGTAACATCCACCCCTTTTTGATCCCCCACCTTGAATATTCTCTGTTTTATTTCATCGGTTATATGAGGGATGACCTGGACTGTACGGCCCAGGAAACGACCCTCCCGTTCTTTGCGAATAACCTCTTGATAGACCTGGCCGGTAGTAATGGAGTTAATTTTGCTCAACGGCGATGATGTAAACCTTGCATAGTTTCCTAAATCCAGGTCTGTCTCTGCACCATCATCGGTCACATAGACTTCTCCGTGCTGGTAGGGGCTCATTGTACCGGGATCCACATTAAGGTAGGGGTCGATTTTTATCATTCTGATATTAAGCCCCCGATTTTCCAATAAAGCGCCTACTGAGGCTGCAGCAACACCCTTACCGAGACTTGAGCAGACCCCGCCTGTGACAAATATATATTTGCTCATTCTTAGAGAAATTATTCATACACTGGCTCAGGATGTCAACGATTTACCGTTATATTACGATTTTATCTTTTCTATTGACAGTAGTAACCCACGAGAATAAATTTAATTATTGCAATCAAATAGAAGCAACTTTAGAATATACTTTAGATCATGACCAGTATTCTATCTGATGAAAATTTTGAGCTCTTCAGAAATATAATTTATAATCAGAGCGGCATACATTTCTCAAGCTCCAATCGTTCTATATTAGAGAGCAGACTTAAAGAGAGGTTAAAGGCTGTTAATTTGGATTCAGTTACAGCATACCACAGTCTCATTTTGAAAAATCAGGAGGAAATGAAAGTCCTCCTCGATTCGGTAACCACCAACCTCACCCGCTTCTTCAGAAATACCGCTCATTTTGCTGCTTTCGAGAATTTCGTCATACCGGAAATGGTCAATTTCCATATGAACCGTAAAAACCACCTAAAACTCTGGAGTGCCGGCTGCTCCACAGGAGAAGAGCCCTATTCACTGGCCATGATCTTAAAAGAAAAACTCCCCTCACCCATGAGCTTCGAAATAATAGCTTCCGATCTGAGCCTTAAGTCCCTTATGCCAGCACAGGCGGGATTTTATCTGGAGAGTAGAATAGGAGGGGTCCCCAAAAAACATCTGGCTCAATACTTTGATAAAAAGCATGACGGTTACCAGATTAAGGAAGAAATAAAGAAGACTGTTAAATTTGATTATCATAACCTGAAATTTGACAGCGGCTTACGGAACGTAGATATTGTATTCTGCCGAAATGTAATTATATATTTTGATTCCGAGGCACAGAAAGCAGCGATAAACCGTTTTTGGCAGGTTATGAACAACCACTCTTTTCTTTTTATTGGTCATTCGGAATCTCTATTCGGCATGAATACCCTGTTTGAGTTTGTAAAAACCGAATGGGCCACGTTTTATCGTAAATTTTTAAATTCAGAGGAGTAATCTCTTGATCGAGCCGATCTCCGCCCTGATCGTTGACGATTCCGCCCTGATTCGCAATATGGTGCGTAGATTCTTTGATACTACTCCGGATATCCAGGTAGCGGCCACTGCCATGAATGGTATTTTCGCACTTAATAAAATAGAAACTCATCGAGTTGATATCATAATTTTAGATCTGGAGATGCCAAAAATGAATGGCATCGAATTCCTGAAGGAAAGGCAAAAAAGGGGTATAGGTATCCCTGTTATCATTCTCTCCTCTTTAGCCCGCAGTGGAGCTAGAATAACCATGAAAGCCCTGTCCCTGGGTGCAGCTGACTTTCTTCTCAAGCCGTCCGGATCGGATTCGGAGCAAACTCAGGACACCAGGGAACAGCTTATCCAACTTGTTCGCTCATACGGCCGGGAATATCGAAACAGAAGAGAGCATCCTGCTCAGAAAAAACCCGCTAAACTTGCAGAGCCGGGACTTAAGCCTATATCCCCTATTAAACCCGAGCGCGATCCTGGCCCTATTGAAATCATCGCTTTAGGTGTTTCAACCGGGGGGCCAAACGCCCTGCGCAAGGTTTTGCCCAAACTGGATAAATCGCTTTCTGCTCCTATCCTCGTGGTGCAGCATATGCCTGCCGGTTTTACTGAGGAGTTTGCAGGCAGCCTGAATGAAATATGCGCCTTAGAAATTAAAGAAGCGGAGGATGGGGATGTTATTAAACCTGGACGCATTCTCATTGCTCCGGGAAACAGACATATGAATATTGAGAGCAAACCTCTGGCAAAAGTCGCTAGACTCACTGACTCCCCGCCCGTTAATGGACACCGGCCTTCGGTGGATGTACTTTTCAGATCGGTTTCTCGAATATACGAAAACCGGTGCTTAGCCATTATTATGACTGGCATGGGGAAGGATGGTGTAGCTGAAATCGGCTCGATTTTTTTAAAAGGCGGATTGACTTTAGCTCAGGATGAATCATCCAGTGTAGTATTTGGAATGCCCAGGATAGCTATTGAAAAGGGCTACATTCACAAGGTTGTTTCTGTTGATGAGATAGCGGAGATGATCAACACGCTTACCCGGGAATACTCAGTCTGAAGAGCATTAAATACGGACTTAAGACATAAGTGTGTATTAAAGCAATTCTAAATGGTTTTAAGGGGCATCTTCACTTACAACCCTGGATATTTCGGGCAGCTCATTTTTCATATAACGCTTTAAAACCAGATTAATCAGGAATCCACAGGCTATACCTGTAGATCCGGCAAGTACTTTAACGGGCTCCGAGACTGCAGTCCAGATCAAAGCACAGGCATAATAAAAGGGGAAGAAGAGCAGAAGAGGTAGAATTAAAACTAAGAAACCTGCTTTCACAGCCTTAAGGGTGGGTATGTAAACATCTACAAGATCTCCCGCCTTAAGCGGATATCTCTTTGTATTCCAGGTCTGGAAGACCCTATCCTTTCCCCTGCTGCATCCTGCACATGAGCTGCATCCCTCCTGACATTTTACTAAAACCAAATCCCCTTTTATCTCATGTACTATTGCTCTATCCATCATGATTCGACTCCTTACATTCTACACGGATTCTCTCAATATCCACTGCTTTGCCATCCTCATCTGCCACTACGATAACCCCCTGAAGCTCCAGATCTTTCCAGGCCGTCTTTGAATTTTCATGGATCTGTGTGATGAATTTTCGGATTTCGATTTCCGGCTCAAGTCCGCCCACCGAGACGCTGCTGCCTGTTCTTCCGGTTCCTGATATTACGGCGGTTCCGCCTGGTAATATGCACTCATCCGCTGACAGGACCCTGGTATGGCTGCCGAAAATGGCAGAAACCTTACCATCCATCTGATAAAACATAGTGTATTTCTCCGCTGTAGTAGAGGCATGAAAATCCACCATTATGATATTTGTATCTTGAGATATTTTTGCGACCAGATCAGGCAACTGAAGAAACGGATTGTTAAGATGCACCCGGTTAAACCCCGATTGGCCCAGGAGATTAATCACGGCGATTTTTTTATCATCCTTAGTAGTACATATCTTCCATCCTCTGCCTGGATTACCGTATGGGTAATTTGCAGGTCTTAACATATAGGAAGCCCTGTCCAGATGAGGCACCATATCTTTTTTATAATATATACACTCCCCCGAAGTGAGGATGTCTATCCCCAGTTTATGAAGATAAACAGAATGACTTTTCCCAACGCCAAATCCACCGGTTGCGCCATCCGCATTGGCAATAACGAAATCGATCTGTCTCTCTCGTTTCAAGTTTGACAGTAAGTTCTTGATGCAAAACACACCGGCAGAGCCGACTATTTCACCAATATATAGTAAGCGCAGTTGTAACCTCCCTTATTAGCATCACATGATAACCCAAAATGCGGTTTTATTCAAAGCGTAGATTTATGGGGATTTGTTGACAGTGCTTACCGGATTTGATATTCTCAAGCTGAGCCCGGGTGGTGAAATTGGTAGACACGCTAGGTTCAGGGTCTAGTGGGGGTTACCCCATGAAGGTTCAAGTCCTTTCCCGGGCAATTCAAGAAGAACCATGTTTTCTATACTCTGTTTACCTTTAACATAGAATTGCGCTTAATTTAGCCTGTAACAGAATTTTTTATTGGAAATAGTGCTGTATTTAGACTATATTCATCTACGATGAAGAAATGGTTATGGCTCATTAAGGGAAGCACTCTCTTGCTCTTAGGAGGATGTCTTCTTATAAACAGTACACAACATTTATCAAAAGATACTACTGCACCGGGACGGGAAGAATCCCCCGGGACAACACTGCCCTCCCTGGATGAAGCTAAAGAGCCCATCCCTGTACCCTCTGAGAAGCCTGTTCCACCCGCTCTGAGCTATTACGAAGCCGGCAGGCAGTTGAAAGAGCTCTTTCCTTCTCACCTTAAGCCATTAGTTATAAGGGGCCGCATGCCTCTACTCTTGCACGATCTTAACCGCGATGATAACCCCGAGGGTTTCTCCCTGGGAATAGCAGGTAAAGATTTAAAGAGATCCGAAATCAACCAATTATCAGATTACTCAAGGTTGTTTAAAGAAGAGAATAAGGCGGTCACGTTCTATCTTTTATTTTTCGGGAACAATCAGGGAAAACTCTTTCGGAAACAGACTATTTATCTGGGAAAGTGGCATGTCTATGCTTCTTTTAGAAAAATTCAACTGGAAAAAAACAGATCTACACCAATTGTCATAACTGTCTCATTTCAAACCCTGGAAGGAACCGAACGGGAACTCATGGTCTTTAACGATGCATCGGGAGTGCCTCTCTACCGAACACCTCTCAAGGATACTCTATCTGCTAAATCCCTTTTAGAGGATATCGACGGAGACGGCATACTCGACCTCTTTATTCTGGAAAAAGGCATGGAAGAGGGTACGGGGTATGAAACCTTTTTGACATGGTATCGCTGGAATGGAAGAAATTTCGTTGAAACCCGCTCCAAGAATGTTGTTAGGAATTTGAGAACATTTCTGGCCGATGTTAAAGAGTACCTGCTTGCTGGGAAAATCCACGAGCTCATAAGCTTTTCACTCGATCCCAAGCTTGTAAAACGGCAGATGAAGTTGGGCCTGGATGAAACACGGATTCTTGCGGATTCCCTTGGATTGGATGTGGCAGCTTTTACCGAATTATCCGAGATCCGGGAAGTTATTTTCCCTGAAATCCTGGAAGATCCTTTTACGGCTCAGGATGAAAGAGGCTCTTCCTTTCATCTACATTTCAGAATTGTTGATAAAAGCGGCATCTCTCATATTGGCGATACTCTTCTCTATATGCTTCGAAATCCCTTTGGTGAAAGGCAATTTATATTCTATCCTGATTGACACAAGAAGGCCTTACCATTAAATTTTCCTCACATGTATAAATACGTTATAGAAGGCAGCTTCCCTTTAAAAGGAAGAATCAAACCCAGTGGTAATAAAAACGCAGCCCTCCCCTGTCTTGCTGCAACCCTGCTCACGGATGAAGGAATCGTATTAAAAAATGTTCCGGAAATCGAGGATGTAAAAATCATGATGGAAATTCTCAAAATCCTTGGTTCCAGGGTTGAGAAATTATCCCATCATGATTATCGCATAACAACCGGAGATATAAAGCAGGATACCATTCCCCTGGAGCTCTCAGAACAGATCAGGGCCTCTATTCTCTGTGCAGGACCGCTTCTTGCTCGCCTGGGCAGGGTTTTCCTTCCCCCGCCAGGGGGAGATATTATTGGCAGAAGGAGGCTTGATACTCACTTCCTCGCTCTAAAAGAGCTAGGTGTTCGTGTAGACATCGACGGTTTATTCATTCTGCAGGTGAATAAATTGATAGGCGCCGAAATTTTTCTAGATGAGGCCTCTGTTACGGCCACTGAGAACGCAACTATGGCTGCTGTCCTGGCAGATGGAATAACCACCATTAAAAACGCGGCCTCTGAACCGCACGTTCAGGATCTCTGTAATATGCTGAATCAAATGGGGGCCCGCATCAACGGCATCGGCTCGAACATCCTGCGCATAGAAGGAGTAAATAAACTTAAAGGCACTGAGTTCAAGATCGGCACCGATTTCATGGAAGTCGGATCCCTCATAGGACTGGCAGCAGTTACCAGAAGCGAATTAGAAATTATAGATGCTGCTCCGCAGTTCTTAAAAATGACCAAGATTGCCTTTGGCAAGTTGGGCATACACTGGGAAACAGATAGAGACAACATACGTATTCCTCCGGGACAGGAATTAAAGGTATTGCCGGATCTGGGGGGAATGATTCCTAAAATTGATGATGCCCCATGGCCGGGTTTCCCACCGGATTTAATCAGTATCGCCTTAGTTGTGGCTACTCAAGCGGACGGCACTATCCTTATTTACGAGAAGATGTTTGAATCACGCATGTTCTTTGTAGACAAACTGATCGGCATGGGAGCTCGAATAATCCTCTGTGATCCCCACCGTGCTGTTATCAGCGGACCGACCCGCCTGAAAGGGAATGATCTTGTCTCTCCTGATGTACGGGCCGGAATGGCCATGGTGATCGCTGCGCTTTGTGCAGAGGGTAAAAGCACCATTCATAATGTTTATCAGATTGAAAGGGGATATGAAAATCTCTCCGCCCGACTCAAAGAGCTGGGCGCTCATATTGAGAGAGTGCCGGAGGCCTAGAATTCCCGCTCCTTCCTTATCTCCTCATAGGCTTCATTGATAAGCTTAAATTTCTCTTCGGCAACCTTTACAAATTCTTCTCCAAGATTAGCTACCCTGTCAGGATGATACTGAGAGGCAAGTCTACGATAGGCACTTCTTATATCAATTTCCGTGGATTCGGGACTTACTCCCAATATGCTGTACGCTTTACTCTCTTCCTTAACAAATTCAGCCCAGATACTCTTGAAATTATAAAGGTCTATTCCCAATAGCTGAGCGATGCCTCTGATCAGCTCTTCCTCCTCCACATTCACTCCCTGCATGTCCGCAGCCGCTATCTTAAAGAGCAGTCTCAGCAGGAGAAGTCTTCCTTCTAAAGATGAAATAGACCTGTAGTAACCGCAGAGCCCTCCGATATTGATCCTATCCCGCTGTTGGAATGTCTCATCAATTATATTCTGTATAAGCTTATGGTCTTCCTCTGTATACGGGAAGTTCTCTCTGAAAAATGATTTCAGTGCCTCCATCTCGGATACCTTCACATGGCCATCCGCATTTGCTACAGCTATAGAAAGACCAATGAGTGATGAGAGAAAATTTATCTGGGCGGTTGATATGGAATCCTGGGAGGCATATTTAGAATGGTATAGTATATTGCCGGCGCTGCGTTCATCTGTGGCCTTATCAAAAAGGTGGCCGATAAGCCCGCCAAGAATGGTGCCCATAGGACCGGCAAAAGAACCCAATAGGGCTCCAATTAACTTTCCTTTAAAAGCCATTCCTTATAAGTATAACAATCATGATCTTTAAACGCAATATATCTAAAACACAACAAAGTGGATTTCGCTTATCCGGAATTATTCGCTGTGCCCTTTGACCATATTAGTTAGTATGTCCGCCTCATCGGCAAGAAAATTATTCCTCACATTTTGCAGATCATTCTCCGCTTTCTTGAGCCAGTTCTCAATATATTCTCTCAAATTGATGGATTTAAAAAGCACAGTACCAAATATCCTGTCCCCAAAGGACTCTATCACAGGAATGCTGTCATGGGCGTTGATAATAACACCCAACAGGGAAAGGTGAGGGTTGAGATTATTTCTGACTTTGCTCACACTCTTAAACAGGTCGTTTGTTCCCTGCATTGAATACAGACTGGGGTTCATGGGGATCACTAAATGCTGAGCTGATGTTAAGGCATTCACTGTAAGCACACCGAGACTGGGAGGAGTGTCTAAAAAGATAAAATGGAATGGCCCCGTTTACCTTAATCCCTTCTATGGCTTCAAGCTCACAGCCGCCCAGAAAGTAGAAAGACTCTTCGTACAAATGTGCCCTTTCTGCAACCGTGCGTGGACGATAAAATTTTCGATGTCAAGGGCGGATAGGCCTGGCCCGCACAGACTAATTTTTTCTACTCAACAGCTTGGCGGTTCAGCCCTAGTCCAGTTTCCTCCAAGGTGGAGCTACACGGGCAAACCTCGGATCACCGTTCCACAGCAACAGCTGCAACTCGTGGGCTGCCAGCATTTCCACAGGACTATCGGCTCGCTGCGGCCACCAGGAGAAACGTTCCTGGGACAGGCTCTACCCAAAGGTCTGGACTTTCAGCTGGCATAACCAAAATCCCTGCCCGTCGTAGACCAGGATCTTGATCGCTGAAGTGATCACTGTCCATGATCCCACGACAAACTGCCGCCAGTCCATCGATGTTCTTGAGGAAGTCCACCGGCTGCACCGCTACCAGAATACACATCTGGGGAGTAAGCTGAATAATACACTTTAACCGGCAATCACTTTGAGCAGTTCCAGCATTTACTGCATACCCACTCCTTTCATCTTCAGCTTCACCATCTTCCCCGCTCTGATCTTCAGGGTGCAGCTACCTTTCATAGGCCCCCTAACCAGGGGATACTCGACAAACTCCACCGGCTGCGCTTTTCGAGAACACCCTATGTGATCACCCAGATCGTTTTAGTCTAAGCTCAGGGCTCTGGAAATCTTGTGCACGCTATGCTGGGGGTACAACCTGGCCGCCGCCTGCCAAAGCCCCGCCGGGATCCGGCCGATTCTCGGGCGCTCCCTTCGCCACTTCTCAAACTGTTTCTGTACTTCCGCAAGACTCTGAGTTAATTTTGTTTTTCATTGGCCATCCTCCTCCGACGGATTCTGCCACGCACGCTTACCGAAAGGACACGCTGTTCCGGTGTGCAGGGTATATTCCCCTGCCTAGCGGATAATGTCCAGGCGGATAGGCGAAGTCCACGCCCGAGACGGGAAGGAGTAATGCGATTGTACGCAGAGTAGGCAATAAAGGGACAGCAGGTGGGTAAGCAATTTGCCCAAAGTGGATTTTACTTATCCAGAATTATCCGCCGTGCCCTTGCAAATCCATGTCGGATATATTTTTTTATCCCAACGAACTTAATTATTTAAGACACTTTCGGATTAATCGATATTTTAATCTGATATCCCAACCGAAAAAGGAATTTCTCAAAATCATCCCAAGTTAAGCCAAAAGCTTTTACATCGGCTAATCCAAGATATCCAATAACTTCTCGTAGCAATTCAGAATCTTTTTCTTCAAATTCAGGCTCCATCATTGCCCATTCAGCCCAATCTACTAATTCTTTTAAACTAATAAGATGTTGGAGATAATCTATGAGTTTCTTAGCTGCTATCTGGCGAGTTATTTTCATCAATCCTCCTGTACTTTTGTATGCCCTTTATCAATTGGATACTTTTCATGAACTTCAATTAAATCGCCATGTTCATCATAAATCTCTTGATAAAACTTTAGTATCTTTTCTGAAGCATCAACTTCCTTAACATAACGTGCCTTCCATCCATGATGCCCCTGAACTTCACAGAAATATCTTCGATGACCATTAGGAAGCTCTTCCCATGAACCATATTTTTTCT
>JAUWZD010000066.1 GCA_030615505.1 Spirochaetales bacterium | reverse complement strand
TTCAGCCATGAAGGTGATTGCCATTATCACAGAGCCCGAAGAAGCCCGGAAGATACCCGTAAGGGGCATTTGGTCAAGATCGGTCGGCCACCACCGGGGCTCGATCCAGCTTCGCTTAAATGACATTCTGTCTCGTTTCTTACTGCTCGGGGCTCACTCTCTGTCCTCAAGCATTTGTCCGCTGCCCTTCAGCAGGCATTTTCCTAGCCTCCAGCCATAATACCATCGTCTTTACTATTGGATCTCACCTGTGCTACCCTCGAACACACGGCTCAAGTGCTTTGATACCCTTTTTCCTCGATTCAGGGACGCTTTTCGCTCACCTGGAATTATAACTTTGCCTATCATTTAGCAAATCGGCAAGATTCGAATGCAATCCTTGCACTGGTGACTCATATGGATCGGCGGTGCCATCTATAAGGACCCGTTTAACCTAAAATCGAATTTCTGCACTTGTCTGAATGCCTCGCCATATACTTATCACTTTTGCTTTAACAGCACGTGCTAACGTTTCTGCTTCAATAAATGCACCACCTGCTCGATTTTAATATCCCATAAAACTGACACATCAATACCAAGCTGAAAATAAAATGTTTCAAGCTTGATTTAACGGGATGGCTGGCAGATGTATGTTGTCGTACTGTTTCTCGGTCAGTGGATTAATATCACAAGCACATCCCTGGCCGAAAAGAACAACACTTCCTTCAGCATCGTCTTCCATATAATAGTCATTCATCTCCTAACCGAAAAGCACGTCTTTACCATAACCTTGCTGGATAAGCGGTACATAGCTCTCAAGTTCTTTTTGCGTTGTCTGATCCGTTAGATCTATCTTCTTTCCCTTTTCGTGTGATAAATAACTCGCCATAACCAACTTCGTGATCTCAACACCGTACTCCCAAGAAAGCAAGGCGTCTTTTCCCAAGGCAAAGGAATCCACCATATCTTGATTCTCATTGGTATAACCGTATAAATCAGCCTCATTGTATTGCACGGTCAAAAGTCCACGACTTGTCGTGGACTTTTCTAATGCCAGTTCCTTGTCCGCCGCATCGTCTCCGATAAAAACAGTGAGTGGTGAAGTGAGAGTATTTATTTCAAAGGCGTATCCTGGTCCTGTACCATCAATGAACAACCTTAGGCCTTGTTTCTCAAACATCCAGGAATTGGTAAATTGAGCTTTTACAAGCTGCCCTGTATCCGGATTGCGATATGAGATTGTACCGGTGGCAAAATCCTCGGCTGGCGTCTTGCTATAATCAACACCTCTTTCATCGAGAAGCCGCCTTCACCACCTGGGTTGTCCCCATTTTAGCAGGGAAATATCAGCCTGAACGGAAACAGGCTCAAGAAATAGCAGATTCTTATTGGGAGGCGTGAGTAGGTAGCGTCAAACGGCTATGCTATGACATCCCATATCGCTCTATACTCCACCACTCTGGTATATCGGATTCCAAAACCACGCCTCATGGGGACCACCATGTTCTTCCGCAGAACGTACGAGAGAAAGCGTGCCCATTTTCTCCTGCACTGGAACAAGTTGTATCTTCTCTCTTTGAATCGCTTTCATGTGGATCTGATTTTCAAAATAGGCGGTGAGAACACCTGCCTCCTTTGCCAATTCCAACATTCTCCGAGCTTCCTTCATATTTCTACCAAGAGGCTTCTCACAAATAACCCCGATGATCTTTGCTCCGCCTTTTAAAGCATCCACAATCTCTTCCATGATGGAAATACGAACATAATTTGGCGCATATATTGCAAGAACATCGGAATGCTTGGCCAGCTCTTGTATGCTATCATAGATTTTGGAGTCGCCCAGTCGATTATCGCGGCAAAAGGCAGTGAGTGCCTCTATGCCACGCCTCCTTAGGATTCCACTTACCTCTATGCCTCTCATCTGCACCATAGCCCTCGCCTGAAATTTAGCGATAAACCCGGCCCCGATAAACCCAAGCTTCACTGCGTCCTCCTTTGTATTTAAAGTTCCTTTAGAATGTTTGATAAACAACGTCCCTATCACTTCAGAAAAGCGTATCTCATCCACCCGCATTATGCTGCCTCCAGGTAGCATCCCATGTCGTTAGGAGTTTAAGAACTGCCTTTTCAAAACAATCGGCCCTGTACCATATGCCTTGCACCCATCCATGACAGGGAAGAGCGTAATAATTGCCGTCTGCTCTTTGCATGAGTTTCAGAATACCCTGATAGAAACGATCCTTATCTATTTCTCGAATCAACTCAGTAGTCGCCGCCACATCGAAGAGTTCCTCAGCACCAAAGGCTACTGCATACAATCCTCCTTAGTTCAGTTTATTATTCTCCGCATGGAGAAAAGATAACCACACATATCTAAAAACTCGCTAGTTCTATGGTATCAGCGTAACTCTCGCTTTACCCATGAGTTTTCCTTTGTACTTCTGTATAATGCCTCCATAACTGCACAACATCGAGCGGCTTCATGTACAGTAATTAATGGTGTGCTACTACTATCGTTTACAGCGTTTAGAAAGAGATCAAAAGGATGGGGAAGTGTTACCGGCAGATCGATCCACGGACTCGTACTGTCAGTTCCAATAATTCCATTATTGAACTGTAACAGCCCTTCACCATATTCGTCGTCTAAGCCACAACATTAGATCAAGTGCATGTGTGCCTAAATCACCAAACGCGGCGAAACCTCCTTGACTCGGATCGGTCATCCAACACCAGTCGCCTTCAAACCAGCCTTCTAAAGCCCCGCCATGACACTTAGAACTGCGAATGCGAGTAATCGTCCCAAAATGTTTTTTTCGAATTTCATCGCGCAGAAACCGATAGGCTGGTCGGCTCCGCAAGAAGTAACCTGTCTGAAACAAAACTTTTGCCCCTTCGATAGCATCAGCCATCCGGTGGGCATCATCCGCACGAATTCCAAGTGGCTTTTCAACAAAAAGATGTTTCCTCTGTTGAACGCTCGCAAGCACCAGCTCTTCATGACGATTTGTTTCCGAGCAAATAATTACCGCTTTGATCTCGTCATCTTGCAAGACTGTATCTATGCTATCAGCTACGAAGGCCCCAAGATCCTTTGCATAACGGACAGCACGTTCTGTATCGTGATCCCATACCGTTTTGACGTTGAGGTCGGATCGTGACCGTAATCGCCTCACAAAGTCGGGAGTGTGGATATGCGCGCATCCGAGAAATGCAATATAATTCATCTCTCTTCAAACCTATCTGCGGTGTCAAACAGCTGAGTATAAGCCACACTATCGGATCTACTGATATTAAGCTGACTGAGTTCATGGGAATTCTCTTGAATTTTGCGAATAGCAGCCACAGCATCGTCTATGCCTTAGTGGCCAGCACGAAATACTTTTTCCTCCAGCCACACTGCTTCTCGTTCGCATGCACGCTCCGCTTCAGGAAAATGCATTTTTTCAAAGTCAAATCGTTCTGGAAATGCAGTCGGCACTGGTAACTTCGATAAATTAGGTTGAAACAACATACAACGACTCGTAACCGATCCAGCACGGGATCCCTTCTGCTTTCAACGCGGCACGGGCAGCAAGCCCGGGCGTACGGCAGAGAAGCACTCCACCCTCTCCTGTTGATAGTGTTTTTGACGACTGTAAACTAAAAGAGCCAAAGTGTCCAATATTTCCAGCACCCTTTCCATTCCACTTTGCTCCCGTTGCGTGGGCAGCATCTTCAACTACAACCAGATCGTATTTTTCAGCGATAACCATTATTTCATCCATGTTGGTCATTTGTGCACCCAGATGAACAACTACAATTGCCTTTGTTTTCGAAGTTATTGTGGACTCTGCTTTTTGGGGATCAATACAATATGTCCGGGGATCAACATCTACAATAATCGGGATAGCCCTAGATGCGATCACAGCAGCCGCCGTGGCTTGAAATGTATAAGCGGGGATGAGAACTTCATCTCCCCACACAACATTGGATGCACGGAGTGCAACTTCCATTGTTATGCTTCCATTGGCCAGCGGATCGTTCAAAATCACCGATTGTAAGAAGATGATCTGTTGCCTCACTCACAAAGCCCCGCATAAGGTAATAGCTGGTCTATTGGGTCGTGAATAGAGTCGCTTTCCCGGAAGATGAAGAAGATCCTCATATACCTGGTTAAAATTGGTCGACCGCCGTTGGGGCTTGATCCTGCTTCCTGTAACTTACCACTTCTCGAAAGTACTAGTCATATCTTTCTTTAATAGGGCTTTTGCACGAAACGGCTCATCAAGTTGCCTATTTTGGATAATGTCCATTGACCAAATTTGGATAATGCCCATCGGCCAAAACTTACATAGAATATCACTGCTGTCCAAATGTTTTATCCATTAAAGCACCTAAATGCTTTAATAGTAAGTAATTAAGTCGCACAAATGCTTTTATCTATTTGAATTAAAAACTACACTTTAGCCACTCAATTTGCACCCATATGAAGGAGTGGCTAATGAATACAGGGCAAACCGTTTTTTCACAGGTCATGGATTTTGTACCCATGTACGAGTTTCGTCAATGCGTTCAGCGTTATTCAGGCAATTACAAAGTACAGAGTTTCTCATGTTGGAATCAATTCTTGTGCATGGCCTTTGCTTAGGCTCACCTACCGGGAAAGCCTTCGAGATATTGAGTCGTGCCTCAACTCCATGCAGAAGAAACTATATCACATGGGCTTTAAAGGCAACATCTCTCGCAGCACTCTGGCCTATACAAACGAGACTCGAGATTGGCGTATCTATGCAGACTTTGCTCAAGTATTGATTCACATCGCCAGAGGTCTCTATAGAGGCGATGAGTTCGGAGTAGAGCTTGATCAGACAGTCTATGCACTGGATTCCACAACGATCGATTTATGTCTTTCCTTGTTCCCCTGGGCTCATTTTCGCAGGCAAAAAGGAGCCATAAAGCTGCATACTTTGCTTGATTTACGTGGGAATTTGCCCTCATTCATCGAAATAACCGACGGAAAGGTCCATGATGTGAACATTTTGGATGATTTGATTCCAGAACCGGGCTCCTACTATATCATGGATCGGGGGTATCTTGATTTTAAACGGCTGTACGCTCTGACTCAATCTTTTGCTTTTTTTGTAATCCGCTCCAAGACCAATATGAAGTTTCGCAGACTTTACTCCCGTCCGGTTGATAAGTCGACCGGATTAAAATGCGATCAAACAATTGTTCTGACTGGCACTAAGTCTGCAAAAGATTATCCGGACAAACTCAGGCGCACACGTTATCTCGATGCTAAAACAAATCTGGATCTGACATTCTTATCGAACAACTTCATCATTCCCGCTCTTACTATCGCCCAGCTCTACAAATGCCGCTGGCAAGTAAAGCTGTTTTTCAAGTGGATCAAACAACATCTGAGAATCAAAGCTTTCTATGGTACTTCGAAAAATGCAGTGAAGACTCAAGCTTTGGATAGCGATTACAGCCTATGTTCTTGTAGCCATCATTAAAAAACGGTTGAATCTTGATCTTAGTCTCTACACTATTTTGCAAATTTTGAGTGTGACTACGTTCGAGCAAATCCCTATAATACAAGTACTTACAGATTTTGATTACAAATCCCTGGAGGGTGATTCTTGTAAACAATTGCTATTACTAGATTTATAATTGGACAGTAGTGATAGAATATATACTTTTATTAATTATTTTACTTGATGAACTGGAGATCCATAATCAATTCAAAGAATCAATATCGAGATTTGAAAATTTTGATCCTCATTTGAGAAAATTACAAAAAGTACCCATTGTATACAGGTCTCCGCTATTAAATGAAGGGTCGTTTCATTATGCAGGCGTTTTTCTAATAACGGGAGGAAGGCAGATAGGAAAAACAACATTTTTAAAACAATTTATTTTGGACCTGTTAAAAGAAAAGCAAATAAAACCTGATTAAGCTATATGATAATGGAATAATATTGACACAAAAAGATACAATTAAAAGGTTGGATAGAAACACTTTTATACCATTGGTTAAATTTCTAATCCATATCAGCGGAGACAAGTTAAATCTTACAGCTTAATTACCGCATTCAGAGGAGATGATCGTCAAAGAAGTAACTCAGTACTGCATCACATCACCAATAATAATTGCTGTTATTGCAGGAGAATAAAGATAAGTGTTGTGAAAATTCATACCGCATGATCCATCTAAGTTAAAATATCGGAATAGAAGGCTTTGAGAAGAAATTTTATTCCGGTTATCTTGCCTGATTAGCTTATGATTGTTTTTAATATCATCTCCATATGAAGTAGGCTAATATCTAAAGAGTTTTTTTATATTCAAAGATATTATCCAATTGGAGCCAAGTATCCTTTTCAAAATAAGCATCTCCAGCCCCAAGAAAGAAATATTTTCCGTTTTGTTTACATCCCTTTGGATCTCTTCTTCGGAAGGCTGTTTCCTTTGATGTTGTTCTACAAATTAGATAAGGTTCGTTACCTTTAGGATTATTTAAAATGAATATTAATTTCTCACCAATTTCATTGTCTTTAAATTTAAACTTTATATCAAATAAAATACACCCAGATTTAAGATCAGCCATTGATGAGTTTATAAGTTTCTTGTAAACGCTCCTGTTTTTCCACTGCTTCTTCTTTACTTATAGATTCTGAGGAATCATCTAAGGATAGAAAATAATCAATTTTTTGATATTCACCTTTTTCTTCGATTGTTCTATCCCATGGATCACCCTTTAAGTGGGAAATTTCTTTCATGTCTTTGGCTCTATCATATTTGAAAATATCAGAAAGCTCTTTCAATATTCTTATTTCCCGTTTTGAGAAGACTGCTATATTGATTGGAGCTTTCGCTCTGATTTCATGGAATTTATCTAACTTAGTTATATTGATTTTCTTTTTAAACTCTTCTGGAAGATTTTCTTCTACACAATCGAGCTCCTCATAAAGTGTTTTGGGAACAGGACCAAAATCCCAGGCAAAGTAATTATATCCTGTAACAGATTTGCCAGTTTCCTTGAAATGAGTAAAATCAAGATAATATAAGAGTTTATATAATTTAGTTTTCCCTAAAAATTTTACATTTTTGGAGAAATATAATATCACATTTATTGTCTTGTCTAGATTAATATGTTCCATAATCTTTTCTTTATTGAATTATAATGTAGGCAGAACAAGATATCTTGATATCTCATTTTATATATCAATATATCGGCTATTTGGAATGTTTGCAAGCACATTTTTCTAAATTGAAAAAGCTTTAGTCTTTTATCCTTTCTTACCGTTCCTGATGGCCTTTAGCGAAAGAATATAGATGGAATCGCAGACTAATCCATTTACGCCTGGATTTATTGGGATGAATATGATACAGATAGTATTTAAGTATTAATACAAAGTCATTTCGACATGAATCGAGGCTATTTATGGGTTTAGAATGGTTACATATTATTGATTTTACTCTGCTTGCCGTATTGCTGGGAGTTGCCACATTTTTAAAAAGAAAGATCGGGTTTTTCCGTAAGTTTTTAATTCCCAATTCCATGATTGCAGGCTTTCTCGGTCTGATTCTGGGTGTAGAAGTGCTTAAAGTTTTTCAATTTACTCCCGAGCGATTGGGAATGTATGTGTACCATTTAATGGCAGTGGGTTTCATTTCCCTGGCCCTGAAAGATAGAAGAATACAGGAGAATGGATATGTGGTAAAAACCGGAGCCTATATTGTCTCCACTTATGTGGTTCAGGGGCTGATTGGATTTGGGCTTTCCTTAATCCTTGTCTTTACATTTTTCCCCGATCTATTTCCGCCCATGGGCCTGCTTCTGCCCCTGGGATTCGGGCAGGGACCGGGACAGGCCTATTCTATTGGCAGCCAATGGGAGAAATTGGGTTTCAGCCACGGCGCCAATATCGGTCTTTCCGTGGCAACAATTGGTTTCCTCTGGGCATGTATAGGGGGAATCATACTCATAAATTTTTTAGTTAAAATCCGTAAAATGAAGCCTGTAGCAGGAGATGGGTCGGCCATAGCAAAAATAGAGGAGCAAGACACATCGGGTGATATTCCATTGAGTGAATCTGTCGATCGATTTTCACTTCAGCTCGCCATGATCGGAACGGTCTATCTGGTTACATACCTCACTTTGAAGGGGCTCTCTCTTATTTTAGTTAACATGGGGATCTTTGGGAAAACCCTGGCTCAACTTCTGTGGGGGTTCCATTTTATTATTGGCGCCCTGTATGCAATTGGATTGCGCCTGGTTTTCAATCTTATGAAAAAAATGAAAATTATGAACCGGAATTATCCGAATAACTATCTTCTTTCTCGTATCTCCGGGGCCTCCTTTGATTTTATGGTAACAGCTGCCATAGCAGCCATTTCCATCAGTGTTTTCAAGCAGTATATGGTTCCGATTCTGCTGATCACCACGGCTGGAGGCTTGCTGACAGTTGTATATACTGTAGTGGTCTGTCGAAAAGTGTTTAAAATAGATCTGCTGGAATACATCGTCGGCCTGTATGGAATGCTTACAGGAACCATTTCTACGGGAATGGCCCTGCTCAGGGAGGTCGATCCCGACTTCAGAACACATGTCGCGGAGAACTTAGTATTTGGAAGCGGGGTTGGGCTTTTCCTGGGACTTCCAATGATGATTGTATTAAATATCCCTATAGTGGGATATGTCACAGGCAGGCCGGTGCTGTATGTGTACACACTCCTGGCTTTATTTGTTTATCTGATTTTCCTGCTGTTTATTGTTCTCAGAAAAGGCGGAAAGCGGCAGGTCGAATAGTCTAAGATCCTTCTTCTTCTGGATAGTTTGGTGCATTATGAGAAAATTTCTTACTTACCTTCTGCTCCTTTCGGCCATATACTTGCCGGCTTTTTCTCAAGATCTGCTTGTATCTATCGGTGTGGATTGGGGGCTAAGCATCCGAGGAGGCCTGGAATATCGCTTTCATCCCAATCTCGGCTTGAAAGCGGATTTGGGCGCATCGATTATGGGCGTGATCGTAGTCGATATGCTCGGCGTATTTTACATTCTGCCGGAAGACAGTTCCTGGCGCTTAAATATTCTAGCCGGTATACCGAATGCAGTCGTTCCTTTTTCTCTTAATGCTGCGATGGTATCCTTCGGTGCTTCAATTGTAGCAGGGCGCCGTCTTACCGGCACATTTAGTTTGGATATTCGGTTTGGCGCTGGATTTCCTTTGTTCTTTGAACGAGGAAAGAAAATGATTCGTGATATCAAGTTTCCGTTTGATCTTTGGCCTGATGCAATGATTGTATTAAACTTCAGACCAGGCGGCTGATGATGAGGAATTGGGCCCACAGGGACTTGAACCCCGGACCAACGGATTATGAGTCCGCCGCTCTAACCAACTGAGCTATGGGCCCAACAATGATAAAGTTACAAATTTTATGTTTCCTGTCAAGTGTAATTCGGGCTTAAGAAGAGTTCCCGGATGGAACTATAAAGCCGGTAGGGATCAGGAGCACCAGATAAAAAAACCCGGCCTGGAATAGACCGGGCTCTTTAGCGGCTTATGGAATTATTCCAGGATTATGGCTTCTACAGGACAGTCTTCACTTGCCTCCCGTACATCATCTTCCAGATTTGCAGGAACATCCGAAGATGATACCTCGGCAATATCGTCATCCATTGAGAATACATCGGGTACACTGTCAGCACATAATCCGCATCCGGTACAAAGATCAGCGTCAATCCTTACCTTCATCAGAAACTCCTTTGATTTAATAAGATATTTAACTTATCATCGGCTCAAATACCGAATCCATAAGCACACAAAGACTAATAGAAAGCGGCGTTCCGTGCAAGGCTACAAATAAATTTTTTTTATAAATACCTTTAAGTTTTATTGATAGTAGTGTTGACAGTTTCCGATAAATAATTATCTTAGCAGAAGAGATAATAGATTAGGAGGATTACATGATTGCACTGTTAATTGGTGTACTTTTGATTCTATTTGCCGTTTATTCAATCTTGCCTTTTCCCTGGGCACTCAGCTGGTGGCCTGAGGTTATTCAATTTCTTAAAGGTGGAGTCCCCATTATGGCAGTTTTTATCGGCCTGATTTCTTTTTTTGTCGGCATAGCTGACATTAAGGATAAAATCGAAAGCAGGAGAGAAGAGGAAGAAGAAGAAAAAAAAGAGTCTGAAGAAGAAAAAGAGCCCGAAGAAGAAGAAGTTAAATCAGAGGAATAATCTTAAGCGATAGCTCGAGCAATTTGTCGACATTGCCGGAACAGTTAAACGATTTTAATGATTGTAACGAGGTACGGCTTGACAATAATTTTGTATTATGCAAATATGTGGCTTCCTAAAAATCCGGTGTCGAATAAGGGATAAAGCAATAGGAGTATGAAGACAATATTTGCAAAAGCCAGGGATCTAAAGAGAAAGTGGTGGGTCATTGACGCAGAAGGACAGATCCTTGGGCGCATAGCTGTAAAAGTTGTATCCCTATTGAGGGGAAAGAATAAGCCTGTTTATACCCCTCACATGGAAGTAGGGGACTGGGTTATCGTAGTTAATGCGGAGAAGGCGGTAGTAACCGGAAGCAAGCGGCAGAATAAATTGTATTACCGTCACTCCGGTTATCCAGGTGGTTTAAAAGTGGAATCCTACGAGAAGGCGATTGCCAGGAAACCCACTTTTCCTTTAGAGCATGCAATCAAGGGAATGCTTCCGAAGGGCCGATTGGGTCGGAAACTGTTCAATAATGCCAAGATTTATGCAGGACCTGATCATCCTCATGCTGCTCAAAAACCGGAAAAAATAGAAATATAAAATATCCAGGAGAGTGTATTGGCTAAAATTTTTACAATGGGAACAGGAAGGCGGAAAACGGCAGTAGCCTGTGTCTTTTTGAAAGAAGGAAAGGGAAATATCACTATAAACGGGAAAAAACCTGAGGATTATTTTTCTTTTGAACTTTTGGTCAAAATTATACGGATGCCTTTAGAAGTAACAGATAGTGAAGGGAAATATGATATTAGTGTTACTGTTAAAGGTGGTGGAGTATCGGGTCAGGCTGATGCCTGTAAACATGGTATAGCCAGGGCTTTACTGGCTTATGATGACTCAAACCGCTCATCATTAAGGGCCAATGGTTTCCTGACGAGGGATAGGCGAATGGTTGAAAGAAAAAAGTATGGACAGCGGGGCGCACGGCGAAAGTTTCAATTCTCCAAAAGATAATCTGTTTATAACCTCTTTAAAAAAAGGAGGAGCTAAAGGAGAGATGGTAAGGGTAGATTTCTCCGATGGTTCCTCTTTTTTTATGGCGAGCAAAATATTACTCGAGGAAGATCTCTCACCGGGCGATGATCTGGATGAAGAATCTATTGCCGGGCTTAAAAGGAGATCCCGGCTATATGAAGCAGAAAATAAGGCTATCTCTTTTCTGTCCAGATCCCTGCATTCTGCCAGAACTTTAAGGCTTAAATTAATAAAAAGGGGTTTCGATCCTGACATTGTTGATGAAATATTAAAGAGGTTAATGGAACAGGGGCATGTTGATGACCGGCTCTTTGCTGAAGAATGGCTGCGCATCCGTTTTATGAAACATCCTGAAGGAAGAATGGCATTGATTTCGGGACTTCGCAAGCGGGGTGTACCAAGAGAAATTGTTGAGTGGGCTGTTAATTCTTTTTTTACACCGGAGATGGAAGAGGAGTGTGCCCGTCGTTTTGTGGAGAGGTTAAGAAAAAGGTCCAGTCCATCAAAAGAGGAGTTATCAGATAAGCTTTATTCCAGACATTTTCGTGCGCGGGTAATACGGGAGATATTATCCGGATAGAGATATGTGAGAGAGTGTACGAGCTGTAAATTGAAAGTTATGCTCTAAAATAAATCGTGACAGATCAAATATCTTTTGAATACTCTCTCTATCCATGATTGCGGAATCAGAAGATGCCACCACACCGTTAAAAGACTTAAGAGGATAATCTGCAGAGGGCATGACCTCAACATCAAAGGGTATGGACAGTAGTCGAAACACCTGTTCTCTTAAATCATCAGCCATCTTACCTGAAAAAGAAATAGGGGAGTCTAAATAAAGACCCAGTCTCTCAAGCTCCAATCCGGCAATTCTTTTAAGGATAGCATCGCGTGCCTGTTCAGTCACTTTGCTTGTCCTGTAACTGCCGTGAACTCCTGCTGCATCCCTTAAAACTCCATCATCTGAAAGGAAAACAGGATATCCCTTCAGGTAGCTCTCTACAGTAATAAGTACATTATACCAGTCCACACCGAGGGCACAGCCGGCTAAAGACTCCGGTCCGATAAGTTTCTCTTTCCTCTTCTGACAGATTGAATCGGCAATAATACCTCGAAACAGGCAATTTCTTTCCAAAGCGGTCAGGCGGTAGCGGTCACCGACCAGTTTAAGGCTTGCTTTATTCGGATATTCTCTGTTCTTCAGAAATCGGTAGTCTTCAATAGCAGACTTAAATCTTGACATCATGGATGTAATTAACGTATTTTATATATAGATTTTTTTAGTAGAAACAAGGGTATCAGTAATAGGTACAAAAGAAAAGAAGATTTGTAAAAAAACTCAGGGGCTAATATGAATCAGAATAATAAGATTAGAATACTCATTGTTGAGGATGAAGATTCAATTCGGCTCACCCTAAGAGATTATCTGATTAAAAAGGGATATTCTGTTTTAGTAGCTTCCGATGGAGTCGGCGCCATCAAGCAGCTGCTGGATAATAATATTGATATTATAGTATCTGATTATCGTATGGAGATTCTGGGAGGAGATTACTGGATACGGTTCTTGAAAAAATACTGCAGCGATAAAAAGATAATCATCACCAGCGGATTTCTAAAACCGGATTTTCTCATAACCTTCCCCGTAGTGTATAAACCGTATGATTATTCAGAACTGGAAGCCCTGATAGAGAAGTCATTAGCGGGCAGCCAGTAGAGTGAATGAACAGCAAAGCTATTCAGGTTCATGTGGAGGGAATGGTTCAGGGAGTTGGATTTCGAT
The DNA here is from genome assembly GCA_030615505.1 of Spirochaetales bacterium. GTDB lineage: Bacteria > Spirochaetota > Spirochaetia > SZUA-6 > DRHE01 > JAUWZD01. The sequence continues at coordinate 11,881 of JAUWZD010000066.1, read as the reverse complement.
ATTCCACTTTGTATCAGGCACGGCGTCTTGGACTGAAAGGATATGTTCAGAATCTGCCTGATGGTATGGTGAAAGTGGTTGCGGAGGGAGATGCAGATAATATCGAGCGATTAAAAACGTGGATTAAGCGGGGACCAACCGGCGCCTATGTGAGGAAAGCCGAGGTGCGGTATATTCGCCATTCAGGCCTGTACCGAGATTTTAATATAGAGTACTAATAAGCTTCCTATCTGATGGAATAAAAGGCATCTTTTCCCGGATAAACGGCAGTGTTATTTAAATAATCTTCAATACGTAAAAGCTGATTGTATTTTGCCAGCCGGTCGGACCTGGAAAGAGAGCCGGTTTTTATCTGTCCGGTTTCCAAAGCAACGGCTAAATCGGAAATAAAGCTGTCTTCTGTTTCTCCGCTGCGGTGAGATACAACAGCAGTATAACCGGCTTTTTTTGCCATTTCAACTGCTTCGTAGGTCTCTGTTAAGGTTCCGATCTGATTCACCTTAATCAGTATGGAATTAGCTATCCCTAAGTCAATGCCGCGCTTTAAACGCTTTTTATTAGTGACAAAGAGATCGTCTCCAACAATCTGGATCTTTTTCCCTAAGCGATCAGTTAGAAGTTTCCATCCCGCCCAATCATCTTCAGCCATTCCGTCTTCTATAGAAATAATGGGATATTTATCGGCCCAGGAAGTCCAGAAATTGACCATTTCTTCCGGTGTCAATTCTCTTTTGTCTGATTTTTTGAAGATATATTTCCCCTTTTCCTTGTTGTAGAACTCGGAAGCAGCAGGATCTAAAGCAATCAGCACATCATCACCGACCTTATATCCGGCTTTCCTGATACTCTCTAGAATAACTTCTATTGCTTCTTCATTAGATTTTAAATTAGGAGCAAAACCTCCTTCGTCTCCCACAGCGGTTGAATATCCCCTGTCTTTAAGCACTGATTTAAGATTGTGAAAGATCTCAGCCAGAGTTCTAATTGCTTCACTGAATGAGGGAGCGCCCACCGGTATGATCATAAATTCCTGAAAATCGACTGAGTTATCCGCATGCGCGCCGCCATTAATGATATTCGCCATGGGTACAGGCAGAACAGAAGCATGATAGGTTCCCAGGTATTTAAAGAGAGGCAGTCCGAGGAATTCTGCAGCTGCACGTGCTGTGGCCATGGACACTCCTAATATGGCGTTAGCTCCCAGGACACTTTTATTTTCAGTCCCGTCTTTTTTAATCATGGTCAGGTCCACATCTATCTGGTTAAGGGCGTCAAGTCCTACGATTTCAGAGGCTATGATATTGTTGACATTTTCCACGGCCTTCAAAACACCTTTGCCAAGATATCGATTCTTATCACCGTCTCTAAGTTCCACTGCTTCATGTTCACCGGTAGAGGCCCCGGAAGGTACGGCAGCTCTTCCCATACTACCGTCTTCAAGCTGCACCTCTACCTCTACTGTGGGATTTCCACGAGAGTCGAGAATTTCACGGGCCTCAATCCATTCGATAATGCTCATTTTTAATCTCCTGTTTTGATAATTTGGATTATCTCTTACAATATGTAAAGGTTCCAGAGCCCCTGTCAAGGGATTTGGGAAAATAATCAAGCAGCCAGCCTTGCCGCAGGTGAGGCCGCAGGCCTTGACCCGAGAATTACAGGGCTTTACAATGATTTGACTATGCGTTATTCAAAACTTCTGGGTAAAACCCACAGAGAGATTCCGCATGAGAGTCCTTCAGAGAGTTATTCACTGCTGCACAGAGGAGGGTTTGTACGGCAGTTGGGACATGGGCTCTTCTCCTTTCTACCCCTGGGCATGAGAGTAATAAAAAATCTTCAGGCACTTATAATCGAGGAGATAGATAAGCTGGGCGGTCAGGAGATTTATGCTCCTGTCATAACTCCTGCGGATATATGGCGCAAGAGCGGCCGTTATGACTGGGACAATAAGGAGATGATCCGCTTTCACGATCGTCATGGCAGAGAGCTCGTTATTTCTCCCACACACGAGGAAGCATTTGTGGAAATTATTCGTTCCTCCCTGGCTTCGTACCGGGATCTTCCAATCTTGCTTTATATATTTCAAGAAAAATTCAGGGATGAGGAAAGGACTAAGGGCGGCCTGATTCGGTCGAAAGAATTCTATATGTACGATGCCTATTCTTTCCACCGCTCCTACATTGATTTGAACAACTTTTTCCCCAAGATGTTTGCCGCCTATAGTAAAATTTTCAAGCGGTGCGGTATTAAGACTAAGGCAGCCGAAGCCGGGGTGGGGTTTATCGGCGGAGAAAAATCCTATGAATTCCTTATGCCTTCCAAAGATGGGGACCAGGTCATTATTACCTGTGAACACTGCGGTTATTGTGCCAACAGGGATATCGCTGTAGGAGGCAAGGAGCATCTTACAGGACAGCCACTGGCAATGGAAAAGGTAAAAACTCCTGAGTGTACAACCATGGAAGAGCTGTCCAGGCATCTTGAAATCCCCAGGCAGAGGCTGGCAAAGACTTTAGTCTATTCAACCCCTCAAGGTCTGGTCATGGCCGTAGTCAGGGGAGATTACGAGCTGGGTGAGGAAAAGTTGTCTAAGCATCTTCAAGTTCCTGTCTGCCGGCTGGCTACTAATGAAGAGCTGTATGCTGCAGGACTGGTGCCGGGTTATCTTTCCCCCTTTAACACGGATAAGAGCTTGAGAATTGTTGTGGATGATACGGTAGCCGATTCGCCGAATCTTGTTTTCGGGGCTAACGAGGAAGGCTTTCATTTGCTCAACGTGAATTATGGCCGGGATTATGAGAGTTCGGATGTGGCTGATATTTCCCTGACAGAAGAAGAAAAAAACTGCCTTCAGTGCGGCGGCACACTTAAGGAAACTAAGGCCATTGAAGTGGGGCACATTTTTAAGCTCGGTGATTATTACAGCAGAAATATGAATCTGGTATTCCAGGAGGACAGGGGAACTTCGACCTACCCCCATATGGGATGCTACGGTATAGGTCTTGGAAGGCTTATGGATTCAATTGTTCAGGCTAATCATGATGAAAATGGAATTATCTGGCCATCTTCTGTTGCTCCTTTTAAGATATTTCTAATGAGTGTGGGTAAATCCCTGGGGGTAAAGAGAGTTGTGGAGAAGCTTTACGAAGAGCTGGAGCATGATACTCTATATGATGATAGGGATGAATCTCCTGGCGTCAAGTTTAAGGATGCGGATTTATTAGGTATTCCGGTGCGGATTGTTGTTTCTGGCAAGCACCTGGGAGAAGGTCTGGTTGAACTGAGGGAAAGAAAAAGTGGAAAGATTACTCTTGTGCACACCGAGAGAGTGCTTGAGGAAGTGAGAACGGGCTGACAATTATGGATTTTCCTCTTACTGACGAGATCCTGAATCAGATAATTTTCGCCATGGAGAACCAGCAGCATAAATATTTAGTGAATCGCGCTACGGGCGAACTCATCCCGGCTGAAGATTTTAACAGTCAGGAAACTGAGCGCCTCTATGTTCCCATTCCGGAGTGGAGACCCATTGACGGCTTTAATTTAATGGAGAGCTTTCTTTCCAAACTGAGGAATCCCATTTTCAGAGAGCTCCTTAATGAAGCCTTATCCACAGGGAAAGGGGTTTTCAGAAATTTTAAAAATACTCTAAAGAAAAATAAAGAGGTGGAGAGGCTCTGGTTCTCCTTCAAAGAGAGGGAAATGAAGCAGATCGTGGTCCGCTGGTACAATGAGCAGAGGGAGCTGGTCGGGCTTGAAAGAATAGGACCCGAGCCGGAAGAAACCGAAGAGCTACTTCTAAGCGATTTTGTTATAAGGCAGGGAGAAAGCAAGCATCTTGAACCGCTAGTTAAACTGGACAGGAAAGCCTTTGCAGAGCTCTTTCCGGAGGCTTCGCCGGAGCGTGTGGAGGGGTTTTATTATAAGAAGAGGAAAAATGAGCCAAACCTGCTGGATTCAAAGAGTCTTCTCTTAGTCGTTGAAACACCCGGGAATGATTTTGCAGGTTTCATCTGGGGTGTGGAAAAAGAGGATCCCCTGTCTGGGAAATTGATACTGAAATTGATGCAGCTGGCAGTGGTTAAACATTACAGGGGGCTTGGATTAGCCCATATGCTTATCCGGCGTTTAATTGATCAAGCCTATGACAGGGGATATGAGAAGATGAGTGTTGAATTGACCGGCTCCTCCCTCTCCTTCGAGAAAATCTTTCATTCTTTGGGACTCAATACAGTATCTCAGACTCTTGAATTGGATCTGGGTCTCTGGGAGAGAAATAACACTTAATATCTAAACTGTCAGTGTTTCCTCTTTTTTAGTATTATATCTACCGCCTCAGAGAATCCGCAGGCTGCTCTACTTTTAGTAAGGTACATGGGAAGAGATTTAAGCTGCTTTAAATAGGGAGCGATGTTGGCAACAGCGATGCAGTGTTTCAGCTCTTTGAACATGGGTTCGTCATTGGGAGAATCCCCGATGAATACTACCTGGTCCGGTATCTCTGATAACTGCAGGTCCAGTTCATTTTTTATAAACTCCTTAATGCCGGAGACTTTATCAAAGTTACCGTACCAGCAGTTGATGTGAATATTTGAGATTTTATATACAGCGCCTTCATTTTCTATAATACGGCAGATCCGTGCAATTTCTGACGGCTTAAGGGGCTTTACATCCTCACAGTAGTCAATGGCCAGATCCGTTATTCTGAAGGCCTGGTCCGCTGCGATTTTACAGGCAGGGACATCTCTCAAGACCCGTTCCCGTATTTTCTCTAGTTTCTTTCTTCCCTCAAGTCTTTCCTCTTCGGATATCAGGTAACATCGCTCCATTCTATTCTTATCTCTGCGATAGGAAAAGTAAAAGGCCCCGTTTTCACCGATAACTCCCCGAACAGGCCACATCCTGGCGATATGATCGCACCAGCCTGCGGGTCTCCCGGTTACAACTGCCACCTGTATCCCGTGTTCATACAGCTTCCAAAGAGAGGCATAGGCAGGAGCGGTAAGAAGGCTGTCTTGAGTAATGGTATCGTCAATATCGGTAAAGAGAATTTCCAGGCTGCGGCAGAATTGTTCGGGGAGAAAACGCAGCGAAAGAGGGCGCGGCTTGCTCATCGATAAAAATCTACCTGTTTTCACCATCTGTGGCAATCATATTTTCGTTATAGTTGAACTATTGAAGGGGGAAAAGGAACCTGTTATAATAACTAAAAAGAATAGTGTTCATAACGTATGACGCTGATTTTTCCGTGCGAATGGGTGGAACTATGAAAAGGGTTTTGTTTATTATCTGTTTCCTTATACTTGCTAAGCTTCCTCTGTTTTCGGCCGATTCATGCTTTTCCGCTGGTCTCGGTTTTGATTTTTTTAATTACCAACCAGAAGAAAAGTACCTCAGTATATGTTTAACCTATTTCCAAAAACTTGGCGGCGAAGAACAGAATATGACCCTGGATCTGGGTTTTGAGTTTGGGTTAACCGTGGAACCCAGATTTATAATTCCCTTGACCGTTGGACTCAACTTCTATTTCCCAATCCGGAAAAAATTTGATTTTTTTGTAGGATTCGGTTTAACCCCGGTTTTCATATTTACAGCTCAGTCCGATTCTACTGATAAACAGTTACGATTTTATTTGGGTCCTTTCCTTAAAACAGGGTGTAGGTTAACGGTTCATCATCATATGAAACTATTTATCAAGCTGGAACAAGACCTTTTAATCGGTCCCCCCTCCTGGATAAATACGGTAACCCGTGTACATGGGGGAGTAAACTTCAGTCTGCCTTGATTTGAAACCGTTCCTGCCGAATTCCACCGAAACAGCTCCCTATGACAATGACGGGTTTCTGCTTAAACCGGTAGCCGTCATAGAAAAGGACCTGTTCAAGCGTGCCTGGGGACACTATCGTTTTACCCATTATCTTGGCGGGGAACCAACGGGAAATATCGGCAATATTCACATATTACCCGGAAAGCGATCGGCGGAAGAATTCAGGCAGGGTCCCTATATCGAGGTAGTCTCTTTCTCCGATTTTCAATGCGATCCCGTAACCGGTGATTTCGGCGGTGAAATACGCCTGGCATACGCTTCAAACGGCGGAAATAGAATCCCCGTGACCGGCGGTTCCATCTCGGGAAACATCAAGGAGAGTCAGAAGGAGTTCTATTTCTCTAAGGAAAGCCAGACTGTGAATAACTTTTGCGGCCCTGAAACCGTCTATCTTATGAACGCAAATATTACAGGAGCACGATAAGCCCTGAATATGGGAGGCTTACCTGAAGCGGATTATTATCTGATCCTGCAGTTCCACCTTAATTCCCGGCTTATCCTTAAGCAGCTCCTTGCTTGCTTCTAGTGTCTTCGGTTGTGCAGTTACCAGTTCTTTGAAGGTGTTCTCATCCTCCAAAAGTTTTCCGAAATCCATCTCCATGATTGTTACAATACCTTGTACAGGTTCTTAAGCATGTCAAGCATCTCCGGATCTTCATGCATGGGGGACTGCTCGCCGCCTTCATCTTCTTCAGGTTCAGACAGATACCGGGAATATTTCCCGGTTGGACAAATTTCTCACCCTGTCAGCTTTTATGCCTCTAAAAACATCCCCCATTTTTAGACCTCGCTTTTTAATTTCGGTAAAGAGTATTTTTAAGCCCCGGCAAAAGATTTCAGGAATAGATAGGAGGGGTAAGGGGCGCTGAGATCTCACTTGCAGCAATCTAAACAGTTTTGCTTTAATCAGTCAACGGCGGTTTATAATTATGAGCAATTAAAATAATTATGAATCTGTTCGAGGCATTTGCGCTGTTTGTAACTTCAATGACAGCAATGAAATAGAGAGACAAGCAAAAATATTTTAGCCCAAAAAATAGGCGTAGAAAGCTATATTAAAGTGCCATACAGGCAATTCTCTAGAAATTGACCCCGGTTTCTGAATGGCAGACGCCCATCTGCTGGCCCTCCAGCTGCCGGATAGAAGAATGGTGACTCCTAATTACTTATATGATATGACTATGGAAACAACAAACGGTTGGATTTTAAACAGGAGTGGTGGATCTGGCCCGTTGAAATGGTGTGAGTCGGTAGCCTTGTGAATTGAGGAGTATTTCAGAAAACGGGAAAAGATGCGCCTACTGAAATAAGTTGCCTAAGAAGCCTTCTAGCCCATCAGAGGAGAGAGGGATTCGGGGAACTGACTGATGGTTTCCTGATCGTGTTCTGTTTTTCTTGGTCTCATTGATCTCTCCCTGTTCTGCAAAAATCTAAGGTACAAACCGGTTGGATCGTGATTTTACCGTAGATTATATCATAACAGGGCTAGAAAACCATCCCCTTTCGCAAGAAAAACCGTCATTTTCGCTGGAAAATCTGGCAGATTTTGAGAAATCCTCAACAATGTCCAATGAGCTATCTTATTCTATGGTAGGTATTTCGTACTTTTCCAATCGTTTGTTGTTTCCATAGGACTATTTAAGCCTGTTCAATATTCTAATTACTTTCTATATAATGAATTATAAACACACTTTCAAAAAATAACCCAAAATTTCTCCTTAAACAGGGCTTCGGAACACTTTTAAGGCTTAAAATCCTAAAAAGTAACCCAAAAAATAAGTACCAAAATTCAGAAAGTAACCCACGTTTTTCTCATTTTGTATCGAGTTCCTAAACCGCTCAAAATTATATTATATAAATAGTTATTGCATTCTGATCTTGTCCTCTGAACCCTGATAATATTGAACACCAATATTGAACAGGGGTTCAGACATGTCAAGAATGCGCACCTTACAGGAGGCCAATTTCCTCAAATATTTCCGCCAGATAGACAAGCGTACGATCAGAAAAATCTTGTCACAGTATAGGTCTACCGATCCAATCGGTTATGCAACTTCACTGATATTGGCTCGTATTCTTAAAGTAAAAGAGCGCATCTCCTCTGATCGAGAATTGAGTGAGAAGCTGGCCAAGATCCAAATCTACCGTGAAGCAATCGGCATCAGGCGCAACAAGATCCCTACACATAATACGTTCAACACCCTACGCAGTCGTTTAGGGCCGGAAGGATTTATTCAAATCCATCAGCACTTCATTCTTCAAGCATACGAGACCGGTTTGCTCACTCCGCCAATACTAGATCTACCAGAGGTTGTGAAAGGTAAAATCATTCTTGTAGGAGACTCGACCTTTCTCAAGGCCGTGGCTCGTACCAAGGGAAAAAAAGATGAGAACGGTAACTGGATATTTACCGACGACAGCATTGCTTTTGGGAAACCTCACCACAAGCATAAGTATCCTGTCGGCCATCGTGCCCATACGCTCATCGCCGTCAGTGGGATTCCTGTGGTTAGCCTCATCGCGCCGGCTAATGAGAGTGATCAGGCCCATATTTTACCGCTATTAAACACTTTACGGGCTCGGTATCCTAGCCTACCCTTTGTTTGTGTAATCCTCGATGCAGGCTATGATGCAGAGGATCTTCACCGAGACATCTACACTGAACAAGAGATTATACACATCATCATACGTAAACCCTCTATGAAGTGGGGACCGAAGCTGGGAGAAACCGGCACACCTCTTTGCCTATTCGGATATCCGACTCGGCGCAAGGGAATCGAATATAAACAGGGTCGGACTAAGTTTGCTTGTTATCGCGCTTGTCTTGAAGATCCCCAGGAACTCATCTTCACCTGTGATCACTTACGTTCTAAGAGCCGTTTTGGTTGGATGACTCATACATACTTCAAAGATGATTTCCTCCGGCAGGGTCCGGCAGTCCCGGGCTCAAGGTTATACGAACGGCTTAAAACACTACGCACCGGAATTGAACGTTACTATGGACTCACAAAAGAGAACCGCTATTACATGGAGCACAACAATACTTACATGGGTCACGACAACGTCCTCACTCATGTCATCGAACACGATATCGTCGCGACTCTGGATATCCTCTACGAGCACTCGAAAACGGGTAAATGGAGCGACGTTCTCAACATCTAATATTGAACAGGCTCAAATAGGCCCGGCCTGGTGAAGTAGGTGTAAGCCGCTAAAGATTAAATTTCTGAAAGCCCCAGGGGAAGTGAAAGGGACTACAAAGCCTTGAGACCCGTGATTTAATCAGGATAGTTATCCGCAATGTAGATGCTCTTCTAAGAGAGGGTGGGTAGAGATTGAGATTCCCTATTCATACATGGCCCAGAGGCTTTGATAGAAGGAAGAGGTTAAAAACCCGCCAGCTGTAATGGTGCCGTCCAGGTCTATAAAAAAGATGGAAAGAGATTTGCAGAAGGATTCAGATATCCTATTGATGGGCAAAGGGCTCGTGCATGTTTTTTATTTGAAAATAAAATGCTTTTCAAAATTTCTTCAGTATGATACTCTAATCAAACTTCAATAAAAAAATATTATAAGGAGGATTTATGAAAAGGATTTTTATTTTACTATTGGCACTAGCAGTTGCTATGGCTGCCTTTGCCGGGGGCAAGAAGGAAGAAGCTCCTGCCAAAGAGGAAGCACCCAAAGAGGTAGTGCCAGAGAAGGTCATCAAGAATCCGGATACCTTCATCTATGCCGGCATTGGTGATGTTGACAGCCTCGATCCATCCAGGGCCTACGACACCGCCTCCTGGGAAGTCCTGAGAAATGTCTACGACACCCTCATCGACTATGATGGTGAATCCACCAGCAAGTTCGTACCTATGCTGGCGGAAGAGATTCCCACGATGGAGAACGGCGGTATTTCTCCTGATGGAAAGACCTACCGCTTCAAGATCCGGAAAGGGATTAAGTTCCAAAGCGGCCATACCCTGACCCCGGAGGATGTGGAGTACACCTTCGAAAGAACCCTTGTGACCGACCCCGATAACGGACCGAATTGGGTCTGGTACACCTATCTGCTCGATGCCGGCGGATCCAGGGACAGGGATGGCAACATCATCGCAGATTTCAAGGACATCGACAAAGCCATCGAGGTAGAGGGCGACTATGTGGTCTTTCACCTGCCCAATCCTTTCCCACCCTTTCTCAGTATGATGGCGGCAACCTGGGCTTCCATTGTGAGCAAGCCCTGGGTCATCGAGCAGGGTGGTTGGCCCGGGACAGAGGAAACCTGGAAGGATTACAACGGTCCCGATACGGGGAAGGATACCCTCCAAGAGATCGCTAACGGCACTGGTCCCTTTAAGCTGGTTCGCTGGGAAACGGAGGTCGAGGTCGTACTGGAACGTTTCGAGGACTATTGGGGAAGAAAGCCATTCGTAAAACGAGCCATCCGCAAGGTGGTTCCCGAATGGTCCACCCGAAAGCTGATTGTTATGCAGGGCGATGCCGACTGTGTCTGGGTTTACCCGGAGAACTTCGCTGATATGGACAAGGAAGAGAGCCTGGTAGGTCACCGCAGGCTTCCGACTCTGGTTGTTACCGCCATCCATTTCAACTACGATTTCGTCACTAAGGATAATCCTCTGGTGGGCTCCGGAAAGCTGGACGGTGAAGGGGTTCCGGGCGACTTCTTCCAGGATAAGGATGTGCGCCTCGGCTTCGCCTATGCCTGGGATTCCAAGACCTTCATCGATGAGGTGCTGTTGGGAGCCGGCATTGACCCCGTAACCCCCGTGCCGAGAGGTTTGCCCTTTAAAAATGAGGCTCTTAAGGCCAGACCCTTTGACCTGAAGAAGGCCGAGGAGCACTTCAAGAAGGCTCTGGGCGGCCGGCTCTGGGCGAACGGTTTTAAGATGGAGATCCTGTACAATGAGGGGAACGTCAAAAGAGAAACAACGGCCAGAATCCTGGCAGAGAACATCATGTCCCTCAATCCCAAGTTCAAACTGGAGACCAGGGCTGTACCCTGGCCTGAATACCTCGACAAGATACGAAAGAACACCATGCCGCTGTTCATTATCGGCTGGGCTCCTGATTATCCCGACCCGGACAACTATGTATTACCCTTCATGCACTCCGAGAAGGGAACCTTCGCAGCCTGGGCTCACTACAAAAACGAAGAGGTGGACCGGCTGATCGATGCCGCAGCTATCGAGCCCGATCCCGCCAAACGCAAAGATATGTACTACCGTCTGCAGGAAATCTACCTGGAGGATGTAGTCAGCGTGATGACCGATCAGCCTATTGACAACAGGTATTTCAGGGACTGGGTGAAGGGCTACTTCTACAATCCGATGCAAAGCGGTCCCTTCGACCTGGCACGAGATGTCAAAAAGGAGTATTAGAGTCTACTAAGACGAAGAGATCTGCTAAGGGCTCTGGCAAGTGCCAGAGCCCTTTTTGATTTAATACTGATAAACTCAGGCCAATCTACGATCACTTGACTTCTTTATTCATATCTCATATCATCTGTTTGTTGTACGCTAATCATTTCCCATACAGTCGGGGATTTTGAGTGAATCTATTAAACTATATATTCAGAAGGCTCTTACTAATGATTCTCGTTCTTTTCGGGGTGTCTTTGATGATTTTTACGATCGTAATGCTCTTTCCTCCGGGGATGAGAGTCGCCATATATATCCAGACCGAAAAGATCCAGCCTGGACAGATTGAAGCCCTTATTGCAAAGTATGGCCTAAATGATCCTGCACCGGTTCAATACTTCAGATGGTTAAAGAGCGTTTTTAAAGGGGATTTCGGTTATTCCATATCCGCCCAGTCCCCGGTTTTGGAGGGGTTCAAGAAATTCTTCCCTATTACATTGGAGCTGGTCCTGTATGCGACACCGCTGATCATTCTGGTGGGGATATGGCTGGGGACTATAGGGGCTGTACACAAGGATAAACCGGTGGATCACGCCACCAGGGTCTTTGCTATTATTGGCTATTCCCTGCCCACCTTCTGGCTGGGGCTGCTCTTATTGATGATCTTTTACAGTTACTTCGG
>JAUWZD010000062.1 GCA_030615505.1 Spirochaetales bacterium | reverse complement strand
TCTAGCATCAGATCTTCTTCTACAGTTTTTCCGCGAGGCCTGGTGCCTGCAATAGGCCTGATTGTCACATCTTGATCAAGGGCGCGTACATGTATCTCCGGTGATGCTCCGATAAGCCTGGTGTTGTCAAAATGCAGATAGAACATGTAGGGTGAGGGATTAACAATCCGCAGTGCCCGGTAGAGATTAAACGCATCCCCTTCAAAGCCGGTCTCCAATCTCTGGGAAAGCACGGCCTGAATGATATCCCCGTCTTCAATATACCTCTTACATCTTTCAATCGCTTTAAGGAAATCCTTCTTTGGAAAGTTAGATACAATTTTATTCCCTATTTTCACCCTTGACGATTCATGTGCTTTTGGTGGAAGCGGCTGCTTAAGATCGGAAAGGATCTGATTGATCACGCCTGTGGCCTGATCGTAGAGAAAGTCAAGATTATCCCCTTCCCTTGCCCGTACGTTATACATAACAGTAAGCTTGTGATTTACATTATCAAAGGCAATAACAGTGTCCGCAAATAGAAAAAAGATGTCGGGCATATCCAGGTCATCTGGATTTTCATCCGGCAGTTTCTCAAACAGGCGCACAACATCATAAGCTAAATAACCCACGGCACCGCCTGTAAACGGCGGAAGCTCCGGATCAGAAACAGGTTTTAGCTCATGGATGAGTTTTTTCAATTCCTCAAGCGGATTGTCCGTATCAATACTTTTAACATCCGCCCCGCGGTGAATTCTTACCCTATCCTTCCGGGCTTCAAAGATTACACCGGGATCCCGTCCTAAAAAGCTGTAGCGTCCGATTTGTGTTCCGCCCTCAACCGACTCAAGCAGAAAATTATACTTTCCCCTGCGAAGCTTGAGAAATGCCGCAACAGGTGTCTCCATGTCAGCAAAAACTTCAGAGTAAACCGGGATTAGGTTGCCCTGTTTTGCTTTTTCCTTAAACTCTTCTCGTGTCGGCCGAAACATTATAAACTCCTTTATAATTAAAAAAAGCCATGCAGCTTCGCATGGCTTTTTAAAGTATTATCCTTATACAGAAAAAGCCGTACGATCCAACAAGGACCGTCACGGCCTTTAATATTCTGCACGTATTAAACGGCTTATTCGCGGCGGTCCTGAGTTAAAAACCACCACCAATGCCGGATTGTATTTATATGTCTATCAATCATAGGTAACATTTATACATTATTTGATTATTTTTCGCAATAGTATTTGCAAAAAAACTGAGTAATATTTCCTGATTTTTGCAACTGCTTTAGCTGTCCAGAATCTGCTCCGCCTCTTCCCGATAAGCGTCCATGATATAGGTCAGACCACTTATCTTAGCGGCGTCCTCGGTCAGGGCAACAACGTCTGTGCGGCGCAGGGTGTCGAGCCTGAAGCTGCGCGCGCCAGCCATAAACTGGGTCAATCCGGTGCGGAGTTTATCGATAAAAGTGTAGAGCGCTACCGCGCCCAGCGGGATCTCCTCAACCCGGTCACCGTATTTATCCTGAAGGGTAGAGTAAATCGTAAAGATCTGCTCCGGTGTTGTGCCAAACCGGGAGACAGTGTTAGGCATATCTTTCCAGTTCCGTTTTTCCTCTTTATTTAAAACGGCCTGAATGTTGTCTCCCACGAATCCCGGGATCATTAGAGCGCGGCCCATGCAAACGGCCTTAAAGTAAGGTGCGCCCATGGTGAGCACCTTGAAGATGTGGTCTTCAGTGGAGAATCCCCCGGCCATGGCCAGATCCGGGGTCCAAATACCCCGGGTGGCAAGGCGCTTGGCGAAGTTGAACGCCATGGACTGGAGGTAGAAGGTGGGAATTCCCCATTCCTGCATCATTCGCCAGGGACTCATGCCCGTTCCGCCGCCGGATCCGTCGATTGTTACTAAGTCGACCCGTGCCTCAGCCGACCATTTAAGTGCCATTGCCAGCTCGCGGAAGCCGTAAGCGCCGGTCTTGAGTGTGACCCTATCAACTCCCACGGTGCGCCGCAGGAATTCGACCCTGCGGAGGAACTCCTCTTCGTTAATGAAGCCTAAGCGGGAGTGCCGCTCGAATTCCTTGATGCCTCCGCTTTTAAAAGTTGCCTGAACAGTTTTGCTCGAAGGATTGGGAGTGATGATGAATCCCCGGTTCTGGAGTTCGATTGCCCGCTTGATATCCTGTATCTTGATCTCTCCGCCGATGCATTTTGCGCCCTGTCCCCATTTAAGCTCGATGGCCCTGACGCCCAGTTTCTCCACAACATACTCGGCAACTCCGAGGCGTGCGTCTTCCACATTCGTCTGTATAATGATATCACCACAGTCTTCCTGCCACTCCTTGTAGATCTTAATGCGGCGCTCCATCTCCGGTGATCTGGAAACCTTGCCGTTTTTATCCAATTCGAGCCCCGGGTCAATTCCGCAGACATTTTCGCCGAGTACAAGAGTTATGCCGGAGATTGCAGCGCCGACTGCGAAGCTGTCCCAGTGCTTCTGGGCGATATGCGTGGAACCAAGGGCTCCAGTGAATATAGGCATCTTCATGCGTACAGGATGGTTGTGCCCGTAGACAGCGCTGGTGTCTACTTTGGGGAAGATGGCTTTATCGGGATTGGCTTCTTCAATCGCTTTTGCACCCAAAGCGTATCCCATAATGTTTAAGTGTGAGAAATCAACGGGATACTTTTTATCTCCCCCTGCAGTTATGTCACCAAAGGGACCCGGGTAGATGACCTCCCTCCCGCGCATCGATGCTTTGAAAATATCACAATTCCCAGGGCAGCTGTCCATGCATCGTGTACAGATACCTGAAGCAGGAGCTACATCACGGGAACGATTCCGTGTTTCAATTGCATCGTTCTGTCCCGGCTGTTGTAAATTCATGATATTCCTCCATGGATAAATATAAATAAAATAAATAAATATAATAATTGTTTATTTAAAACTGTCAACCCCCCCCAAAGTGCTTTCCTGTGTTTTAATCTGTTGACAGGCCTGCTGCTTTCAAGATATTTTCATTTTAGAAAGGAAACGGTACTAAATGGCCTTTATAGGTCCCCTGGCCGAGGAATCCTTAAAGAAATTTCAGATTGAGATGAGTTTTTTGGGAACTACCGGAATCTCAAAGCAGGGCAATTTCTCCGCCCAGAATACCATCCCGCTGGATGGGGATAAATAATCTTACAAATATGGAGGTAGTTATGAAAGGGAACTGCATTGTTGCTCAAAGCGGCGGTCCTACGGCTGTTATTAATGCCAGCGCCTGCGGGGTGATCCAGGAAGCCATGAGACAAGAGCAGATCGAGGGCGTATATGCAGCCTATAATGGGATTTTGGGTGTTTTGAATGAAGAAATATTAGATATGAGAAAGGAGAACCCGGTGGATATTGAGGGACTCAAAGTCTCCCCTTCTTCGGCCCTGGGTTCCTGCCGCTATAAGGTTAAAAAGCAAGAAGATTTCAATAAAATTTTAGATGTATTTAAAAAATACCGCATTCATTATTTCTTTTACATCGGTGGAAACGATTCTATGGATACTGCAGATAGGGTAAACAAGATGGCTGAAAAAGAGGGATATGAGCTAAAAGTTGTGGGAGTACCGAAGACAATTGACAATGACCTTGCCTGCACGGACCACTGCCCGGGTTACGGGAGTGTGATCAAATACCTGGCAACCATGACCATGGAGGCGGGTAGGGATACCGAAGCCCTCTATACCTCGGATACGGTGAATGTAATCGAGGCCATGGGCCGGAATGCGGGCTGGATAGCAGCCGGAACCGCCTTAGCAAAAAGGGATGAACCGGATGCGCCTCACATCATTCTTGTGCCTGAGGTTCCCTTTGACAGGGAGAAATTTAAGGCCCGGGTGGATTATTTCCTGTCTAAGATCGGCCGGGCCGTTATTGTTGTATCTGAAGGCACAAAGAATCCTGACGGCAGTTATATTGCCGAGCAGAAGGGAGATTTTGCCAGGGATTCCTTCGGGCATACACAACTGGGCGGTGCTGCAAACTTTATAAAGGAGATAGTGGAGCGTGAGATAAGGGTTAAGGCCCGTTTTGCCATTCCCTCAACAATCCAGAGAAATGGAATCCATTTTGCCTCCCTTACCGATTCCAAAGAGGCATATATGGCCGGGCAGAAGGCCGTTCAACTGGCCGCACAAGGCGTTTCCGGAAAGATGGTCACTTTGGAAAGGGTTTCTGATGAGCCATATACTTGCGAAACCGGCTTAGCCGACTTAGCGGAAGTAGCAGTTGGTGAGAAGTACCTGCCTGAAGAGTGGGTTACGGAGGATGGATTCTTTTTAAAATATGAGTTTTTTACCTATGCCAGGCCCCTGATTCAGGGTGAGGTGAAACCGCTTATCGAGAACGGGCTTCCCCGTTTTATCCGCTTTAAAAAGCACTTTATCAGGCTATAAACAGAGGAGATATAGGTTATGAGTTTTGTGAATGAAATGTTTAATCTAGAGGAAAAGGTTGTGATTATAACAGGAGGGGGAGGCGTCATTGCAGGGGCAATGTCCGAGGCCCTTCTCAAAGCCGGGGCTAAGGTGGCTCTCTGGGACATCGAGCCGAATGCAATTGATGATGCAAAGGAGAGGTTGGGAAAATCCACAGGACTGGATTCCAACCTGTTTGGAGTGGTTGCAGACACTACGGAGGAGGATTCGGTAAGCAGGGCCATTGAGGAAACGGAAAAGGCTTTTAGAGCGCCCAGTATTTTAATTAATGCCGCAGGCGGAAACAGGGGAAAGGGCTCTTTTGTGGAGGCTGACATGAAGACCTTTGAGTTCGTGCTGAAGCTCAATCTGATTGCAGGTCTCATGGTGCCCACCAAAGTCGCAGCCGATTACTGGATTAAAAGGAAGATAAAGGGTACTGTGATCAATCTTGCATCCATGGCCTCCTATGTGCCGCTCTCCGGAGTCTGGGCCTATGATGCGGCCAAGGCAGGGGTGCTGAATCTGACCATGGCCGCAGCCAAGGAGTTTGCCCCCCACGGTATTCGTGTAAACGCCATAGCCCCGGGCTTCTTTATCGGTAAACAGAATAAAGCTCTGCTTATAAAGAACGAAAGGACAGGAGAGCTTACCGATCGAGGGAAGACTGTTATCAATCATACTCCATTCGGGCGTTTCGGCGATGTCTCTGAACTGGCCGGGGCGCTTATCTTTTTAGCCAGTGAGAGGGCTTCCGGATTCGTAACCGGGGTATGCATCCCGGTTGACGGCGGCTATTTAGTGGACAATATCTAGAAAGGAACTATCGTGAGCAATATTAAAATACCGGAATCTGAAATTAAATTGTGGCTAAAAGAAGCACGGGCAAAAGGTCTTGTCTCAGAGGCCGGATTGAACTCGGGAACCGAGGAAACCGCAGAAATTCCCAAATCTGCAGGCAGTCTGCTCCACCCTCTTTCGATTCAGAGAATCAATCAGGATACTGTCGCCCTGATCCGGCTTAAAACGGGAAGAGCACTGGCCGTTTTCGGGCCCAATCAATGCGGTTTTTCAGGAGAAAAGGTAAGCAGTGAGGGAATTGAAGTGACTGTCTGCCCCCTGAGCCGCTTCAATGCAGACACATTAAGGCGCTGTCTACCATTCACACGACCCTCACCTCTGAGAGACCGGGATGTGACCTTCGGGGTTGGGGACAGGCTGGGAATTGCCTCACCCGGTCATATACGCCTTTTTAAAAAATATAAGGCCGCACCCGTACTGGCCCAGCAGTCGGTAAGGGAGCTGGATCTTACCGGCAGAAGTTATGAAGATGTGCTGGATGCAGCCTCCTGGGCCGTGCTCCAGGAGGGATATAACTCGCCCTGGGGCGCTGACGGGGATCACCTGAAAACAGAGGACTGGGTAAGAAAGGCCCTGTCTATCGGATTCACAATGATCACTGCAGATGTATCAGATTTTATAAGAGCTGAGTTCCGGAAGAGTTCAGAAGAAGAAGTCATGCAGGCTTATGGCAAGCTTGAAGGGAGCTACAGGCAGAGGATTGAAGAGAGGTTCCTCGATCTTAAGCTAAATCTGGACACAGGGGAGAGGGTCGGGTTCAGCCGGGAGGAGCTGGCGCGCACAGCTTTGATTTACAGAGAGGCAGTCAACCATGCAGAGAGGCTCTACCGGGCCGGAATTGAAGTGAAGGGAGAGGGAGGCTTTGATTTTGAATTGTCCATAGACGAGACAGATACTCCCACAACTCCCCAGGCCCATGTATTTATAGCTATGGAGGTAGAAGAAGCGGGGATTAAGATCTCATCCATGGCTCCACGTTTTGTCGGTGAGTTCCAGAAGGGAATCGATTACATAGGCGACGCAGAGGAGTTCGCTCGCTGCTTCCGGACCCATGCAGCAATAGCCGGAAATTTCGGATACCGTATTTCCGTGCATTCGGGAAGTGATAAATTTACCGTATTCCCCGGTATAGGAAGACTTACCGGGGGAAGATTCCATATTAAAACCGCAGGAACCAACTGGCTTGAGGCCATGAAGGTTATAGCCCGCTGTAAACCGGGACTCTATAGAGAGCTTCATCAGTATGCTCTGAAGACTTTCGAGAGAGCGAGGAAGTATTACCACATTACACCGAATATGGATAATCTTCCCGATATTTCGAAAATGGAGGATGAAGAGCTCGTCGATATATTCACTAATCAGGATGCCCGCCAGGTTATTCACATTTCCTATGGAGAGATATTAAGCGATCCTTCTTTAAAGAATAGTTTCTTTAAAGCCCTGAATGAGCATCTGGAAGAGTACTGGCAGGCCCTCTATGTGCACATTGAAAAGCATCTGACCCGCTTAGGTGTGCAGGGAGAAGAATGATGTCCAAAGAATTTCTGGATGATGATTTCCTACTACAGTCTGAGCCTGCCAGAAGACTCTACCATGAATATGCTAAAGATATGCCCATCTTCGATTACCACTGCCATCTGCCGGTCAGGGAGATTGCTTTAAACAGACAATTCGAGAACCTTACACGGATCTGGCTTTCCGGCGATCACTATAAGTGGCGTGCAATGCGAACATTCGGCATCGATGAGCGATATATTACAGGCGATGCTTCGGATTATGAGAAGTTTGAGGCCTGGGCGGCCACGGTTCCCTATACAATCAGGAATCCGCTCTTTCACTGGACACAAATGGAGCTGAAGAATCCCTTCGGGATCAGCAATAAGCTCCTGAACCCGGTTGCTGCCCGGGAGATCTATGAAACATGCTCAGCCCTGCTTCAGACCGAGGATTTCCGGGCGCGATCCTTGATGCAGCATTTTAAGGTCAGGGCCGTATGTACCACCGATGATCCGGTGGACAGCCTGGAGTACCACCTAAAGATTAAAGAGGATAAGAACTTTAAGATCAGGGTGCTCCCTGCATTCAGACCGGATAAGGCAATGGCCGTTGAGGATCCGTCCTCTTTCAACGACTGGGTCGGCCTGCTTGAAAGAGCCGCTGATATGGATATTAGAAACCTGTCGACATTTCGATCGGCACTTGAAAAACGCCACGATTTCTTCCATGAGGCGGGATGCCGCGTCTCGGATCACGGGATTGAACAGCCCTATGCAGAGGAGTATACGGAGAAGGAAATCTCATCCATCTTCGGCAGGGTGCGATGCGGAAAGCGGCTTGAGCCTGAAGAGATTCTGAAATTTAAATCCGCTTTACTATTTGAGCTGGCCGTTATGGATTCTGAAAAGAACTGGACACAGCAGTTTCATTTCGGAGCCTTGAGGAACAACAATACCCGCATGCTGGGGCGAATAGGTCCGGACAGCGGTTTTGATTCCATGGGGGATTTTGAGATTGCCCGCCCCTTAGTGAGGCTGCTGGACAGGCTGAACAGCCGGGATAAGCTTGCGAAAACCATACTGTACGTATTGAATCCAAGGGATGATGAGCTGATTGCGGCCATATGCGGCAGCTTTCAGGACAGCTCGGTTCCGGGCAAGATACAGTTCGGCTCGGGCTGGTGGTTCAACGATCAAAAGGACGGAATGGAGAGACAGATGAACGCACTCTCCAATTTAGGCCTGCTGTCCCGCTTTATTGGAATGCTCACCGATTCCAGGAGTTTCATCTCCTATCCCAGGCATGAATACTTTCGCAGAATCCTCTGCAATCTGCTGGGCAGAGATGTTGAAAACGGTGAGCTGCCGGATGATATGGAGCTTTTAGGAAGGATTGTTCAGGATATATGCTATAATAATGCGGTGAATTATTTCGGCATTGCCGGTTTACAATAGAATGAAAGTTCAGCTTTAAAGGAGGCCGGCAATTGATTATCCGTTATAATCCGCATGCCAATCAGGCAAACATTGTACAATATGGTAATACGAGATTTACCTTTCTTTCAGATCGTTTCGTCCGGATGGAGTGGTCTTTAGATTCTCAATTTGTTGATCTGCCGAGTTTTACAGTTATTAACAGGTATACCCCGGAGGTTGCATTCAATAAGGATAGGGGAGGAAACCATCTTGTTCTCAAAACGAGCGGTTTGAAGATAGATTTCAAGCATAACGGCAGGCCCTTTTCTAAGGAGAATCTTGAAATTACTTTTCCCTTTGCCGGTGGTATAACTTCCTGGTTTCCGGGTAAAAGAGATCCCGGAAATTTAAAAGGTACGGCCCGTACTTTAGATTTCTGTGACGGCATTTCCGTCCGCACCCGGGATGGCTCAAAACGGGAAAAATTGGACTTAGGAAGAGGCCTGCTTTCCCGGAGCGGGTGGTCTTTAATCGATGATTCTTTCAATATACTCATTAAGCCTTTGCCCGGCGGCAGGCACTGGATAGAAGAGAGGAGCAAAAAACACAGGAAGGACTTCTATTTTCTTGCCTATGGGCATGATTACAGGGAGGCCCTGAGGGACGCTGCCGGTATTTTTGGAGTGCAGTCCCTTCCGCCCCGCTATGCCTTCGGTTACTGGTGGTCGCGGTACTGGGCCTATACGGACCGGGAGCTGGAGAATCTGGCCAGTGACTTTGAGACTCATGGGGTTCCCCTCGATGTGCTGGTTGTGGATATTGACTGGCACCTGGGCGGCTGGACCGGATATACATGGAATCGAGATCTATTCCCGGACCCGGAAGAGTTTCTTAAGTGGGCCAGATCAAAGGGACTCAAGGTAACTTTAAACCTTCACCCTGCTGATGGGGTGGGAAAACATGAGGAGATGTTTGATGAAATGGCCGGGGCCCTGGGCATGGATCCTGAAAAAACCAGCCGAATTCCCTTTGATTGCACGGATCAGCACTTTATAGAGGCTTATTTTAAATATCTCCACCACCCCAATGAAAAGATGGGAATAGACTTCTGGTGGATGGACTGGCAACAGGGGAAATCCTCAAGAATTGAGGATCTTGATCCCCTGCCCTGGCTAAATATCCTGCACTGGGAAGACCAGGAGGCCGGAAAAACCGGAAAGCGCCCCCTCAATTTCAGCAGGTACGGCGGGCTCGGATCCGGCAGATATCCGGTAGGATTCTCAGGAGATACCTTTGCAAGTTGGGATTCCCTGGCCTTTCAGCCCTATTTTACCGCCTCTGCGGCCAATGTGCTTTACGGCTACTGGAGCCACGATATAGGGGGACATCTTCCCGGACCTGTCAATCCTGAGCTCTATACTCGCTGGGTGCAGTTCGGCATACTCTCTCCAATTTTCAGGAGCCATACGACCAAGCATCCACAGGCTGAAAGGCGCTTCTGGGAATACCCTGAGCCCTACAGCAGTATCATGATGGAAGCGGCTAAAAGGCGATATGAGATGATTCCCTACATATACACGGAAGCCAGAAAGACCATGGATTCAGGCATCTCTATATGTCGTCCCCTCTACTATGACTGGCCCGAAGAGGAGGGAGCCTACAAGGCCTTTTCTCAGTACAGCCTTGGGGATGAATTGCTGGTGGTTCCCGTTACTGTACCGCGGGATGATTCCACTGATATGGCGGAAATAACCTTATGGCTTCCCCCGGGTAAGTGGTTTGACACAGCTTCGGGCCAAAGACTTCAGGGAGGTCGGAGCATCAAAAAGAAGTATCTGTTGGAAGAGATCCCCGTTTTTGTTCGTCCGGGCTCGGTTATTCCCGGGCAGAGGGGCAGCCTGAGGCTTAAGGATAAGAGCTACCGGAATCTTATTCTGACTGTCTGGCCGGGTAAGGAGGGTTCTTACAGCCTCTACGAGGACGATGGCTTAAGCAGTCTCTATCTTGAAGGAGAAGAAGCCTGGATAGATTTTTCAAGCAAGATAAAAGAATCCGTGCAGGTTATTGAAGTTCACCCCATCCGGGGTGGGTTCAAGGGTCTGGTTAGGAAGAAGAGCCTGGAAATAAGGCTCCCATCAACTCTCCCCCCACTGAAGATCAAGGCCGGGGGAGAGGAGTTAGCCTGGTCACTGCGGCTTAGGGATAGAGGCTGGAGCTACCTGGGTGAGACCGCAGCTTCAGTGATACGAATCCCTGATGTAGATATGGGTCGGGGAATAACCATTGAAATCGAGCGTAATAGGGCCCTGCCTGAGGAGTGTGTCTTTGGGCTTGCAGGGTTAATGAGGCGCCTGTGGCTTATCCATCATTACTGCAATCTCAGCTATGATGTGAGGCAGGTGCACCCCAGGCAAACCATGCCCGCTGCCGCCGCCCAGACGGGGAATCGCATTTCCAGGGATCCGGCTCTTATTGACAGGGAGCTCCTCAGGCTTAAGGCCATGTTAGAGGAAATGCCCCCTCTACTTAATGCAATGCTAAAGCGTGTGGCAGATCTATATCCGGGGCATCCGGAGAAGCAGGGGTATCTGGCTAAAGCGGGGCGTATCCTTAGGGTCACCAAAAGAGAGTATAATGAGATGCTGAATACTTTAAAGGATGATTAAGGTGGAGAAGATAATCCTCTCTATTGATTGCGGTACCCAATCTTTAAGAGCCATCCTCTTTGATTCCCATGGAGATCTTCTGGATAAAGTCAAGATAGAGTACGAGCCCTGTGTAAGCCCTAAGCCGGGCTGGGCGGAACAGGACCCTGAGGTATTCTGGAACAGTCTGTGTAAAGCCTGTAAATCTTTAAAGGAAAGAAATCCAGGTCTTTTTGCCAGGATTGAAGGTGTCGGAGTTACCACCCAGAGAGACAGCATGATTAATCTTGATGAACAGGGCAGTCCCCTGCGCCCGGCAATAATCTGGCTTGATCAACGCAAAGCTAAGAGAGTATACAAGCCTGGAGGTTTTATGAAGCTAATCTATGCCATGATCGGCATGGATGAAGCGATTGCTAAATCCCAGACGGACGGCAGGTGCAACTGGATCAAGCAGAATCAGCCGGAAATATGGGAAAAAACATATAAGTATGTACAGGTCTCAGGGTTTTTAAACTTCAGGCTCACCGGAAATTTTACGGATTCCGTTGCATCCCAGATAGGACATATACCCTTTAATTATAGAAAGCGCAGATGGGCCTCAAAGGGGGATGTGAACTATAAGGTGTTTCCGGTGGAGAGAGAAAAGCTTATTGCCTTAGTAAAACCTGCAGAGATGATCGGGAAAATTACTCAAGAATCATCAAAAGAGAACGGAATCGCTGAGGGTATCCCTGTTATAGCCTGCGGCTCGGATAAAGGGTGTGAAACCATCGGAATGGGTGTGATTGATGATCAGATGGCCAGCCTCAGCTTTGGTACTACAGCCACTGTTCAAACTACATCCGATAGATATTTTGAACCCCTCCGTTTTATGCCGGCTTATCCTGCTCCCATCCCGGGCTGCTATAACCCTGAAGTTGAGATTTTCAGGGGCTACTGGATGATTACCTGGTTTAAAAATGAATTCGGGTATAAAGAGGTCTTAGAAGCTGAGAAAAATGGCGTGGCTCCTGAAGAGATATTGAACAATCTTCTGAAAGATGTTCCTCCGGGGTCCATGGGGCTGTTGGTCCAGCCCTACTGGGGGCCGCCATTAAAGAATCCATCTGCCAAGGGGACCATGATAGGGTTCGGGGATGTACATAAAAAAGAACATATCTACAGGGCTGTAATAGAAGGACTTTCTTACGCTTTACTCAGCGGCCTGCACCAGATAGAAAGAGCCGGAGGCTGCAAGGTGTCCAGGATCGCTGTTTCCGGTGGGGCCTCACAGAGTGACAGTATCTGCCAGATTTCTGCAGACATTTTCAATTTACCCTTAGTCAGGGGTAAAACCTTCGAAACGGCAGGATTGGGCGCCGCCATCGTTACAGCAGCAGGACTGGGCATCTATCCCGGTATGGCTGAGGCTATAAAAAGCATGGTTACCTACGATACGGTCTTTAAGCCTGACCCTGAGAATGTAGACATCTACAGAAAGCTATACAAGCGGGTGTATTTGAAAATATATGAATCATTAAAGAACCTGTATAGGGAAATCAGGGAAATTACAGGCTATCCAGCCAGGATACAGTAATTATTCATTAATTAATTCTTCCAGCAGCTCATTCAGGCGTACAAAGATTTCAGGATCTTCTTTCAATTCACAAAGGGGGCGCAACTGATTGAGGATATAATCCCAATCCAGAATGGCTCCGGATATATTCTTTTACCTGATGCTGGGCCATCTCCTTGATCCTGTCGAAATACTCCAGGCCCTCATCCTTCGGAGAATGTGAGACCAGCAGATTCTTCATGGCTCTCGGCTCCCGTGCAAAATCATCAAGCTGAATTCAGTCGTTATATATTCTTGTGGAGGCACAGCTATCTCTTGGACTCTGTCCGAATCAACTGCATACACTTGATTCTGATCAGAGCAGTTTTCCAAGTATCTCTTCTAAATCTCCATAGTCATAGGGAGGGCGTTTCCGTACTGCCAAAACATCTACCGCGTTATCGGCTTTAGTTATTGCGTATATAATGCGCCATTTGTCGAGCCGCACCCGCCACAGCTCTGCTTTAAAGTCGGGAAAGTCAGATTTATCCAACGCTTTACTTTTAGAGGTATAAGGATTACTGGCGAAAACATCAATCACACGCTTCATGCGTTGACGCATATTACCGGGCAGGTTCTTGATTTCTTTCCAGGCAGATGGAGTGACATAGACTGCGTATCGTGTCAATCCAACTCGTCCTTAATGTCGTCCCACTTGAGCCAACCAGCTCGCGCCCGGTTACCGCCGGCGGTCTTAAGAGCTTCAGAAGCCTTTTTTGCAACCTGAATATCCTCAAGCGTTTCCAACCATTCGATGAGTGCTTCCCAATCATTGGCACTGAGAATGGCAAACCGCTTGCCTTTCACGGTCACATATTGAACAGATTGTAATGCTTCAAGTCCAACCATCAAACCTTCTCCATTGCTAACTTTTTCTAATTAGTGTACTAATTCGGCCGCCGGCATGCAAGAGAGTAAATTGCCGTTTCTATTGAGATCATCACTTATAATCAGCAGCAACTGATATGCAAGCGTAAATTAACAGTAACAACATGACAAACAAAAAGATGCTGAGTTTATTTACTCTTATATTTTCTCCTCATCACCGGACCCCTCAGGTTACTTGCTAATGACTGGTACAAAAATCTCATAGCCTGCAAGCATAATGACACTAATCATTATAATAAACAGAGGGTAGAAACGCAATAAGAAGAGTCAGCTTCGGCTCTCATTGTGACGCTTGACAATAGTCCGGAACTCATCCCAAATGGTGGGCTTGGTCAGGTCTCCAGGCACAACTGCCATGAGCGCTACTACTCTGTATCTGAGACGGAGAGAAGGTCTGCATGCCGCAGGTCGGAGGTGCTCGAAGGGCGGCCCGTACTGAATCAAGGGTTGATGATTGATCATATATTTTTCCATTCCTGAAGGAAATTACTATCTTTTCCTTGATATCCCGATCATCCTGTGATATAAGTTTTACTATCAGTGGAATGCTGAAAGCTTCTTTTTTTAATATACTTAAAGTAGAGTCATGTGGAAGAAACGGAGAGGTGTTAGATTTAACATCGGCAGGAAACTTCTCATCTTCTTCTTAGTACTGTCTATTTCGCCCTTAATAATTGGCGGATACATTTCCTATACCATCACAGTGAACCAGCTCGGAAAAAGCATAAAAGCGCACTTAAGCGACCTTGCCAGGGACTGCGGAAGAAAAATAAGCTTCTATGTAAGCTCACACTATCAAGATATTAAATTACTTTCTAAAGCCCATGTGCTTGAGGGAAGCGACACGCATGCAAAGCAGAAGTATATTGAAGATTCTATGAAAGCTTATTCCTTTTATAGGGCAATTACTGTAATTGATCTTGCCGGAACAATTACAGCATGCACAGGGGAGGAGCTTATCGGAGATTCGAAAGCAGACAGAGAATGGTTTCATAGAACAGCTCAAAACAAGCAGTATGATGTTGTTCCACTGGATGCCTATCGTGCAGAGACGGCAGGATGGGAGATGGTGATCGGATTTAATGTGCCTATAATGGATGAAAGCAAAAAAGAAGTTACAGGCGTTTTGACCACCAGGATTAGCATGAACCACATTATAGAGAGAGTGCGGATATTGGAGGAAAGAATCGAGGGAGCTATTTGTGCTTGTCTTATCAACAGAAGAGGCGAGATGCTGGCAGGTCCCGATGAAAGGAAGTTTCTTACAACTCACCCCCTTATCGAGTTTCCGGTTGTCATGGATCTGCTTACAGCAGGCGAAACAGGCATTATAGAATACAAAAACGACACCGGCGAAGACCTTATCAGCGCCCGGTATGCATTGGAGGGACATGGTGATTTCGACGGCTGGGGCTGGGGAATTATCGTGACTGTGCCTGTTAAAGGGGCCTTTAAAGCGGCTTATAGAATACGCAGTATAATTATTATACTGGTGCTTGGTATGGCTTTGTTTGCAGCCGTGCTTTCCGTATATATCTCTAAAAGGATTTCGATGCCGATTACAGAAGTTGCTGAATCGGCTCAGCGTATCTCTAAAGGAGATTTGAAGCCTGTTAGAATTAAATACGACCCAAGGGATGAAATAGGCGATCTTGTTTCTGCATTCAATAAAATGACTGAGGATCTACATGAAACAACCGTTTCCCGCGATTCACTGGCAAAAGAAATTACCGAGCGCAGGAAGGCTGAGCAGAGAGTAAAGCGCCTGAATACCGTGCTTCGCACCATTTGCAATGTTAACCAGCTCATCGCCTTTGAAAGGGACCGCAACCGCCTGCTTCAGGGAGTTTGCGACAGCCTCATCAAGACTCTCGGTTATCATAGCGCCTGGATAGCCATGCTGGATGAATCCGGGGCTCTTTCGGCCTTAGGCGAATCCGGGCTGGGAGATAAGTTCCTGCCCATGATCGAGCAGTTGAAACGCGGCGAACTGACCGGTCTATGTGCAAGGGCGCTGGGGCAGCCGGGCGTTTTGGTGAGCGAAGACCTACAATCCACATGTGCGAACTGTCCCCTGAGGGATAAATACGGCGGCAGGGGGGCAATGACAGTCAGGTTGGAACATTCCGGGAAGATATACGGCATATTGTCTGCTTCAATCCCCGCCAATTATGAGACAGAAGCTGAAGAGCTTTCTTTATTCAAAGAAGTTGCAGGAGATATCGCCTTAGCCCTGAACAGCATCGAGCTTGAGGATGAACGCAAGCGAACGGCGAAAGCGCTTAAAAAGGCCCGCGATGAACTGGAAATGCGGGTAAAAGAGCGCACTGCCGACTTGACTGTGCTCAATACAAAACTGCTTAAGGAAATCGTAGAGCGGAAACGGATGGAGGGGCAGCTAAAAGAATCGATTAAAGAGAAAGAGATACTTATAAATGAAATTCACCACCGGGTAAAAAACAACCTTCAAATCATTTCCAGCTTACTTGATATGAGCAGCCTGCGAATTCATGATCTGCAGGCAATTAATTTTATTACCGATGCCCGCACCAAAATACACACCATGGCCTTTATCTATTCACAGCTCTATCAAAGCGAAAGATTTGATCAAGTTGATATGGGGAAGAATATCCGGGAATTGATCAGCTACCTATCGGATATTTTTGCAGAGAAAGAGAGGATTACTCCTGTTATTGAAATCTCCGGCGTTTACCTTTCTATAACCCAGGCGATCCCCTGCGCCCTCGTAGTGAACGAATTGATTTCCAATGCCTTCAAACATGCCTTCAAGAAGGGGCAAAAGGGAATAATCAAAGTCTCCATGCATAAGCCGGACGATAATACGCTTATTGCAAGAGTTGAGGATAACGGCATGGGTATGCCGGAAGATGTCGATATTTATAATACAGACAGCCTGGGACTGAAGCTTGTCAGGAATCTGGTTCAGAGACAGTTAAAGGGAAAAATTGAGGTTAAACGGAACAAGGGTACGTGTTTTATCATAGAGTTTAAAATCATTAGAGAAGAGATAAAATATGCATAGAGTAATGGTAGTGGATGATGAGGCTGTTATAAGCATGCAGTTGGAGGAACGACTGGAGGCCATGGGATATGATGTGGTGGGGACCGCTTCTTCCGGAGAAGAAGCCGTAGACATGGCCATAGACCTCAGACCAGATATAATACTGATGGATATTGTTATGCCGGGAAAGCTGGACGGTATTCAGGCTTCAGAAATGATTAAAGCAGAGCTGGATATCCCTGTTATTTTCCTGACAGCCTATACGGATGAAAAGTTCATAGATAAGGCAAAGGATGTGGAACCGTTCGGATATATTGTAAAGCCCTTTCAAGAAAAAGAAATAAGGGCGTGCATTGAAATCGCTATTTTTAAAAGTCGTATAGAAAGACGTCTTCGTGAGTCAGAAGAGAGATATCGTTCTATGGTAGACAGCGCAAGTAAAGCCATAATTGCTATTAACAGCAGCGGGAAGATCATCTACTGGAACCATGCGTCAGAAGTTATGTTCGGCTATTCGGCCGGTGAAGCAGCAGGCAAGCCCTTAACCTTGTTGGTACCTGAACAGCTTGGCAAAGAGCTTGAAAATGATATCAATCGTACAGTATCAAGAGGAGAATCAAATTTTATTGGAAAAACGCTTAGTACGTACGGGATTGGAAAAAACGGCAGACAATTTCCCCTGGAGTTTTCCATAGATAGCTGGAATATAAAAGAGGATATATTCTTCACTGTTATCGTAAGTGATATCTCGAAAAGAATAGTAGCTGAGGATGGGCGAGAAAAACTGGTTGCCCAACCCGAAGAAGCTGAGGCAAATATTAAGATCTTAAGCGGAATAATTCCAATTTGTGCTTACTGCAAAAAGATACGAGATGATATGGGCTGCTGGTATGAGGTAGAAAAATTTATTCGAAGCCATTCTAATGTGAAATTCACTCACGGTATCTGTCCCAAGTGTGCAGAGAAGCTTTATAATGAGTTTGATGAGGCGATGGAAGGAAAGGAGTAGAAAGTAAAATAACATCTCCTGCCAGGCTTCATACTAAGTGGCGTCACTTTAATATTTTAAGTATTACTCAACTATATTCTATTACATTCTATGTCAAGCATTCATCTTCCCTCGTTACCACACAGTTTGGAGCCACGCCAGGGACTGCAGAAGACTGTCTTTGGTCACCAATGGAGCCTTGCAGTGCAGAGCTGTGGCCACGATGAAGCGATCCGCCGGATCTGGATGCATATCGAGGGCATCTGCCTGTATTGTAAGTTGAGGAGACAGGGGTATGGCTCGAACGCGAGGAATTGATAGGACGGCGGCCGCCCACTCATCTACCGGCTGATCACGCTTTAATGCAAGACGACCTTTCCGAACTAGAAGCGCAGTTTCCCAGAAGGCTATAACCGGGATAAGAATCCGATCTGCCGTCTGAATAGCCTCCTCTGCCCCGGATCCGAGGAGTTCAGGCTGTTGGGTCCACCAAACTGCAGCATGTGTATCGAGGATGATCAAGATTTACGCCAGCCTGCGAGCTCAGTTGTGGGTTGTAAAAATGTTGACTCATCGACCAAAATCCCCCCCTCACCAGAGCGTAATGTGGATAGGATACGCTCCTCGATCTCTCCCTCGCTTTCAAATGGTGCCAGGCGTGCCACCGGCTTGCCCCGTTTGCTGATGATGATAGGCTTATGGGTTTTAGCCACGTTGTCTATAATAGCCAGGCACTGCTGTTTAAATCGACCGGCTGGAATAATTTCATAACTTTCGTCCATGGACATAGTCTATAGACAAATGATTAGTGTGTCAACAAGTAATAGAAAAACGGGTAAAATTGGTGAAAGATCTATTTTCTTGAAAAAAGATGGAACATTTACTCCAGTTCAGACGACTAATTGGATGGATATGCTATTATCTTTAAAATCTTGCGCTGAACGCGCAAGAAATAATCAAGTCCAGCGACCGAAGGAAGTCCTGTGGGCGCCCAAATATATTGTGGTGGACTTTTGCTTTTAGAACTTGGGTTGCGCTTTGGCCCTGTGGGCGGCTGTAAGCTGCGCTGGGAAAGAATATTTTTCAGTTGCTTTAAGACCTCTACTGGAATTGAGAGATACCTTGCTTAGTGACGGTAATATTACGAAGGAGATGAAAACACGCGTGCACAGGGTTAACGTAAAGACAAAAAAAATAATCATGTCGTATCAGGAAAAAATCTTCCAGCTTGCCCTGGATATAAAGACCGTATTGAAGCCCCATCAACTCTACACATTGGAAAATTATGTGGCTTGCTTGATCCCGCCCAAGCAAGGGGCTGCGGCATTGGTGATCCTGGCTTCGAAACATGTCAGCAATTCTGAATATATATTTCTTCAGCTCCAAAATCGGCTAATATAAGAATATCTAAATCCTGAGTGGCTCGAATCTCACCTCAACGAATGATCGCCAACTCTTCAATCATGCTGTTCCACCAGACCACTGCTGGAACGTGAAGAACCGAATTTATGCACGATTTGGAGGAGCGCATCTACAACAGCCAGGTTATCTTCATATTTGAATCCTCTCAGCTCCTGCAGCCGTACTCTTCTCATAGCTTGACCTGCTTGTTTCCAGCGATGAACCCATTGTGCTGTCATTAATCAATTCCTCTGGTTATAATTTTTATAATTCCGGGACGTCTACTTATCATTACTATCATTTTCGGATAACTCCTTATAGAGCTCTTCGGCACAGTCAGGACAGAGGCTATGACTGAACTCTACTTCAGAATGGCTCCGGATGTATTCCTCTACCTGATGCCAATAGCCTTTATCATCACGTATTTTTTTACAATTGGCGCAGATGGGAAGCAATCCGCTTAATTTATGAACTTCTGCAAGTGCATCTTGAAGCTTAAGAATGAGTTTTGATCGCTCTTCTTCCACATGCTTGCGCTCGGTAATGTCCTGCCCCTGTGCTATTGCAGCTACGACCGCAGCGCCGTCTGCGGCATAGATCGTTGCAGAGTTCCAAAGCACTGTCCTGACTGTTCGATCTTTGCGCAGGATTGGGATTTCTACAGTTTCCCACCTTTCTCCTGTCATCGTGAGACGGATATGGGCCATTGCCTCCTTGAGCCTATCCTCAGGGAAAAGAATATCGATTTGCGAGCCCAGGACCTCATCGGCGCTCTTCCCCGTCAGGCGCTCAAAGGCGCGGTTGAAGCGGGTTATTCTTAATTCAGGGTTCCAGACGATGATAGGGGCGTTTGCATAGTTTAGCAGGTTCTCCAGGTAGTCGCGTGTCTCCCTAAGCTCTTTTTCAGCCTGTATGCACCGGGTTTCTGATTCTTTTGATTCAGTAATTCGCCGGCGAATTACTTTTAATTCATCTATAAGCTTCTCTTTTGTCTTATCTTCATTTTTCATCCTGCATGTCTCCTAATACGGGCTGCAATTGACAGCACTTAAAGCCTCAGAACGATATAGAGATGCCGAGATTGATCCCTCTGGTATCCATGTTAAATGTCAATGAATCGCCGCAAGGTGTTTTCCCGTGTATCCAGCCGATCAGCTCTGTAAAACCCTCACTCGATTCTGTAATGCTCCAGGCAAGGAGAATTAAAGCCCCGGTTTTTTTACCCACCTCCAGGGATGATTCTCCAGAAGCTATATCCGAAAGGGAAAGCTCAATCTCTTTTAAGGATTTTATCAAGATTTTTCCTCTCGGTAAGTGTGAAGTAAATAGAATTATAAAACAAGTAATTTTTAAAGCTATACTTTTTTTATATTTCTAGAAATAATTTCTTTACAGATTACTGTTTTGGCTATAAGATGGCCGAAAATAAAGTTGGGGGGTGGGGGAGAAGGTGGAAATTACCAAGAAAAGGATTAAAGAGCTTGTGCGTATGCTTATGCACGATCATTACCGAAAAACAGAGCTTGTACAGGAAATTATAAAAGATAAGAAACTTTCCAATAAAGAGGATTTGGAAGAAGTAAAGCCAAAAGATAAAAAAAACCAATAGCTACAAGTATCATGACATCTGTATACTTTTATTACCGCGTTAAGTCGCTGTTCTCTTCAGCATCAATTTTTGCAGTTCTGCTGATTATTTCCTGCTGTACATCAGGCCCCGTCACTTCCCCTATTAAAAGTGAATCGGCAGTCAAGGTTCCCCTGCAGCCGGAAATATCTACAAGTTTGGATACCGAAAGCCAAAGAGCATTAGAAGCACCTGAAGCTCTTAAGAGCACTGTTCCTTCTAAGTCAAAGGAAGCTATGGCTGAAATGGAGATGAAAGAGGAGAGCGGAGAAGCTGTTTATTCGGCCGCAGCAGATATTACTAAAAAACCTGTTAGAGAAAAGGCTTTAAAAAAAGCGCAGGTAAGATATCTCTCTGCAGATGATTCCAATTCATCCGCCTCCCCTGTAATAGTACGCAAGCTGATAAGAAGCGGTAAGTATGTTCAGCCGGCCATTATCCGGACTTATGAGTTCTTGAATTATTATACCTTCGATTATCCCGCTCCTGTTGATAGTGAAATTGCAATTATTCCTGAAATGCGCCCTGCAGGTGAAGAGGATGAGTATTCACTGCAGGTAGCCATAAGAAGCAAAGACCGGGATATCAGCGAGATTGGCAGATTCAATATAACCTTCTTAGTCGATGTATCCGGCTCCATGGCAGGGGATTCACTCGATTATGCTAAGAAGATGATTACAGCCATTTCTAAAAAGCTTCGCCCTGGGGATATCGTATCCATTGTAAGCTGCAGCAGAGATGCCCGAATTGTCCTTGATTCATCTAAAGTGAATTCCAAAACCGTCAGACTGCTGGAAAAAGAAATCCTCCCTTCATTAAATGCCAATGATATAACGAATCTTGAGAAGGGGATAGTACTTGCTTATTCAGTTGCGAATGAAAATTACAGCTACAGATATCTAAACAGGGTAATTCTTTTAAGTGACGGGGCAACGAATGCCGGAAGTCTTTCAGTAGATACTATTAATAGATACGCTAAGGATTCCGATAAACAGGGAATCTATCTTGCAGGAATTGGTGTTGGAGAGGGTTTCAACGATCTTTTAATGGACAGCTTTACGGATGAGGGAAGAGGCGCTTATCTCTTTATCGATTCTGATGAGGAGATTGAGCGGATTGTGAGAAGCTCCAAATTTATTGCAAACTTCGACCTTGCTGTAAAGGATATCCGCCTGAAGATGGTCATGCCTCCAGGCTGGGAAATGAAGGAATTTCACGGAGAACAGGTTTCAACAGAGGCTGCCGATATAACTCCCCAGTACCTATCTCCGAATGACCAGATGATCTACCACATGACCGTGAAGGGGGATGCATCCCGGGATGCGGAGTTTGAGTTTGAGGCTGAATACACAGCGCTTGGGAAAAGCCCGAGTAAGATAAAGATAAAGGCTTTAGTATCTGACATGCTTTCCGAAGCCAGGAACATTCTTAAAGGAGACGCTGTGGTTGAATATGCAGAGATGCTTAAAAAGATAGTATATCCTCTTGATGCCAACCAGGAGTCAAATCTGGCTGAATATTCTAAGGCTAAAGAAAAGGTAGCCATGGCTAATGATGTTTTAAATGATCCTGAGCTCACTGATATACTGAAACTCATGGATAAATACAGGAAGATCATAACCTATGGGGAAGATTTCAAGGGCGTAAGAGACAGAGATGAGATTACTATTGATGCATGTCTGGGTATTAGTCCCAATTCAGTGAAAAAGGTGGAAATATCAGGAGCGAATATGAATATTGCTGCAAAGGCATTGAGCCGTCTCTTGTATTCCACATGCCTTGTTCCCCAGGAGGGGTACAGGTTCTTTGCCCTTTCTTCAGGTCCGGTGGGAAATCCCAATCCTG
Organism: Spirochaetales bacterium; assembly: GCA_030615505.1. Classification (GTDB taxonomy): domain Bacteria; phylum Spirochaetota; class Spirochaetia; order SZUA-6; family DRHE01; genus JAUWZD01. The sequence goes on along the minus strand of JAUWZD010000062.1, from coordinate 3,678 downwards.
CAGGCAGCGGACAGATATCGTCAAAAAGATACAAAGACCCACTACCTGAATATATGGGGAACAAAAAGGTTCGCTCTGGCAGAAGGTCAGTATACGATCTTAATCAGATAACACTCACCCTGAAGGCGCCGCATAATGCTAAGAGCTTCTCCTTTGATTTTAATTTCTTCTCAGCCGAATATCCGGAGTATGTGAATCAGGATTTTAATGATTCTTTTTATGCAATACTCCGGGCGAAATCTACAAACAGGGGAAAGTCTACGAATATTTCTTTTGATTCAAACAATAATGCCATTGAGGTTGATAATAACTACTTTCAGAATCCCTTTCATCCCATTCCCAATACGGGAACCGGTTTTGATTACCACGGCTCCACAGGATGGCTAAGAACGAGCTGGCCTATTAAGGGCGGCGAGGTATTCAGCCTTACATTTTCAATCCATGATGAGGGGGATGCTATCTATGATTCTTTAGTGATTCTGGATAATTTCAGGTTTCACGATTACGAGGCTGTCGGAACCACGGATCCCTTAAATTAAGGAACCCCGGAAGTATAATACATCTCTTTTTCCGCAAGTTAAAATTTCGTTTATTTTGAATTATTCAACTCTTGTCTGCCCAATAATCAGTGAGTGGGATATTTAAAAGCTCAAGGATTATTTGCTGGGTGGGCGTTATAGCATCTCTATATTTTTCAATCACATTTTCCTCCTCTAATATCTCATAAGAAAATACATCTTCAAAAGTATAGAGTATTTTCGAAGTAGTAGGACGAAAAGAATCTCTAAACTCAGGATAAATAGGCAAGCTTTCAATTCCTCTTTTCTCCATCTTCAGGCGCACTTCACGTTCTATTATCGCTTGCACTATTAAAGTCAGAAAAAATAGGAACATAATAGCCTCTACCCGCTCAATCTTCTTAAATAATAACGGAGCTGCTTCATGAACACTTTTCAGTTGGTTAAATCGCTTCTCCAATTTAGGTTGATATTTATAATACTTAAGAACCTGTAAAGCGGATAATGATTTATCTGTGGTTAGCAAAGAGAATACACCATCTACATTCCTTTCCTTCTTTAATGCCTCCTTATCCAACTCCCAAGAAAGGGCATGATAACAGTCGGTTATGGTAATATATTCTGTGTTTGGCCCCGGTCTCCCTCGACCCACTCTCTTTTTATACTCTTCATATCTCTCCGAGATCACATAATCAAAGAAATCCTCCACGTTATGCTTTTTCAAAATTCCTTCCACTGCCTCTTTAATTGCCTGCTCTGTCTTAAGCTTTCTCTTATTTAGGCGAGGTAGAAGGTTCAACAGGTCTCTATGAGCCTTCTCTAATCGTTTTTCTCGATTCAGTAGATCCATTTTTGCTTTCTCTGTTGAATATATCCAGTAAATTGTCCCCTTCTTAGTAGTGTATTCCCCATCAAATACATAAAAAGATTCGTATTCGTTGATCTTACCGGGAATCAACCTGCGCCATATCCGCCTTTTCTTTTTCTCTGTAAGCCGCTGGTCGTTAATGAAGTGGGTATACGCCTTCCAAGTCTTTGGCATAACTGTAATAACCCGCCCACCGTTTGAAACAATATGGGATAATTGCTTTGAAGTACAAACCTTACAATCAGCCACATAGATAAAATCTGTGCATCCAGTAAGCTTGCAAAGAGTATTCCAGGTTTCTATATGGGTTGTATCATCTGTACGGTTTCCTGAATAAGTTTTAAAGTGAATCGGTACAGCTCCATCTGCAGAAATACTTAAGGTGAAAACCAGTTGTTTTAAGTCAGGACGATGGTCCTTGCTATTACCTTTTGCCAATTGTAATCCATTTCGAGTTTTACCGGGTATCTTCCCATAAGCCTTTAAAGTAGTAGAATCATTATGGATTCTACTCAAATCCAAGTCTAACCGCTTTATCATCTCAAGGACTATCTGTGTCATTAAAGAAGCCCGGTCAGCTAAATAGAGTTTATCAAGAGCCCTTGCAAATCGGTCATCATTTAGAACTTCAAGCAATTCTGCATCTAATCCAAAGCATCCAGGGTCTATGCCTCTAACCCACTGTTCTAATTCATAAAGCGGTTGCCGTCCAAGGGTAAGGTTGCACAAAAGAAGAAGCAGAGTATCGACGATAGGAAACTTTTCATTTCCATAAGAAGGAATATGCTCGGATAGGATTGATTTTAATTCCAGCCGTTTAAAGATGGAAATAATTAAAGGGATACCCCCTACAAGATTTTTTTTCAGTCTTTTAGTTGACATCTGTGCCTGTATATTATACATTAACAGTGCAGATGTCAAGTACCGATGAGATAAAAAAATTAGAAAAAATACGTTCCACCCTCATTATGGAGCTACTTAGTATCACTGAAATGATACCAGGCGCCTTTAATCTGGCGTTTCGAAAATGTGGTAAAAGTAATTGTTGGTGTTCAAATGGTAAGGGACATCCATTTAATAGAATAATCTGGACAGAAGGGGGTAAAGTGAGAACTAAATCAATACCGGATGAAGATATATCATGGATTAAGCGGATAACTGAAGTTCATAGGGAGTTTAAAGGAAAATGCAGAGAGATACAGAAAATAGATGGCGAAGTAAAAAAATTGATAGAAGCCTTTAGACGGGAGGTGATAAAGCATACGAGAGGTTTAAGGAAATACCTATAATTGCAATTTTTATTTACAGGTTGGCAGTTTTACTTAACAAAAATGAGTTTAATAGATTTGCGCACATTTGTAATTCCTTATATTATCAGGAGTTACAAATAAATAATTCGAAAAAACTGGATTTTTAACTTGCGGAAAAAGAGATACATTATTTCATTTATGCTTTTTTAAGCCATTAAGAAAGATATCTACATAGGTTTCAGCAACTTCTTTTCTATCGAAAGTTTTAATCTTTGTCTGTTTGAATACATATTGTGAAATGCAATATCCTCCAATCATGCTGCTGAATGATTGTGCTGCAAGTTCAGGATTTACATCGCGAAATTCTCCCCTTTCAATTCCTTTTTTCAATATACTGGTAAATGCTGCCATAGTGCCTACTAAATTTTCTTCAACATAATTGAAAGCAAATCTGCTTTCCTCTAAAGAGCTATAAAGCATCAATCTTATAAGACTTGGATTTTTTTCCATCTCCTCTAAAAATTTTAAAATAATTTTTTTCAGTACTTCCGAAATATTATTGCTCTGCGATTGTAAGGCAGCTATTTCCTCAGAAGGGCTCTTTCTTATTGTCTTAATTATGGATTTATATAAATCATCTTTATTTTTAAAATGCCTGAAAATCATAGCCTCGCTGATACAGGCGGCATTAGCGATTTCCTTTGTTTTTGCCCCTTGAAATCCCTTTTTTGAAAATATTTTGATAGCCGCTTCAACGATTTGATTTTTCCTTTCCTCCCCAGACATTCGTTTCTTTTGTATCATTTAAGTAACTCCGTTAGTAGACCTTAATTCTTCGTAATTATACTATAATTATCAGCTCTTTTCTACATCTTTCAAAGAGAAAGTATGTATTTACTTATTATTTGATCAGCGACAATTATAATTCCCGCCTGACGACAATTAAAACTCCCGTCCAACGACAATTAGAATTCCCGGTTTCGGGGGATGAGAAGATCGTTCAAGATAGCCTCAGAGGAGGCATCACGAATGATCACAGATC
>JAUWZD010000003.1 GCA_030615505.1 Spirochaetales bacterium | reverse complement strand
GTGCCATAAGAAATATGGCAAGTTAGTTGTGGGATTGGGGGCCTAAAGTGAATAACGAAAAAATAATGGCATTATGTCAATTAGCTTACGAACAAGGCTGGAAGGATGCTGTAGAAAATTCTATTGGACAGAGTTTTTCAGGATATAATAGCGTATTGATGGCAAATGGTTGGTACGAGCATTCCAAGGAAATTGCAGAAAGTATTGGGGAGAAAGATGAATCTTCTTAAGGTAGCCAAAATAGCATTTGAAACGACCGATGAAGAGCTCGCTGAAAATGCGATATGGACATTCACCGGCTTCCCGTATTGGTGGGCAACTCAGAAAAACGAGACACCGATTCGTTGTTTCTGGCGCCAACTGAGACATGCAAGGCGGTCGCTGAACCGGGGATATACGATTGACCAGATATTTGAAGGAAAAGATAGGGAGAGGGAATGCAAAAAACATTAAACAGAACCAATATTGAATGGGTTAAAAACCCAGATGGTTCAAAAGGATATGTCTGGAATCCAGTCTGGGGCTGTCGTAATAACTGTCCATACTGCTATGCCCGGAACATGGCAAGGCGCTTCGGTAAAACCGAGGATGAGCGGGCATTTAAACCGACATGGATACAGAGTAATTTTGATAAGGCTTTCCCTAAAAAACCGTCAAAGATATTTGTCAATTCTATGTCTGAAATTGTTTTTTGGGATAGAGAATGGATGTACAAAATACTAGAGCGAATTGAAGATAATCAGATTCATACTTTTCTTTTTCTTACAAAAAACCCTACGATATATTCGCATTATTATTTTCCAGATAATTGCTGGCTGGGAACAACGATTACTAATCAATCTGCAATGAATAGTTTTGCCGATCTTCTTCTTGAGACAACATGGGATGAGACAAATAAAATCTTTTTGTCCGTTGAACCGATTTTAGAAAAAATAAGACGTTATGTTAATCCTGATTGGTTTATCATTGGTGCCGAAACAGGCAGCCGCAAAGGGAAAATCATTCCACAAAAAGAATGGATTGAGAAAATAATTTGCAAATTTTCTGCACCAATATTTCTCAAGGACAATCTCATCCCGGTCATGGGGAAAGAATATGTTAAGCAGAGACAAGAGTTTCCAGAATAGGGAGGGGAATAGATGATTAAGATAATATCTCTCGGTTGGGGAGTACAATCGTTTGCTCTTACTGTTATGAGTGCGACAGGTGTATTGCGTAAAGTTGATTATGCCATCCATGCGGATACAGGTTTTGAGCGATCCGAAACAAGGGCTTTAGCTAAAAAATGGACACCCTGGATTGAAAATCATGGAATCAAGGTAATAACTGTTAGACCTACAACAGCATCGGTATCATTTCAAAAAGCTGTTTGGATGCCAGTTTATACAGTAGAAATAGGTAATCAATCTAAGGGCATTTTACGTCGGCAATGTACAGAAAGATGGAAAATACGACCTATTAATAAATGGATACGGAATAATATAGGCGAACAAGTAGAAAAGTGGATTGGTTTTTCTTGTGATGAAATCAGAAGAGTTAAATTTAAGACAGATAAATGGGGAAAGCCAGCGTATTCCTTTATTGACTCTTTGCCTCTTACAAGAGCTGAGATTATTCAATGGCTTGAAGAAAACGGATTTGATGTTCCACAGAAATCATCGTGTATAATTTGCCCTTTTCATAATGACGATGAATGGCACGAAATAAGAAAATCTCCTAGCGACTGGGGAACGGCATTAGAAATGGATCTAAAAATCAGATATATGAGACCCGGATATCTATGTTATTTGCATCAAGACAGACGACCCCTATCTGAAATTAAATTTCCAGAGGAAAAACAATTGTTTTTAATAAGAGAGAAAACTGGTGGAATATCGCAATAGGATTATACACGGCCATGTTTTAGACGTACTCAAAGAACTGCCTAGTGGTTGTGTAGATATTTGTATAACCAGCCCACCTTATTTTGGTGGTTTGCGCGATTACGGTACAGAACCATTAGTTTGGGATGGAGATCCAGAATGCAATCATATTTGGGGAGATGAGATTATTGAACATAAACGGGGAGTTGCAGGCGGCCGTACTGCGCAGTGTGGAAACACAAAGAGAGGATTAGGGGGAACCGAAACAAAACAAGGTCAGTTCTGTCAGTGCTGTGGAGCTTGGTTGGGGTCTTTGGGATTGGAACCAGATATTGGCATGTATATAAATCATATTGTACAGATATTCAAAGAAATCAGAAGAGTTTTAAAAGATTGGAGTATAGCTTGGATTGTGATCGGGGACAGTTATGCGGGTAGCGGTAAAGCCGGTAGCAATCCCGAATATCAAAAACGACATACTCAATTTGGACAAATAGAACATAAAGAACGGCTAGGCAAACCACTGAAAGTACCAAACGGTCTTAAATCTAAGGACCTCTATGGGATTCCATGGGAAATAGCTTTGGCTCTTCGAGGCGACGGATGGTGGTTAAGATCAGCTCTAATCTGGTCAAAAAACTGTATGCCTGAAAGTGTTCAGGGTTCAGGTTGGTATCGGCATAAAATATATCAAATTATAGACGGCAAGAAAGAGTATGTTGAATGTCCAGGTTGTGAAAAATGTGAGGCTAATAGTGGTTATGTACTTCGATGGAATGCTGGAAGACCAACTAAAAGCCATGATTATATTCTTTTACTCAGTAAATCGTCTAATTATTTTTACGACCAGGAAGCCATTTTAGAAGATTGTAGTCCTAGTACTCATATGCGTCTTTCACAGGACATAGCGCATCAAGTAGGTTCTTATCGTGTACACGGCGGCGCCAAAATAAATGGCCCCATGAAAGCTACAGCAACAATGTCCAAACAAGTGCCTGCAGGACAAGGGATTAAATATAATGAGAGTTTTAACGATGCTGTTTGTCTTCCTGTACTAAAGCGTAATAAACGCTCAGTCTGGACTGTTTCTGTTGGTAATATAAAAGAGGCTCATTATGCTACTTTTCCAGAGAAACTTGTTGAACCCATGATTTTAGCTGGAAGTAGTCAAAGAGGAAACTGCGCGAAATGTGGGAAACCCTGGATGAGGATAATTGAAAGAGGTTTTACTGATCATGATGGGAAAACAGACAGTCAATATGAAAAAGGGACTGCTGCAAATCGATTAGCACTTTTAAGACAGGCAGCCCGAGAAAAAGGACAAGAATATGTAAATGAGAGCAGAACCCTCGGCTGGAAACCCTCTTGTAAATGCGGAATAGGAGAAACGATAAGACCTATAGTCCTAGATCCGTTTTTGGGCAGCGGTACTACAGCACTTGAATCAAAAAAGTTAAACCGGGATTTTGTCGGGATTGAACTTAAAGCTGAATATGTAGAAATGGCCGAGAGATTATTGAAATCAGAAATGCCGTTATTCATACAGAATAAGAATGAAATATCTTGATTTATTTTCAGGTATAGGAGGATTTGCTCTCGGTGCTTACTGGGCGGGATGGAGATTTGATGAACATTATTTTAGTGAGATTGAGCCGTATTGCGTCAAACTCTATCAACAAAGATTTCCAGATGCAATCGGACTGGGAGATATAAGGGAAATAGATTGTAATGAGTTATCGAAAGGAGAATGGTTCGTCACCGGCGGGTTCCCCTGTCAAGACATCTCGATCGCTGGAAAAGGAAAAGGAATCAAGGGAAAGAGGTCTGGTCTTTGGTTCGAAATGTGGCGAGTTATTAGGGACTTACAACCCAGATGGGTTATTGCCGAAAACGTTGGAGCTCTCACTTTTCGAGGACTTGCCATTGTACTTAACTCGCTTGCCGAGATCGGGTATGACTGTGAATGGACGGATATACGAGCAAGTGACGTGGGTGCGCCGCACAGGAGAGAGAGGATCTGGATTGTGGCCTACCCCCAGCAGTCAGCAAGCAGGAGAGATAGAACTTCAAACAAAGAACGGCAAACCAGCAGAAGTGGGACAGAGAGCCTACAATCCAAACACGGGGAAGCATACTCAATTAACACTGAACAGAGCGGTCAAGATGTGGTGGCCTACCCCGGCGGGACAGGAGGGATTCAACAGAAGAAAATCAAACGGAATACGCAGCAACGGATTAGAAACGGCAGTCAAGATGTGGCCGACTCCTTTACAAACAGACGGAACAAAAGGACAGATGACAGGAAGCTTGTCAAAGAAAGTCAAAATGTGGCCGACTCCCAAAAGCTCCATGAGGGGCGATTGTCTGAGCGAACGTCAAAGACGATCACCAGATTTAAACAGTGCTGTAAAAATGTATGCAACACCTCAGGCCAGGGATTACAGAACAGGATCACAGGAACGCTGGAAACAAGCACGAAAAGGATTGAAGAGTTGCAACTTGAACGATCAAATTGGTGGGCAACTCTCGCCGAATTTCGTGGAATATTTGATGGGATTTCCAAAGGACTGGACAAAACTCAAATGAACCTGTATAATGGGAATCATGCCAATGCCAAGAAAATCAGATCCGGAAAAACGGTGCCGTTATTGCGGCCAAATATTGGAGAGAAAAAGGATCAACAACCGCCTCGAAGATCGAGCGGTTTTTATCCGTCGGGTTTATTGCAATCGTATCTGCATGGCTTTAGCCTTTCAGAAAAAAACGCCAACACGATCAGCAATTCAAAAACGATATGCGCATCTCCGGCAAAATTCTTGCGAGCTTTGCAACAGTACAGAAAATCTATCTTTGCATCACGAAGATGGAAATTGGCGAAACAACGAAATCTCCAATTTGCGGACGCTGTGCGGTTCTTGTCATACTTCCTTACACCATTCTCGGGGCGATATAGTACAGAAACAAACAAAATCGCCATGCTATGTCTGCGGGAAACCATCTTACAGACGTGGGCTGTGTTCTACTCATCTTACTCGCATGAAGAGGCATGGCAGTCCTTATCTGAAAAAGAAAAAGATTGGTCAATCCTGGCAACTTATTTCGGACCATTCATAGACGAATGGCCTGATACACCTCGCACATCAAATAATATTCCCGAACGTACATCCCGACTTAGATGCTTAGGCAATTCAATTGTCCCTCAAATTGCAGAAATGATATTTAGGCAGATAATGGAGACCGACAATGCGTGAACAGTCAATAATATTCAGCGGGGAAATGGTGCGAGCGATCCTGAACGGCAGGAAGACCCAAACCAGGCGAGTAATAGCCTGGAGCAATAGCTATGTCGATGGTCAAATTTCTAAGTGGTGGCGTGAGCATTGGAACGGCTTAGATTTCGAGAGAGCATGGATTGACCCAGGACCCTCTCCTGCGGGGAATGTGGGTCCTTATCTGCATGTGCCGTTTAAGGGATGGCCGACGGAGGAGACAGTACACCGTATCTATCCGCGCTACCAGATTGGGGATCGCCTTTGGGTAAAGGAGACGTGGCAAGAAGAAATATTTACCGTAGACAACACATGCAAGACTGATTGCATTTTTCGATATAAAGCCGATGGGGAATCCCAGGTAAAAAGATGGCGTCCTTCTATCTTTATGCCCCGCAGGGTTTCCCGTATCACACTTGAAGTGAAAGCCATGCGGGGAGAGCGGTTGCAGGATATTAGCGATACAGATGCATGGGTAGAGGGAATATCTGAAGATTTGTTTTATGAAGCGGAGCATTATCAAGCTGGAGGATCACAGCTAAGGGGCGGCAGCCCTGAACGATGTGCCTTTGCCCAACTCTGGGATTCTATTAACGAAAAACGGGGTCGTAGCTGGAATATGAATCATTGGGTATGGGTGTCAAATTTTTGTCGTATTTAGGTTGTTATGTTTGAATGCACAATAAGCCACACACTGCTAAAGCAAGAGCCAAGATGCGAGCAGCGCATTTGGGCATTCCCAAATTCAGTTGCCGAAGGCCGTCGAAGGTTGTTGATGGCATTGAATTGTTTCGGTGTGGTAAATGTGGAAGATATTTCCCTCGTGACGGGTTTTATCACAACAAACGCACGATTCTTGGACTTACTAGCGAATGTCGCCGATGTTATACAAAGACTTCGATTATCTCACGCAATCGTAATCTCCAAAAGTCGAGGGCTAATAAGCGACGGAACGAAATGCGACGCAGGGCATGGAAGATGGGTACACAGGGAGAGATATCACCCTATGCTCTTTTTGAGCTGGAACGATATTTTGGGTCGGCATGTTTGGCATGTGGATTGATGGAGGATTTGCAGTGGGATCATGTCATTCCTTTGTCTCGTGATGGAATGCATTGCATCACCAATCTGCAACGACTATGTAGAAAGTGCAACGAAAGAAAACATGTCGGTGCGGCCGATTATCGTACAGAGATACAGAAGGTATGGGTGATTGAATTTGAGAGGAAAAAAGAGAGTATTTCAGAGGCAGTTGACAGGAACGCAAAGGTTTATTTTGAAAGCCAGATAAAGAAGGAAAAATGAGTATACAGTTTGAACTTTTTGAGGTCAAAAAGCATTTCAAAAGCGTCAACTACTCTGATTTCTCTTACAGTGATCGAAAGTGCTGTCTATTCTGTCAGCACTATAGAGAATACAGACCTGACTGCAACTGGGGCTGGTGTGAAATCAAAGCAAGAAACAATAAAAGCAGACCCTATGTCTTTATGGGCGGGGTTTGTAGGTTTTGGGAAAGGTTAGAGTCCGAATGTTCGGACTAGAAAAAGGGGAAAAAGAAAGTGAGTAGATCAACTAAGACTGGAATAGGTTATTTTTCAATGGATACAGATTGGGATCGTAAAATGAAACTTTTTAAGGCAAAGTATAAGTTGGAGGGAATAGGTTTAATTACTGAATTATTCAAAACCATTTATAGTGAAGGTTATTATTACCCCTGGGATGAAGAATCAAAGATATTATTTGCAGATGAACATAATATTGAAGAGGATCGGCTATCGGAAATGGTGGATTTTGCTATCGAAAAAGGTATTTTCGATAACGGAATCTATTCAAAATATAGAATTCTTACCTCTTCAGGTATCCAGAAACGCTATCTAAACTCATGTCTTAAACGGAATCAAGTGGCATTTTGTAAAGAATATTTGCTCATTGAACCTCAAATACCCGATTGGTCAAAAACAGAAATATCAATGGTATCCTTTAAAGAAGTTTCCGATACCGGAAACTCAGAAAAAGAATCCTTAAATCCAGTTATAGATAGCGGAAGTACACAAAGTAAAGGAAAGAAAATTAAAGTATATAAAAATAAAGAATATGTGCATCTCGCTGAATTTTTAGCTGAAAAAATCGAAGAAAACGATCCGAAGCATTTTCATAATAAAAATAAAATCAAGAAAATAACCTCCTGGGCTAATGATATACGACTTTTAATAGAACAGGATGATCGAAGTATAGAAGAAGTCAAGAAAGTAATTACTTGGTGTCAGGAAGACTATTTCTGGAAATCTAATATTCTATCTGGGGCAAAGTTAAGAAAACAGTTTCCTGCATTATTACTGCAGATGAATCGGGGCAAACCTAGAGCTTCACCTCCACCGAGGCCGCCTAAAATCTGTCCGATTTGTCAAAGACAGATAATAGGTACTCAAGCAAGCTGTTCTGGGTGTGGGTTGCCAGTTAAAGATTTTGGTAACAGTCGGGTTATTGAAGCATACAGGAAACAAAATGGAATTACCTAACGATAAAGAGACCGAGAATGCTGTGTTAGGTGCAGTCCTGCTCAACGGTGAGTTGATTGATGAAGTCCTGCAAATTTTAAAACCAGAGGATTTTTACCATACTGCCAGTCAACGGATTTTTCAGGCTATGATTGACCTTAGCCTAGAGGGTGTAAAAATAGACCTTATTTCAGTAACCGACCAGCTGCAAAAAGTGGGAAAGTTAGAGGCTGTCGGGGGACCCGGGAAAGTAGCAAGGCTTACGGATAGCATACCTATCTCGGCAAACATAGTTTATTATTCACAAATCATCAAGGGATTGAGTCAGCGCAGAAAAATCTATAATCTGAGCGCAGAGTTGAAAAAGCAGATTTTTGACCCGACTCACGACAGTCGAGAACTTATAGAATATGCCGAACAAAAAATCTTTGAGATTGCGGGTCAAAATATTGTCAGTTCATATACTACCTCTGATAGTGTTCTAACAGATGCTGTTAAGAAAGTGGAACAATGGCATGTTGAAAGAGGTAAATTATCGGGGATTCCGTCGGGATTTTATCAGCTTGATGATATAACAGATGGTTTTCAAAATGCAGAGTTTATTGTCATAGGCGCTCGGCCTTCAGTCGGTAAATCCTCAATTGTTTTGAATATGACAACTAATCTGATATTGAGAAAGAATCTACGGGTAGGATTTTTCTCCCTGGAAATGCCGGCAATACACTTGATGATACGAATGTTCTCCAGCGAAGCCAGGGTAGATTCATTCAAGATCAAAAGGGGGAATATGTTAGACGAGGATTTTAAAAGGATTATGGATATAGTCAATAAAATATATGGTACAAAGTTATTCATAAACGACACGTCAAATATCAGGCTTTTAGATTTACGTTCTCAGGCACGGAGAATGAAATCGAAAGAAGATATAATCATCCTTTTCATCGACTATATTAGCCTCATTACCCCGGAAAACAGAAATATCCCACGACATGAGCAAATAGCAGAAGTTAGCAGATCCCTAAAAGCTCTGGCAAAAGAGCTGAATATACCCGTAATAGCAGTATCTCAATTGCGTCGGGAGGTGGAGGGTAGGCGGCCTACGATTGCCGATTTAAGAGAATCGGGATCTCTAGAACAAGATGCGGACGTGATTATTCTTTTGCACAGAGAAAATGAAGAGGATAATATCATAGAAGTGATTATTGCAAAACAAAGGAATGGACCCAGGGGTATGGTCAAGATGAAGTTTATACCAGAGTATACGAGATTTGAAAAATTGGCTTCTGATTATAAATAAGAGAGGAGAATAAACGTGAAAATTAGAATAGTATCTGATGGTTCTGGTCGTAATACTCGTGTTTATAATGAAAGTACGGGTGAGACTATTGAGTGGGTTACTAAGGTAGAATGGAAATGTAGCGTGACAGATGACGCAACTCTCAAGATACACATGGTAAATGTGCCAATAAATGTAGTTGGAAGAGTTGTGAGGATGTGTTTTTTAAATAAATTGCGAATGTTGAAGTTAAAGATTTGCAGACAGAAGAAAAGAATAACCATTCAGGAACTTATTGAATGGGAAAGGCTAAAATTTATAAGAGAGGGAGAGAGTGAAATTTAAGTGCCCCTGGGTGTTTTGTGGTGCCGAAATAGATTCCAGGGAATTTCGATTCAAACTCGGTCAGGGTATGATCGGGAAATGTCCTACATGCAAGAGGAAGATAATACTTGTACGGGGGGTGGCAACCGACAGGAAGAGGCTCACGGGTAGTCAAATGCGGAAAGTCAAGAGGCAAATATATCAGAAGGTGAGGAACACAAAGAAATGAAATTAATTGGTTATCATCACCCGGAAAGTGATTCAACGTGGTGTATTGATTGTGATAATGGAGAGCATAAAAAATCTATTATTTTTACGATGGAAGTGGTTCCGCTTTATAACAATGAGAAACAGATTAAAAATTTGGTTTGTGATCAATGTGGCCGAAAGCTTAAAAAAGTGAGAGGTAAGTAGGGAAGAATAAATAGGATAATTAAAGTATAGATTGGGAGGGGGATATAAGGTTGCCTATCCCGCATAATAAGGTTCTTGATGAAACGGATATTAAAGCCATTCGAGAAAGATATTTTGGCGGCAGGAAAAGGGTTAAGAAATTGGAAGTTGAACTGAGGAATCTCCGGGAGTACGTAAAACAGTCGAGTATAGCCAGAGATTACGGTGTTTCTGCCCCGCATATTAACAGGATTTTAAGGAATAAGGCAAGAACGGCTAAGGGATTTGAAGTAGTAGAAATACAAAAAGCTAAAACGATGGCTTATCCAGCGATAAAAAGTGGAGCGGTTGTAAATACGATTATCAAGATGAACAAACTAATAGCGGAGATTGAGGATGATATTGTTTTTGAAAAAAGCTTACCAGACCATGCGAAGCTGATAAGAGCAAGAGATTTATTGAATGCTTTGGTTGTGAAATTGAAAAGCTAAAATTGAGGCGGTAGATATGTGGACCAACTGGTTGGGGGAGGTCCGGGACTTAAAGTCACAAAACTCCCCTCTTTTGGAAAGGAAGGCGATTCATCCTCGGGGACAAACCCCAAGGTTTTCTCGCCAAAATTTTATAAAATGCAGGAGGTAATGCGATGATTACAGGATGTTATATGACAGCGGAAGAAGTAGCAAAGAGGGTGGAGGGCTTTATGTATATTAGGGATGGCGAACGGAAACCTATAGGGATCGTTGTATGGGATAAAGCGAGGCGAATAGGGTGGAGCCTGTATAATGAAGATAATGAGGAAGAAGCCTTCACAGATAAAGGGCTTTTGATTGCATTAAAACGGGCGGAGACTGTCTTTAATCCAGAACAAGATTTGTGTAATAGAATAAGTAAGATGTGCGAATATCGAAGGAAGGGGGATAGTAGTTATGAGGATAGTCGCTTGCAACGAGCAATATCTGTTGTTCGATGTATAAAGATTCAAATGCGAGAGAAGGCGGAAAAGATAAAATGAAATACGAATCCAAAACGGCTATATTTTCTTTTGATGGGAAATATCGTTATGTTTTATGGCGCTGGTGGAGCAGAAAACCATTTGCTATGTTCATCGGTCTTAATCCTTCTACCGCGGATGAAAGGCATGATGATCCTACGATTCGTCGGTGTGTCGGTTTCGCTTCTGATTGGGGATATGGCGGATTGTGTATGACAAATTTGTTTGCTATTCGTGCTACTGATTCGCAAGAAATAATAAAACGTTTTGAACCAATCGGGCCTGAAAATGATAAATGGCTTTTGAGATTATCTCAGTCAGCAGGGATTATAATTGCAGCATGGGGAACAAAAGGCAAATATCAACAGAGAAATAAGATTGTGTGTGATATGATAAAAAATATGAAATGTCTTGGATTAACAAAAGTAGGGCATCCGAGACATCCGCTATATGTGCCTAAAAATATTGAACCGAGGCCGTTCAAAATAAGGAGATAATTCCATGAATCTGAAAGAAGCACATGAGGTAGCAGAGAGTATAAGAGACAGCAGAAGTCGCAAACTTTCTACTATGTCACAATGTGCCGCAGTAATTCTCGATAACCGGGTGGCGGAGTTGGAAGCCGAAGTGGAGCATTTGAAACGAATAGATGCTGAGGCTGCTATCACTATTGAGGATTACCGTTTGCGATTAGAGGCGGAAGAGCGGCGGACGGCGGAGTTGGAGGCAGAGAAAAATCGAATACCCCAACTAAGTTTACAGCAGTTAATAGATGGGGGCTTAAACGCTTTCGCATTGCAATTATTTGCAGAATCGGTAGGGAGTAAAAAGGATGCCGTGGATTTTAAGCCTTTCTCTTTTATCTGTACGGGGATAAAAGTAACGTTGGCTCCTGCTATTCCTATTCCCCAAAAAACCGAGGGTGTTGCCCTAGAGAAAAATAATAAAGGAGAAAAGTCATGATTAATATAGGTGGGAGTTGGTTTATTCCTACAAAATGGAAACGGATATTTAGAGTTCAATTTTGGAAAAATGGAATTAAACAACATGGTGGATTTTATTTAACGCCAATTATAAGTTTTCAATTTGGAAGTTGTGAACAGGGGATGTATTTTGGCTGGCTAAATTGGTTGCTATTTATTGGCACAGTAGCTGTGGGAGACAAATGAATATGGAAAATCAACAGGATGAAATGGAAGAGTTAAAGAAAGAGTTAAGGAAGACACGGAAAAAACTGAAACGGGAAACCGAGAAATATAAAGAGGCGAAAAAGCTGCTAGACAAAAAAATATTAACCGGCCCTTTTTCAATCATGTCAGAAGAAAGCGGGATTATCAGATTGCTACCTGCTTCAGAGAGATGTGAGCGGCTATTGTTAGAGCGACTGAAAGATATGGGAGGGAAGATAATTTGACAGCTTCTGATATTCTTAAACTGTTAAAAAAGAAACACCATGAAGATGTTTTTATACCCGAGTGTAAAAATGGACCTACCCAGTATACTTCGGGTATGTTGAAATTTGATGTCTGGGTAATGAAAAAATCCTGGGCTAATCCTCTTGCCATAGGCTATGAAATTAAAATAAATAGGCGAGATTTTTTAAACGATGATAAGTGGATTAAGTATCTGGATTATTGTAATGAATTTTATTTTGTGTCTCCATATAATTTGATTTTTCCCAACGAACTACCTTCTGATGTGGGTCTTTATTATGTGTCTAAAACAGGAACAAAATTATATAGAAAGAAAAAGGCAGCTTATAGAAAAATTGAAATTCCTGGGGAAATATTTAGATATATATTGATGAACAGGGTAGTTATTACCTCAGCAAATTATTATAGAGTAGCCTCTTTAAAAGAATATTGGGGAAATTGGCTTAGCGATAAGGAGATTGATTATCGGTTTGGACAATATGTTTCTAAGAAGATTAGAGAGAAAGTGGAAAAAGAAATATTGAGTGTGAGGAAAGAGAATGACAGACTAAGACTTCAGAATGAAAAACTAGAAGATATGAAGGAAACGATAAAGAGATTGGGGCTTGAAGTATCGCAGATAGATAATTTGTATTTCAAACAGAAAGTATTGAAACGTCTTGAAGAAGTAGGGACAGGGATTCCCGATGGGTTAATTAATTATCTTGATCAAGTTATTTATAATTTAGGGAAGGTAAGGAATATTTTCACATGATTATCGTGTATTGGAAAGGCCGCGCGGTTTCAAAAAATCGTCGGCACAGAATAACTAAAGATGGAATTCCGAAACTGGTAAAAACCACAGATTATAATAAATGGTTAGATTCAATTGGTTGGGCAATTAAAGAAGCAACTATCAAGCGGTATAAAAACCTGCAATCGGTGATGATTAGTAGCGTGCTGGACTCTCAGGCTGATCACCACAATCTAGTTGATGTAATATGCGATGCTATTGAAAAATGCGGTCTTGTGGAAAACGATAGGAATGCAGGTGTAGTTATGTCCATGCCATGTGAAAGACATAAGAGAGGAAGGTTTGACGAAATATTTCTTTTTATTGTGCCGGGGGAGGAAATGATATGAGAAACCCGGAGGTGGGGAGCGAGCTACAGATTATGAGAAAACCAGGATCATTGAGCGAGTCAAAATGAAAGAGAAAACCAAGGTCTAAGAGCGAGCCAGAAATGCTGAGAAAACCAATTATTGAGAGCGTAAGGGAGGTCTAAACGACTTCCCTTTTTAAATTCTTGAAGTATATTTATAGATAGTATATAATAAAGCGTCTTAGACAGGAATAATATCTCTTCTTTAATTTGAATCCGTTAAAAAATGAAAACTGACGGGAGTTTGCATGGCATCAATATGTGAAGAGTGTCAAAAAGAAATCCGATGGATAGTAGACCCTTCGGGAAACGTGATTCTCTGCGAAACAAAACAGATAATTATATATACGGAACGGGGCAGAAAGGTTGAAGGCTATCCTCTCCATGAATGCAAAAAAAAGGGACAAAAGAGTGGCTCAGAGACTAGTTCAGGCTAATGTTCCCGATGCGATAAAAGAATTAATTGCAGAGACACGGGAAAACAAATACAGCGGGGTTCTTATTATAGCCTTTGAAAACGGCAATCTAGTAAGTGTAAGTAAAAAAGAAAACATATCTGCAGAAGAAATCTTAAAAGAATATGTGCCAAAGTTAAAAAAAACGATAGTTATCAGGACGAAGGAATCTCAAGAAAAAGAAGAAAATGATTAAAAAAACCGCCGAAAAACCGCCTAAAAAATCACAACGATCTCGACTTACACATAAAGAGAAACTTGAAGTCTGTCGACTTTTGGGATCTGGTCATTCAAGAGATGAAGTTTCCGAGATAATGACCAGAAAGGCTAAAAAGCCAATTGGTATATGGCAAGTTCGTCATTATCTGGATTCTCCTAAATGGGCAAAATTTATTCGAGCGGCAAGAAAAGACGATGTTTTACATGCTGAGAAAATATCTGTTTTTTCAACAACGGGCAGGGTTAGGAAATACAATAAATTATTGACAGTTTTTGAGAAGAAATTTTATGGAACTCTACAGAATATTGAGGAGAATATTGAGGTAAAGAGCTTGAATCCACTAGAAACCATGGCGAATATTAAAATTTTGAAAATGGCAGCCAGCTATATGCTTAAAATATTGAGAGAGGTGAGAGAAGAGGAATACGAAGCAATCGTCAAAAAGGGCGGTAGCAGCGAGGAGCAGGATGAATTAGAGGATTTCTTTATGCTTGTGGAGCGCAGGGTGATAGCAAGCCGGAGAAGGCGGGATCCAGATCGAGAGTTAGAGAGGGCGGCGGGTCTTTTATGAATAATAATGAGAGTTTGATTGATATTGCTGAGGGAATCATCAAAACAGACAATGCTGATTTGAAGCTTGATTTTTGGCAGAAATATTATTTAAGGGAAGATCATCCCTTTATGATCGTAAGCAAATCTAGGCGAATAGGCTGGAGCTTTGTCACGGCGCTTAAGGGTTTGATATTAGCTAATAATACGAATCGGTATAAATATGATAAACAGTTCGTTAGCTATTCTCATGAGGATGCAAAAGAAAAGATAAACTTTGCAAGAGAGTTTTATCACAGTCTACCTAAAAAATATCGTAAAGAAATATATAGCGATCAAAAAACTCAATTGGAATTTTGGGATGTTGGTAAAAAATCAGTATCAAGGTTAATTTCATTACCCTGTAAAATGCCAAGAGGCAGGGGATCAGATATAAGCCTGGATGAGTTTGCTTTCCATGCTAAAGACGAACAGATTTATTCTGCAAGTTTGCCTGTAATTGCCAGAGGAGGCTATTCAATCGAAATAGGCAGCACTCCGTTCGGCAATAAAGGCAAATTTCATGAAATTATGACAAATGAAAAAAGGTATCCGAGCTTCAAGCGAATATCGTTATATTGGTGGTTTTCCAGTGCTCTTTGTAAGAATGTCACAGAGGCGGTCCATAAAGCCCCCGACATGACAACTCAGCAGAGAGTTGAGAAGTATGGTACGGATATTCTAAAAGAAATCTTTCAAAGTATGGGCTTGGACGATTTCCAGCAGGAGTTTGAGTGTGCTTACAGAGATGAGCTGGCGGCGTTTATTACCCTGGAGATGATCCAAGCCTGTACTCCATTTGAAGAAAATGAGGAAATTATTCCCTTTAAAACAATTGATGAGTTTATAATAGGATACCGGAGAGACATCCACGGTACTCTTTATGCTGGTTATGACGTTGGTAGGACCAATAATGCGGCTGTTTTAACAATTCTTGGAGTTCTACCTGATTCAGAGATCAAAACATGCTGGGCGAGTATAGAATATAAAAAAATCAAGTTTAGAGTTCAGGAGGATAATCTTAGTAAAGCACTCTCAAATTTGCCAATTCATAGGATGTGTATAGATTCCACTGGAATGGGGATGGAGTTAGCGGAGAATCTTGAAGATAAGTTTTTAAGAAGGGTAGAAGGGATAACTTTTTCAAATCCAGTTATTGAGGAAATGGCTAACAATCTCTATTTAACGATGGAGCGGATAGAATGTTTACTTCCATCTATTAGGGATCTTCAGGTTCATATTCACAGTATAAGAAAGATTACCACAGTGAGTAAAAAAAGCAGATTTGATTGCGATGCTAATGCCAAACATCATGCCGATAGATTTTTTAGCCTTTGTCTGGCACTCCATGCAGTTGTGCCGGGAAAGAAAAAAGATTTTTATGCTCAGTGGAAAGATCTGCAGAAGAAAGGGGTTAAGGGGAAGAAAAAGAAAAAAGGTATTACTCCATATCAAGTAATTCAGAATATCAAGAGGATAAAAAGGTGGTAAAAAATGGGAAAGATTAATACTCAGCAAGAAATATTCAGGAGAATGCAACGATCTGGAATGGTACATACTGTGGAGAAAGCAGATACCATAGAAAAGGCTGTTCAGAATCCTAAAGTCCAGCCGATTCAATCTGTTATGATTAACCCTTATCTTCGGTTCTTTCATCAGCGGAAGAATATAATCGAACCGCAGAAGAAAATCAGTTATCGGACACTGCGAAGGGTAGCGGAGAAAGCCTGGCTGATTAATACGATCATCGGACATCATATCCGCAAAATCATACCATTTCTCAAACCGACTAGAGACGATGATCCCCGGGGATATAGTATAGTTTTAAAAGACGATGAGCAAAAGCCTACCAGCAAAGATAAGCAGGCTATTAAATATCTGGAACAGTTCATTTTGAATACAGGCGAAAAGGATAGCGAGAGAGAAGACAATCTGGTTATATTTGGTTCTAAACTGGTTAGGGATCTTCTTACCCTAGATCAGATTACCACGGAAATGCAAAGGACTAAGGCAGGAAATATGTATGCTTTCTGGTCAGTCGATCCAGCTACTATTTTTAGAGTGAATGAAGAAGGATATGAGGGGGATGATCAAATCAGGTTTATTCAGGAAGTGGAGATGCAGGTTACTGCAAAATATACGGCTTTTGATTTGATATTTAACTACCAGAATGCACGGACAGATATAGATTATGCGGGATATGGGTACTCCTCGACCGAGCAAGCCATTGAGTTAATCACCGGATTGATTAACACGTTTGCTTTTAATGCAAGTGCTTTTACAGAAGATTATTTGCCGAGGGGTATGCTTTTAATGGGCGGGGATGCAGATGTTGAAGACGTTCAGGCGTTGGAAGAATACATTATTTCCATCATGTCAGGTGGGCCAATGTCAAAATGGCGGATACCGATTATACCCGCTGGAGCAGGAAAAGATAAAGAAAGCAGGACGTTAGACTGGGTATCGTTTCAAAAAACCAGTCAGGAAATGCAATTTAGTCAGTGGACAGAATTCTTGTGGACTGCCGCAGCTGCTTTATATGGTACGGATTTGGAAGAGCTGGGGATAAGAACTCAGAGAAGCACTGCCTTATTGGGAGCGAATTTAGAACCGAAAATTCAAGAATCAAAAGCCAGAGGATTAGCAACTATTCTGTCTTTTATGGCTAATCATCTGAACAAGATCATAGATTTTATTGCGCCCAAATACAAGCTAAGATTTGTGGGATACATTAAAGATGATGTGAAGCTATTGAATGCCACGCGGGAAAGTGAGTTAAGGACGTGGAAGTCGATAGATATGATTTGTGCTGAAAATGATGTTAAACCTTACAATCAACCATGGTCAAAAATCCCGATGAATACGAATGTTGTCCAGATGGTTCGGACCGCGCAGGGAATGCAGGCTATGGGTGAGCAGGGTTTTGCCGGGGAAGGGAAAGAACCTGAGAGAGAAACTTTTGAAAAGCAGTTGAGAGAGATGGAAGGGAAGAAAGAAAAGAAAGAGGAAATAGGGAAGTCAATTAGAGAAGTGATTGAGATAAGAGTTTAAGGGGAAAGTAATGAAATTCGTACTTCCTTTAAGAAAAGCCCTATCTGATAATCAAAAATCTATCTGTTTAGATTTTGATGGAGTAATTAATTCCTATAAAAGCGGCTGGCAAGGAGAAACTATAATTCCAGATCCTCTGGTTCTGGATACTAAGGCGGCTATAGATAGATTACGGAAAGAAGGCTGGAGGGTATTAGTTTATTCTACTCGGTGTAAGACCGCAAAAGGCCGAGAAGCGATCAGGAAGTATCTCCGGGAGAATGGGATATTTGTAGATGAAATCTGTACGGATAAACCAACGGCTCTTATATACGTTGATGATCGAGGTTTAAAGTTTAACGGTGAATGGTCTCAGACCCTTCGGGAAATAGCGACTTATAAAAATTGGTTGAGATAAGGGTATGAATTAATGGAGGTGTTAGAATGAAAAAACTGGTTCCGAGAGAAGTAAACGAAATGCTTGAAACAGATCAAGAAGAAATGGAAAAAGTACAGGAAAGGATAAATGATTTATCCGAAGAGGAAAAAGAGGAATTGCGGAATTCTGGAGCAACTATGTTAAGAAGAGCTTGAATTAATGGAAAATACTGAAAAAATAATCGATTACAAAGAAAAATATGAACAGTTGAAGGATGCTGTTTACGATCTGCTCCATGAACTGTGGATAGATGAAAAATGCTCGGAAACAAAGATAAAATATTGGCGAACTCGCATTGACTTGATTGTCGGGAAAGATTAATGGATTATCGGATTATTCTCGAATCTATAACAGAGAAAAACAAACTCGAAAAATATACTCAGGCCGTAAGTCGGCTTGCTAAAGCACTGGAAATTCCAGTGACTGTAAGGCCGACTCATGAAGAAAATAAAGAGGAGTTTTCTTTTAAGGCTCAAGAACAATTGACAAAACATTGGAATATTTTCTTCGGTAGGATTACGGATAATCTTTACTATGCTTTATGTCGATATTTAGAACTTCCGGTTATTAATACTTTCTCAAAAGCAATAGGAGAAGGTGGTGAATCCTTAATTTTCAGAGGGAAGGTAATGTACAACCCAGAGACGGGAAAGCCTTTTAAGGTTAGGGACTGGAATAATTTGATAGGCGCGATAGAGAAATTTCTAAACAGGAAGATGAAGGATGCAGAGAAAAAGATTGTACTGGATTCTAATGCACTGGGTAGGATCATAAGCAGGATGTTGAAATATAACACAAAGGAAGCTGTGCAAGCTCTGAGATTAGAGGAAGTTGCATATAAAGGCCGTTTTTGGACAGAGCTTTCGGAATCCTTAAAGAAATATAAAGAAGCCTTTAATCCGTCTAATATGGAATTGTCTCGCCTACAGTTAACTGAAGATTCACTGGGGAATTACATAACGAATATCAATCAAAACACTTTGAAAGAAATCAAAGGAGTATTCCTGGAGGGATTTAAACAGAAAAAAAACAAAAGGCAGGTATCGCAGGATCTTTTTGATAAAATGGGTTCACTTAATAAAGACTGGGAGAGAATAATCGAGTTTGAGACTAACGATAATTTCAATAATGCTTTCATTCAGGAAGAGATGGCTACAGAAGAACCGGGAGAAAAGATTTATTTGCGGCGCGTGGAAATGGGGGATGCTTTTGTTTGCAGTCATTGTACCAAGATCAAGGGTATTCTTGTACTGGTAGTTAATGAACCGTTGGAAGATGAGAAGATTAGTGATAAGCATGCGAAGATAGCGATATGGGAAGGAAAGTCAAATATTGGGAGAAGTCAGAAAAACTGGTGGGTGGCTGCCGGCAGTCAACATCCTTACTGCAGGGGATCGTGGTATCGAGAATACCCAGAAAAAGAAGAAAAGTTCGGCTATGATTTTGAGGCTGTATATGCAAAGAGAGACAAAGAAGATAAGTTGTGGGGAGAAGCCTTGGATGAGGTATTAGACACAGGTGCAAAGCAGAGCGAACCTGATTTTCTGGACAAGGTCAAAAGGATATTTCAACAAAAAATGAAAGGAGGCAAATGATATGATCGACAAAAAAAAGAGGAGATATGTGATTCCAGTTACTCAAGAAATGCGCAAGGCTTTGCCGCCGAAGCCTGCAGAGGAGAAGCCTTTACCTACAGGAGCTTCCAGGACCCCGCCGAAAGGGTATCCAGAAAAAAAAGAGAGTTACGCGATACCCGCGGAATTCAAATATCCTTTAGATTCCGAGGAGAGGATAAGAAGTGCTTTGTCATATTTCTCAGTACCTGCAAATCATAATCAATATTCCCCGGAAGAACAGAAGGCTATCTGGAAAAGAATTGTGAGAGCGGCTAAGAAACATGGTATTGAGTTATCTGAGGAAGTGTTGAAAAGGGCAGGATTGAAAAAAGCTATAAGTTTAGTGATTCCTGCCATAATTAAGGGAATAGCCAAAATCAGGGGAATACCCGATGGTTCGGGTCCAGAAGGAAAGGGGCCTACTGGAAAAAAACTAGGAGGATGTCCGGAGAAAGAAGACTATGAAAGCGATGAGGAATATCAAAACGCCTTAAAAGAATGGAAAAAGCGGACAGGAAAAAGTTTAAAGTTGATTATAGAGAAATCAATGACCTGGTCGGGTCATGAATTACAAGGGAGGACAGAATTTCAGGGATTGAAAATCAGTATTGAGAATCGTAAAGGATCGGTCAGGGAGGGCGTTGATCCTGATGGACATAAGTGGCGGATTAAAATGAAATATCCTTATGGTTATATCAGGGAGTTCGGGGCCGGGGAAGACGGAGATCATATTGACTGTTATATAGGTCCAGATAAAAAGTCAAGATTAGTCTGTATTGTCAGGCAGCAAGATCCTATTAAAAAGACCTACGATGAAGACAAGGTGATGTTGGGGTTTAGGACTCCAGGTGAAGCTAAAAAAGCTTATCTTGCTCAATACGATAATCCTGATTTCTTCGGGGGAATGGATGTAGTAGATATTGATAAATTCAAAGAGATGTTGAAAGGCAATTATGAGAGTAGCGGGGGTAGGCTGAAGATTAAGAAAGCTTGCGGGCGGGCGAAGAGGATCGCATATAGGCAATATCCAGAGTTATCAGAAGAGGATGAAAAATTCTGGAAAATAGCTCAAAAGATTGATCGAAATATAAAGGGAGGCAAATAATATGGCAAAAACTCAGCTAAGTAAGCCGGTCATAAAGATGACGGCGGCAGGTGATCAGCTACCGGGAGAGGAGCGTATTGCGTATCTTCACTGGATTTCAAAAGGTGCAACGGTGGGGGATGATCTTCTGGTAGTCGATGGGGACGGTGACACGATCTGGGAGGACGTTGCAATAGAGGCGAACTCTAGTAAGGTGCATATCATTAATAATCGTATCAATAAACTAAAAATCGAGACTATGACCGGGGACCGGGGCACGCTGTATGTGATCAAAGCCCCTGCTTATCCAAGTAAGTATTGGTAAAAGATGTTTAATGTTAGGTTTATTTAATAAACGAGAAAAAGATATTACTCCGCGACCAGTAGAAACTAAATGTATTATCTGCAACAAAAGAGAGGGTACGCAACAGATGTTTTTTTATACTCCTCACTGTAATTCTCGGGGTGTAGTATTTGGAGTATGCGAGACATGCAAGAAAGAGATAGAAGGGGGTTAACATGACATTTCGATTGGTTATTCCAGCAGTTGAAAAAGCCAGAAAAAATATTTCAATTTTAGCTGGCATCCTTCGTTTGTCCAAAGCTCGAAAAAAATGGCGGTTAGTCCCCAAGAAAGTTACGGTTACCCGCGGGGGTAAGACCTTCCAAACAACAGTCTGGGTCAATCCCGAAGAAGAAAAGGGACCTGTTCAGTATGGTCTATTTGGACAACCACCTCTTGAAGAGAAGAAGAAACCAGCAGTACCTGTAGAAAAGGAAAAAGCAAAGAAAAAACCGAAGGAGCTACCACAGAAGGAACCTGAAAGAAGACCAGCTAGTAGAGTTAAAGAGGAGGGCAAAAAGTATTATGAGGATGTAGGTGAAAAAATCGGCGGAGCTAAAAAGGACATTTGGGCTGCTAAACTTGCAACGATGAATCTTGAAGATATTGAGAAAGATGCCAAAGAAGCTTATGAGATGGTTACTAAAGATAATATTTTGGGGAAGTTCGATTTTAATTTCTACAGAGAACAGGGATACAGTTCTCAGGCTACGCAGTTAATCAAGGAGCTTTATACTTCTATCGCGCCAAGACCGCAGGATAATCCTGAAGCACGGCAGGCGTATGTACAGTATTTACATGATATTCAAGATGCTCTAAGGAATGCACGGAGCGTACAAGATTGTGCTAATAGTTTAGCTGAATTGGTGGAACTTAAAAGGGGAGTACCTGCTTTTCAGGAAAAAATAGCTGCGAGAAAGAAATATCACTATTATTCAAAACCCACTGCTCAGAACGAGATGTATAATGTTTTTGGAAGCAGGGGAGCAAATTCATTATATATGATAACAGCTAACAATGACATGGGAATAAGATCCGTAAGTACGGGAATGGCAAGTAATCAATATTTTAAGTTGAAGGAAAAATGTACTAAATTATGGCAATTGGAAAAAACGGATGCTGATAATTGGGAATGGACTGAGCCTAAGAAAAAAGAAAAGGGCAAAGAGAAGGAGAAGTTTAGCAGGGTTGTAGAAGAACGGGTTTATAGAACAGGTGGCCGGGAGATTGAAGTTGAGGATCCCGAGGAATATCTGAAAACTTTTGGTATCCGAGCAGTAGAGTATGGCAACTATGTAGCTGAAGACAAGGAATCAGGCGACTATCATACACGTAGATGTGCTGAGGCACTTTCTGATTTAGCGGATATTCTGGAAATAGAAGACAGACAGATTTCTTTTAACGGTCGGTTGGCTTTAGCGTTTGGGGCCAGGGGATCAGGAACGGCAAGCGCGCATTATGAGCCGGTCAAGACAGTAATTAATATGACTAAATTTAGGGGAGGTGGAAGTTTAGCTCATGAATGGTTCCACTTTATCGATAATATCCTGTACGAAGTTGAAAACGAGAAAAAGGGAGGGAAAATTAATTTCCTAACGAAAGATAATCTTCTTAGACAGAGGACAGATATTAAAAAGGCCATGAATGATGTATTGGACATGATGCAATATAAAAGAGTAGAAAAAGAATTTTCAGCGCAAAAAACCGAGGGGATACAATTTAAAGATGATTATGAGAAAAGAGGATTTGATACTTTGTTCAATCACGCCAACAAAATCTACAAGCGAATGGTTTCTGGCAAAGCTTCTACATTAGTCCAATATGCAATTGAGGTAATGAAGAGCAATGCCGATAGATTTTTCGGCAAGGGCAACACTGATAATGAGATATTAATTGAAAAGTTCATTCGTTATTCCGTTAACCGATGCATTGAGGCGGGAGAGAAATTGCCAAAGAAAGTACCTATTTATTATAGGGTGGAAACTAATTTTTCCCGGGATTCCAGAAAGATGGGGGGATATTGGTTCAGGACACATGAAATGGCCGCCCGGGCGTTTGAATCATATATTGAAGACAAACTTACAAAGAGTAATCGGAAATCTACTTATTTAGTCTCAGGGACCGGATCAAAGCTTTATAAAACGGCATTTGGTAATATATATCCAGATCAGGGGGAAAGAAAGAATTTGTATGATGCTTTTGAAAAGCTGATTGATGTTATGAGAAAAGAGAAATCACTTGAAAAGGCGATGCAAGTTATAAATAAACTGCAAAAAAAGACAGAAAATGTCAACGAAATGATTCGATTTGTAATTCCAAGAGAATATAATGGAGTAAATCATGTTATTTAAAATTGAAGGGTATTTCTACAATCCACAGGATGTTGAGATTTTAAAAGCTGATGCCTTCTTACATATTGAGCCTTTAGATTATCAGCCGTTAAATATCCGAGAATATTTCAAAATGCGGAAATCTCTTAAACTATTAGAGAGATTGGAAAAAGCTGGAGGGATTCCTCCTGGGATAAAGCCTGAACATCAAGCCAAGGCAGCTGCAAAGTATCCTACTGGAACCCGTTGGATAACCATTCATCCCCAAGGCAGGGAAAAAGGTGTACCAGTATTAATCAGAGATACCGGCGAGGGTACGGCCCATATTATTGGTGGAGCAGGCGGCCGCCTGAACATGATGAGGTTGAGCAATATTAAGAGTCCTGAAGAGTATAAGGCGAAAGTTCAGGAACGGAAGGAAGCGGAACAAGCCAAAAAAGAAGAGAAAAAGGAAGAAGAGAGAAAATATTTAGAAAAATTAACCAAAGAAGAGAAGAAAGAATATAAGGAAGCTAAAAAACTAAAGAAACAGGAAAAGAAAGAAAAAGAATTAACCAAGGAAGAGAAGATAGTAGAGACTGAAGAATCATTTGCGGATTCAGTTGCTAAAACATTAGGCTGGGATTTGCATCCGATAGAAAAGGATTATGATAATCGAAGGATCCAATTAGAAAAACAATTAGAACAACTTCAATTATTCCATGCGGGTAATCCTTTAATTGAGAAGATTCAAAAAGAACTAAAATTGTTAGAAAAAGCTAAAAAAAGGGCATTAAAAAGTCAAAGGAAAAACGTAATAGCTCATGCCAAAGAAGTAATACGCAAATTTCAGAGAGATATGATTGATGATGTCGATCTTAGGCAGGAAGTCGAAAAGAGAATAGAAGAACCAAGTCAAGCTGGAGAAGCTATTAAAACGGAAATTGGACAGAAAGGAAAGGGATTTATAGCAGAATATAGAGAATCCGCAGAGGAAAAAGGAAAATTAACCGAGTCTGTATTAAAAGAGAGAAAGGAAGAAGAGTTTGAAAAGCGAATGGAACAGATTGCAGATGAAATTAGTCCGAAGGCGGCTAATTTCATAAGAAAAGGAGTAGAAACAAACAAAGACATAAATAGAATCAAAAAGACCATTTATGAGGAAAGAGAGGAACATGAGATCAAGATCAAAGATGTGGATACTAAAACTACACTGTTGAAAAAGTATCTGGAGATGAAACATAAACTGGAAGAGGTCGAGAAAGAGGAACCCAAGGGTATTGATGAAGTACAGATCACATTAGACGGTGCGTCTGAAGAGCAAGTAGCAGAAGAAGTCAACGATTTGAAATATGGAAATGGTGTAAAATTGGACTGGATGCCGAGCAGTGAAGATCTGGCACGTTCTCTCATGGAAGAGGAAGAGAGGTTGCAATCTGAAAGACAGAGTGCTTTGAATGGGTCCTTCCTGCAGGAAATAGAAAAGAATAAAGATGGAGCGGAAAAGTGGATAGCCAACGGGAATTATAACGGATTTAATTCGATTTCTTTGGCAGTACTAAAATATGAAGGTTTAAACCGCGATACAGTAGATTTACTGGGTATTGGCAGTAGCGCAGAACTCTTGGCTACTCTCATTAGAAGAAATACTTCGCCCGAGGATTATCAAGATATTGCTCAGGGGATGGAAGCTTATCACGATGAAATTAATGAAGGAATTGTCAAGGAGGCTTTAGAAAAAGGACAGGAATTACTTAATCGGGCAGAGACTATCCAAGAGGAAATTGCCAATAATCCAAATGATCTGGCCGTTCTTAACGAATTGAATGAAACACGGTTACAATATCTGAATAAGGCAAATCAGATCATGGGTCAAGCTTTAGGTTCCTTAGAGGCTTCGGCTGCCATGGTGGTTACATTAAAAAAGATAAAGGATCCTGAGAGAATTGATACAAATTTGGGGAGGATAAGCACTGAAGAGGCAATCGTTAGAATGAGAGCTTTGGGCCTACGGAAAGATGATTACGAAATACATTCAATTGCCGGGAATAAAATCATAACAATAGAGCAGGAATTCATAAATAAATTGATTAATAGTATAGATCGGAAGGAAGTGAATTTACAGAATGAAATAGAAGCAATCAAGGTAGGTACACAAGATCAAGAAGGATGGCTTCCTGATGGTGTTGTTTTCAGACCAGAGAGTAGTTTTCAGGACCCGGAAACTAAGGATATGACTGTAGCAAAATCTTTTTCTTTTACAGGTGATACTAATGCAGATGTGAATCGAATGATAAGTGAGCGTATAGCAGATGGAATGCTGATGCAAGATATTATAGGTGACTTATTATCTCCAGAGACGTTGCAAAAAATACCTTCCGATCAAATGTCGCAATATTCCAGTCTTATGAAAGATCTGGGGATCATGGGTGGGGGTAAAAAGGATTATTTGATTGTAGAAAGAAAGATGAATACAATTGCAGAGGACTATTTGAGAGATAATTCAGAGTTTAAAAATAAACATATTGACTTTCAAAGTTTGCCGGTAGACAAGAATACTACGGAAGCTATACATCGCAGCCTGGGAGCTGTGCCAGAAGGAAGTTTTGCTTTCAAAAGTACAGAAGATTTAACGCCACAGGAAATGACTGATTTAAGAAGATATTGGGAAAAGAATATATATGAAGGTACAATGGCCCAAACTACAGCAGGTCGAGAGTTTAAAACCGGAGAAGGCAAGAGTAAAACTGGATTATGGAATAGCTTTTTAAATCAAAATGGAAAAAATAAGCAGTCTGCTTTTGAGGTTATTAAAAATGATCTCATAACCAATCACAGTACAGAGGATATGTTTGGTATGCAGGAGGTTCCGCCACTTGCCAAAGTTAAGGAGAAGGACTGGGATACTTATAGACGAAATGTTATGGGTGTTAATGATCTTTTTATTGAGATAGAAAATATAGAAACGGATCTCGAACAGGGATTTATTGAGAATAAAGAACAGGCTAGAAAAGTAATAGAAGAAAAAAAAGCAGAATTGCCAGATAAATTGACCGAATTGTATGAATCTCAAATGCGAGATCATTATATCAAATATATGAGCGGCGCCACAGAAGCCGAGCTGGAAGCAGGTGAAGTCCGGCGAGAACAAACCTCTTGGGGAGAATATGTGCGAATGCATGGAGATGTCAAAAGATCACAAGAAACTATATTAGATAAAATCAAAGGCGATTTCCTCAAAGAATATGCTAGAAATCATGGTCGAGTTCATGGCGAACCGATAAAAACAGGAGTTAAAAAGATAGCTAATTGGGAAGATCATGTCTTGGGTACTCTTGACAAAGAAATGCGGGATAACATTCTAAATAAAGTACAGGCTGAAATGCAATCGGCAACAGCAAAGGTAGCAGAAAGAAAGGGTGGAAAATTTGCGGCTGGTGTCCGGAGAGATAGGGCACTTCAGTTATTAGAAGAGATACGCAAGCAGGATCAAGCTCAACTTGGATTGTTTGGAGAAGAAGAAGTCAAGCAAGATGATGGGTCGGAAATCATTACTATAGGCAAGCGCGCAGAAGTGCAACTAAAGTCTTTGATTCCCGAAGTATCGACTAATTTTCGCAGAGGAGAGAAAGTCAAAGTATTCGCGGGCATGACAATGTCCAGCGATAAACATATCCAGCAACAACGTGCGATTAAGATGTTTGAAAAAGCAAAGCGAATTAATATTAGTTTTGGGACTGGTAAAGGAAAGTCAATTGTTTCGATTGGAGCTTTTACAAATTTAAAGAGCAAAGGAAAAGTTAGCAGAGCAATATATGCTGTTCCTTCTGTAGTTCAGGCGCAATTTGGATGTGTAACGGGTGATACGATATTATATGATCCTATAAGAAATAAGAGTTTGACTTTTAGGGAAATGAAAAATCAGAAAGTACGTCCTTTTGTATATAGTTTAACAGAGAGTGGTAAGTTAATAATACTCCTGGCAAGTATTCCTTTTATAAAAGGTCAGGATCTAATGTATGAAGTAAAACTGGATAATGGAAATAAGATAATTGTAACTGGAAAACACAGGTTTCTGACAGAGCGAGGATGGGAATATCTTATGGAATTAAACGAAGGTTCTTGCGTCTTTTCTGGTGATATTTCAATGCATGAAGGGACCTGTGTTTACGATCTCCCATCAATTCAAGATTATCAATCTGATTATCATCTTTTTGATCGTTTTTATGGTGGGCGACCTCATTGTCATGAAGATATCGGCTTAAATATCGTTCCATTACGAGGATATGTTCACCAACATAACCTGCGGAATCAGCGCGGGGATGATTTTTTACAAGAATCTTTACATAATCATGTCGATAAATACGTCCACCATGCCAATTATTGGCCTTATTACCTTGATGGCGATAAATATTACCAACACGCTCAATCCCCATCGCAACAAGTTTTAATCGAACAGCAGACCGGGAACAACCAATCTGTTTTGCAATCCAGGAGCAAGAACGATGATCTTGTAGAACCCATTTGCGTAATTGATCTTCATCCATGTGATAATTGCAACAATTATGGGTTTTTAAGCCATATTCTTTTATCCGATGATGAACAGTGGTATAATTCATCCCGAGTTTTGCAGCAATGTCACGCTCTGAAAGATCTTGATTTATCAATTCAACAAGAACGGTTTTCTCAATTTGGATTTTTAGCCTACTCATATTTAAGAACCAATAGGATAATAAGCATTTCTCCACTAAATTGTCAAGATGTATATGATATTGAGATTCCACTAACCCATAATTATTGGTGTCAAGGATTTTGGAATCATAATTCTGAAATGTTGAAATATACGGAACCCGGGAAATATAATTGGAATGCGAATCCTGGAATGTCCAGAGAAGAGAGGATAGTAGCTCTTAAAGATAACAAACTTGATATGGCAGTATTTACCCATCAATCTTTGAGAGACGACATGATTTATCTTCTCAGTTCTCATATTAATAAGAGCGAAAATGAAACGAAAAAATATTTTAACTCTATTTCTCAGACTGAAAGAAAAAAGTTGATGAAAGAGGTTATGGATAAAGAAGGAATTGAATCAGACATTATGCTGGTTGTGGATGAGTCTCATTATACAACCAAAAGAAAGGGTAAGCCAGATAGTACCTTAGCGAATGTTCTTGATGCTCTGAATCAGAATACTCCATATTTTATGAACCAGTCTGCTACGCCGGTTAAAAATGATGCAAGTGAAGCGTTTGATATGCTCAAAAAGATAGATCCACAGAAATTTAATGACAGAAATGAGTTTATAAAACGATACGGAATTGACTCTTCTTTTACGAAAGAATCTTTAAGAAGATTGATTTCCAGATACAATTATGCCTCTCCTACGGTTACTGGGGTTAGGCGTAATGAGAAAAAAGAAACAATTAAATTGTCTAAAGAACAGATTGAGGCACACAAACAAGTAGAAAGTGCGTTTAAACGTACTCAAAAAGCTCATCGAGCGGGGAAAGCTGACATTGAGGCTATGAAACTGCTTTCTCCTAACAGTTTTAAAGGTATATCTTCAGAAAGACATGAAGATATTACAAGAAGGTTGCAGGAATCTATAGGTGTAATTAAAGAGGAAGCTTTGAACAGAGTAGTCAATCAACATCCGCATGGAACTAATGCGAAAATCCAAAAAGTGTTGAATCTGATCTCTGAAAAAGTATATATGGCAGATCATCCTGCAAGTGGAGCTAAAGTAGGTGATATGCAACCTGGAGTAATATTCGCTCACAATATTGAGTCCATTAACCAAATACAAAAAGCTCTAGGAGAATACGGAGTGAGAGTAGGTGTAATTCAGGGTTCATTAAGTGGCAAAGAAAAAGATATTGTCAAGAATGCTTTTAATCCGCCAAATCCGAAAGATAGAAAATATGATATTTTGCTGTGTTCAGATGCAGGGGCAACGGGAATAAACCTACAAAATGCAAAATATCTTATGAATTATGATCTTCCTCATACTTCCTGGGTGCGAGAGCAAAGAATGGGGCGTATTGATAGACATGGGCAACTACACGAAGAGATAGACTATCATGATATTGTTACGGACACGGAGCATGAGAAGATTAAATGGGACAGAATACAGCGAAAAGCCGAGTTAGGAGCGGTTTTTCAACTTGACCCTGGTAGCCTAGACGATGTAGGGCTGGCCTCATATATTGATCAAGTAAAGCAATATAAATATAATCAAGGGCTGGAGGGAGTAGCGTAGATGGGTAAAAAGAGAATTAAGATTAAGAAAATCGAAATGCTAAAAGCAGATTATGATATTGATGAGATCCAAAGAGACAAAGATAGGGGAAAGTTGACATGAGCTGGAGTATAGATATTGTAGCTAATAAACCAGTTAAAATTGATGATCTGGAATCATGTATTGAAAATCTGCCAGAATTATTAAAGGGTCGTTCTCATTGTCGTGAGAATGACTGGGGTTGGAGTTGTGCCGTAGATATTACTAAACCCAAAGAGGGAGGCAATTCATTTTACATCAGTGGTGCGGTATTTAGTATAGATCATGCAAGAGATATGTCTAATCAACTCAAAAAATTGCTTGAAGAAAAAGGGTATAAAATAACGCTCGTATAAAAAGACAATATGAAAGATGACAGAGATAAACTAATCAAATTACTCTCCCATACCGAAGTATTAAGAAAACGCGGTCTTAATGTCAAAAAAGGGGTTGCCAAAACAAAAAACCGCTGGTATAATATGGTTCAGAATCAGATTGAGATTTTTAAGCGAAAAGCCGAAACTGGCGGTGAAAAAGAAAAAACTGCCTATACGAATTTATTGAGGCAAAGGAAACTGTTGACATAAAATAAATTATTGTTTAACATAAACTAAGAATACATTATTTTATTAAAGATTGTGGGGAAAAGAGGTTCTTATTCCCACGCCAAAACGGTTTTAAGGAACAGGCCGATTGTCCTTCGGGGCAGCTGGCTTTTTTTATTTTCCGGGCTTTATGGAAGAAAAAGAAGTCTTTTTAGAACTTATACTCTCAAAGTCTATCGAAACGGATGCCAATGGTAATTATATCATCTGGGCCGAGGCTTCAAATGAGAATCTTGATTATGAAGAACAGCAGGTTCTACAACGTGCGCTGTTAGAATCGAAGGATTACTTTCTTCAAAATGGTCTAGTCTCTTACGATCATAGGCATCTAAAACCGGTTCCGGGGGAGAAAGACTGGAATTCTGAGAAATATATCATCGGGGAGCCACTAGAAGTTAAAAAATCTGGAGATAAGACTTTTGTAAAAGCTCTTTTATATAAATCAAACAAGATTGTACAGGAAATCATTAGCAAGCTTAAAGACGGTTCTAAGCTTGTTAAAACAAGTATAGCCGGGAAAAAACCTGTCATAAAGAAAGTCTTTGATAACAAATTAAGAAAGTTTGTGGAAAAAGTGGTAAGCGTGGCATGGGATGAATTGGCTTTAACATACAAGCCAGTCAATCAAACGTTGATGCCTGCAAGTTTATCTTCAAAAGGTTTTGTTAAGAGCCTGCAGGCAGGCTATGAAACGGATGCCGCCAAAATGACAGGTGGACAGGCTTTGATTCCAGAGGATCTTGAAGGCGGCAAAGATAAGAAAAATATTACTGCGGTAGTTATGGCTCTAACTTTTGGAGACATAAAGACTGTAGATGAAGCAAGGCAATTTTTGAAGAATCGAGGGTATTCAGAAGAGGATACCGACCAGATTCTCAAGTTAATAGTGCAGAAGAAAAATTTTGTAAAAAAAGGAGTGAATATTATGGGTGATGAAACTCTTGAAAAAGCCTTTGACGAGTCTATAGAGGAACTCGAAAAGGCTATGAAGGGCGAGAAAAAGAAGGAAGAGGAGCCTACTATCCCTCCTGAGATTCCGCCCGAGACTCCGCCTCTATCGCCTGAAGAAGAGGAAGAGAAGAAGAAGAAGGAAGAAGAGGAAAGATTGAAGAAAACGGCTAAAAAATCTCTTCTTGAAAAGGTTGAAGAGGAAGAAGAGGAACTCCTTGACGTTTCAAAGTTTCTGAAAAGTTTTGTTAAGAGCATGTCTGATAAGTTTGAGGCTCTTGAAAAACGATTTGACGCTCAGGAACAGAAGAATGAGGCTATTGGTAAAGCTCTCGGTGCAACCATGAAGTTTACCAAGAGCTTGGGCGATAAGCCAGAAGCCCGGAAATCTGTCCTCAAGAAATCCGAACGTAAGTTTCTCGGTGATGACGGCAAAGAGGTTGTCATGGGCCGACAGGAAATCTTAAAGAAGGCTGGACTCGCTCTAGAAAAAGGGAAAATAACGTTGAGGAAACACAGCATTCTTGAAGATAGACTCAACAAGGGAATCGCTATCGCCGACGAAGATCTTCGGATTTTGAAATCTATTGATTAAAGAAGAAAAGGAGGTTATAGAATATGTTTTTACACGATGTTGATTTTAAGGTCGGGGCAGTCAACGACTTAATGAAAGCCCTGGAAGCGGGATATGAAACCGATGCGGCTGCCATGGCAGGTGGTCGTGCGCTTATTCCGCAAGATATCGAAAAAACTCTAGTTCATGCTCTAACATTCAAACGACAGGATTTCAAGCTCATGAACTTGCTGAAGAAACAGCCTGTTACTTCTACCATTCATGAGTATACCCGCCGAGAGGATGTTGGGGATGAAAGACTGATCTTCGTCGGAGAAGGTGAAGATTCGATTGAGACCTCTCAGACTCTCGCAAGAATCACCATGCCGATGAAGTACATGCAGACTTACCGTAAGCTTACCCTGCAGATGAGAGCTGCCACCACCCTGGAAGATGCTGAAGCTTCTGAAAAAGAGGCTGGGACTCTTACAATTCTGAAAGGTTGTGAGTTAGGTTGTTTTCACGGTGACAAAGATGCTGTACCCGAGCAGTTTGACAGCATTCAGAACCAGATTCTTGCCGCCGCTACAACCAAGCAAAATATTGTAGACCTGCGCGGTAAAGATATGACCGCGGCCGACGGAGAAAATGCTATATCTGATCTTGCCCGGATGATTTATGAAGCCGGTGGTTATGCTACTCACGCTTTTACGCCGCCTGTTATCTCTCGGGATATTCAAGATCTGATCAAAGACAGATTAAGAACTAACCCGAATGATCGGCTGGGTTCGATGGTAATCGAAGCTTATCCTACGCCATTCAGTGGTGATATTCTAGTCGCTGGGGAGGCTGCTGGACCGGACAAGTTCTTCAGGGTGAAAGCCCTGCCAGTGACTATAGGTGATGAACCACCTGGTGCGCCTACTATGGCTCTGCTGGCTAAGGCTAAAACTGCTGGAGCTTGTGGGTTTACCGCTGAAACTGCCGGAACTTACTACTATCAGGTTTTCGCTATCAGCAAGACCGGTATTTCTGCTGGGTGTGTGGCGGCTTCTGCGGCTCCAACCGCTGGACAAATGGTAGAGATCACCATTACTCCTCATGCGGATGATGATCAAACCGGATATATCGTCTGTCGGTCTAAGAAAGATGCTGCGGATGGTACGGATTGCCGTGAGATGTATAAAGTTGCAACTTCAGCTACGGCGGCCACAGACGTTATTACGAATGACGTAGACGAGTGGTTACCGGGGACCGGTGAGCTTGTTATGGTTAGCGAGGACAGTATGCAACCAGCCGCCCAGTGGGATCAGTTCATGCCGCTCATGAAATTTGATTTATTTCCAACCAACGCAGCAATTATCCCATTCTTGATCGTTTTATTTGGCGCATTAGATATCAAGGTTCCTTGGTATCACGGGATGGTCAAGAACGTCGGCTATCGGACCATGAACTGGTTCTAAGGAGAAAGGAGGAATAAGGAGGGGAATATTCTCCCTTCCTTACTTTAACTTTAAAGGAGACAATTATGATATTCAGTGAAAAAGAGTTAGCTAGGCTTAATCGCAGTTGTCCGATGCTGGGCGGGGTCAAACTGGGTAATAAACTGGAAAAACTGGAAAAGGGCGAGTTAGAGACTGAAGTCTTTTTCCCGATCATCATAGAATATGAGGTTACAATCGGTGCGGCCAGCGGTTTAGAGATTTTTAATGCCGATGCTCCGTTTGATTTTGAAATCCTGGATGTGATTATTCAGGCCAGGGGAACTGTTACGGGTGGAACCATGCAATTAAAAGGTGCCGACGTTATTACGGATGCAATAGTCTGTGCGACTGACAATGCCATAGATCGGGCTGGTACTATTGATGATGACTACTCAACAATTTCAAAGGGTGATACCCTGGAAATTGTCTGCGCTTCTGGTAATGGTATTGCTGGAGTAAAAGGCTTAGTAACCATACTAGCGGTCAAGAGATAAGGAGTAATTAATGAAGAGAAAAAATAAGAATGATAATCCGCAAGCTGATCTTCCCGTAAATCCTTCGGGTGATCAGAATGATAATCCCGAAACCGACCTCCCGGAGAATCCTTCAGCTCTCGATCCCAAGGACGATAAAAAAGATAAAAAATCTGGAAGTTCTAAATTTCAGATTAAAAATCTTGTGAGAGCAGGTCAATCCGTTTATGGAATAACACCGGGGAAACCAGCCGTATTTGACGAAGATGGAATTGCGGTGGTGAGCAAAGCAGAATATGAGCACTTTTTGAAGGTGCCAGGCTATAAGAAAGTTTAATATCGGGGGAAGTTTGACTTCCCCTTTTTTCTCAAAAGGCTAATCTCATGCAAATCACAGCAATCAAGATTAATCTAGATGTTGTCATAACATTAGAAGATGCTTCAGGACAAGATAACTTTTCAGGTTATCGTCTGGAAAGAAAGATACTTGATGGATCCTGGTTATTCTGGGACGGTACTCAGTGGACCGACATTGGGGACCCCGAACTCTTAACCTCTACCCGATTCACAGACTATGACTTACCTGCAGGACTCTATCAATACCGCTATCGAATAGAATACACAGTCGGCGATCCCTCAGATTATGAATACGGCGATTGGGTGAATATCGGTGATGAGAAAGTAGGCTGGACGTTTGAGAACTATGAACCGCCTGAAGAGCAATTTGGGGAGGTGTTGACTGCGGACGATTTGAGGTTTCATTTCCTTTGGGGCATTGATTTCAGAGCTTCAAACGGTGAGAGTTTTACGGATCAACAGATACGATATACAATCAAATCTACGGTAGCTGAGTTTGAGCGAACTCTGAATATAAAAATCCATAAAAAGAAAGTGCTTTGCCAGCCAGATGATTCACTTACTGAGGGATTGGATTATGATTTTGCGGAGGATCCATATCCGTATAATCCGCACAGATGGACGAGAGTCGGACATATCACCTTGCGGAGAGCACCCATTCTATCCGTGGAAAGATTTGATTTTTGTGCTATAACTGGCCTAAGAATATTGAATCTATTACCATGGATACGGATTGATCATCGGAAGGGAGTTATTCATTTCTTTCCTAAAGCTGGACCGACCGGTACGATACAGACAAGTCTGGGTATCCATTTTACCGCTGCGGGATTATATTTCTCAGGCGTCAATTATCCTCACGCCTACCGCGTGGACTATTGCGTGGGACGGAAGCACGCAGGATTGATTCCAGATGACCTTAGAGATGTAATGGGCAAATGGGCTGCCATGAGGCTTCTGGCGATTGTAGGTGATGGTTTACTGGCAGGTTTTTCATCAAGTAGTTTGTCTATGGATGGTATTGCAGAAAGTTTCTCGAGTACGCAGGGCGTTGAGAACCCATATTTTGGCGCGCGTATTAAAATCTATGGTGACGAAATAGAGAGATATATTAAAAATAATAGAAATAAGTTTGCGAGATTTATCATAGGTTCAATATGAGTATTAAAGGTCTTAGCAAATATTCACCCATCAAACTAAGATTATCCCGAGAAACCCATGAAGCCTTAATAACTCGCCAAGGTCAGTGGATACGCTGGATGATAGGGGAGAAATGCTCATGCATACTTGATACTGGTAGACCTGATTTACATTGTCAATATTGCAAAGGTGATGGTTTTAAATATGACTTTCAGAAAAGTGCAGATATTTACGATCAAGACGCGGTTGTAACGAGCGATTGGGTCTGCAGGGTTAGGACTGAGGATACCATTAATAGCGTGATTTCGCTAATGGATTATCGAAGGGAAGAAAAATATACAATCGTAAGCGTTGAGGGGAACTATATTACTTTCTTGGGCGAGAGAAAGCCGTATAAAAACGAATTCCTCAAAGCGTCTTATACCAGATTACTATATGAAACCCTAACCGTAGACTGTAAGTATCTGGGAAATAATCAGTTTGAGGCTGATATTTACATTCTTACTGAATATGGGGAAATAACCGGAGATATTCTGTCCGTGGTCAAGATTGAGAACGAGACTAAGGCAGAAGAATATACCGTATTCAGTTTCTACAGAAACAAGATAATCACCGAAGAACCATCAATAGAACCGGAGCCAACGGATGTTATTAAGGCAGAGATTACCTATCTGCCCCCGTTTAAGTTTCTGGTTGTCAGTCAAATGGCGAGGAAAACCGATCAAGAATGGCTGGCCGAGCTCGGTGGGGACGCATCTTTGACCTTCCCCAGTTATTGCAGGGTGGGCGAGGGGGACGTGATTACCCTACTGATAGGTACTCAAACACAGAAGAGAATCCTAACGAAATCAACGGCTGAGTCCGATAGTACGGTACCAGAAGAGATATATGCTCTATTAAATGAGTTGAAAGTAGAGTATGAAGCTCACCGAGTCTTTACTACGGGTGGAGTTCATGGGGCGGCTGATAATACAAATGCAGTGACCGCGGCCGATGCAGATACAAAGGCAACGGCTATTACGCTGACAAATGATTTGAAAACACAGTTCAACGCTCACTGTGCGCTGGTAGACAGCGTACATGGGGCGGCTGATGAAACTAATCCCGTTACAGAAGAGGATCTCGAGGAAGGTGCCACCTGGACTGAAATTTCTACCATGGCCGGGGCGATCAAGACTGGATATGAAGCTCACAGGATATTAACGACCGATGATGTGCATGGCGCCGCAGACTCGACGAATGTAGTAGACGATATTATAGGCTACTATGATAGGATCCCGGAATTTTATGTGTCTGAAGTACAATCTATTGAGACTCTGGCCGCAGAATATGTAAAGGGAACCGACTATATTCTGTTTGACAGAAATAGGATTAAATGGATCGGTAATACTCCGGTTGCGGGGGAGAATATGTACGTTTTATTCGATTTTTATCCCACATACCGGGTTTTACGGGAGTTTCCGGGGGTAAGGTCGGCTGAGAATCAGAGACTGCCTAAAAGGGTGGCAATTAAACTGTTTAGTGCGGGAGGGAATGTAAACGAGGGAATATAGCTTGATTAGAACAGAATAAAAGAGTAAAATATTAACGTATAGTAAATATTTTTTGAAATTCGGTATTGCAAAAAAAGCCGAGAGATTTCAAGGGAAATTTGGAATTTCTCGGCTTTTTTATTTTGGGGCCATGATAAGAATTACTGTCAGTGCTATGGACGAAAACTTCTCTAATCTCATAAGCAACCTAGAAGCCGTAGGCAAGAAGAGCATGCCGGCCACTGCAGATGCTTTCCGATATGCAGTTACTAAGATACTAATGCCACAGTGGAAATCTTTTGCCTCGGGTAATCCATTAAAAGGGTTCCCCCATCGGTTAAAAAATCCCTCTGGAGGGTACGCAAGGTCAATCAAAGTCAGACAATTTTCTCCCTTTGACTGGGAAGTTTACTCGGAGGCCGACGTTGCTAAATGGCTGGAAGAGGGAACCAGAGGGGTTGATTTTAAAACAACTCATCCTTTTGGCAGAAAGTCCAGGGTAGCTATCAAGAAAATCAAAGGAGGAGGAGAGAGAAAAGTAGGCTATTTAATCATTCCCTTTAGACATCATACGCCCAAAGCTCAGGGCAATCCCATGCCAGACATTATTTACAGGATGATTCAGGGATTAATCAAAAAGGGGGAGTTTGAAAAGAGTGCTGTAACGGCCGCACCCGAAGGATCTGGCAAATATGAACCGAATATCAGCGGTGAGATGATACCCCGGGCGACTTATTCCTGGGGAGGTCGGTTAAGAGGACTGAAGGTAGAGTTTGCCAATCTTGAGGGTATGGTTGTCTTTGATACGGGGACTCCCAGGGCTACACATAGTACCTATTTTACCTTCCGGGTGATCAGCGAAGATTCTCCCGAGGGGTCCTGGATGAAACCTGCTATGCCAGCCATGCACATTACTCAGGCTATCTGGGATGTTTCAAAGGAAGATGTGGAAAATCTGATTGAATACGGTTTAAGAAAGGATCTGGGCTTATGAAGTATGTAATAACCTTCTGTCCAGATGTTGAGGAAATACTATTAAAACAAATGAGAGAGTATTTCAGGGATGAGATTAAGTTCGGGAGTATGTATCCTAACTATGCCAATATCAGGATAGACCTTACTCATCCGTTTGCCTTTCTTTTTGATAAGGAGATTAACAACACTCCTATTCCAAATGATCTCTTTCCCTCAATAACCATAGTTGTAACAAATGATACGAAACCTGTGGAGCTTAAACCTTTACTTCATCCGAAGAAAATCACTATAGATGAGATTAAGGATATTGAAAACAATCGGGAACTATATTTGGTTCCTGATGCTGATCTGGAAGCTTTAAAGACCTTTATTCAAGCAAATGAGTACAGTTGGAGTGAAGGGACGGGTACAATGAGAAGGGCTGCGATTTCTATTGAGGTCTGGACAGATAATCCTCAGCTAAAAAATAAAATATACGATTTAGTTTATGCCTTTTTTGTCGGCAAAAAACGATACGAAATAGATGAAATCTATAGCGTGAAATTGTTTGAAGAACAGTTAAATGGACAGCGATCCGGTAATTATAATTTTGATTTCGGCAAGATGTATTTCGGGGGAATGATCGGCATTCCCGCTGATTATCCTTTGAATCAATATTTTGTTAATACGGAGATTAAGACTATAGCTGGGGTTGATCATACGTATAAGGAGATAGGATATGGGTCGTCCTAAAAAAGAAAGGTTAATAATCAAGCTCAGTATTCAGAAATATCTCAATAAACAAGAGGAAAAATATGATCAGCAAATTGAGAAAATGCTTATAGATCTTCTTGGAAAAAATCTTAGAACCGAAAAAGAGTGGAAAGAACTTATTCAAACCACGCTCACTAGAAAAATAGAATAAAAAGAGGAGGTTATATATGGGTGTACAACCAGCAGTATTTCAATCAGGTGGGCAGATTAGCCAGCATTATATCCCTGGAGCATATTCAAGACTGGATTTCGTAAAGGGAGCAGGAGGGCTAGTCAGTGCCAGTAATGGCGTAATTATGGGCGATTGTCGAGGTGGAGAGCCAAATAAATTGCTATGGTTCGGTTCCCCAGCAGAGGCAGAGGAAATTCTGAGAGGAGGTCCTTTGCTGGATGCAATACGGTTAGCTTTCAATCCAGGTGAAGGATTAGTACCTCAGAGATTAGCAGCTTTGAGAGTCAATCCGGGTGAGCAAGCATCCAGAGAATTAAAAAGCAGTTCTGATGTTATGATCGATGTTACAGTCTGGGATTGGGGTTTACACGGTAATCAGGTCAAGATGAAACTGGAAGATGCTACTCCTGGAATGAAACTTACTATTCAATTTCAGACTAACAAAGCGGTGGTAGAAGATAATATAGAAAAGGAAAGTTTTGAGATTCAGTATTCTAATTCTGGTACTGCTGCTGCCATGACAATCACAAAAACTCAGCTTACCACAACGTGTACGGATGCTCCAACGGATGATCTTACAGTTCTATTTTCCACATTTCCCACAATAGAAGACATAGTTAATTACATCAATGATCAGGCCAATTATTCTTGCTCGATAAAGACCAGCAATCCCAAAGACAAGAGCATTGAACTCGATAGTGTGAGTGCTCAGGATATCAAAACTTTGGCTTATATAGCAAAAAGCGATCTGCAGGCGATTATTGATCAGCTAAATGTGATGCCTTGGATTGGCAAGGCTGCTTTTCATGATGCTACTACCAGTAGATTAGTGCCTGATCCTGATACAGATTGGGTCTATTTCTCAGGTGGTACGGATGGGGCTTATACTGTAGACGAATGGCCTACTAGTCTAACTGCATTACAGAATGAGGATATCCAGCTCGGTAGTTCTCCAGTTACGGATGAAGCTATCCATACGCTGATTAAGAATCACTGTGAGCTGATGAACTCTGTCAACGGGAGAAATGAAAGACAGTTCTTACTAGGTGGCGCTGCAGGCGAAACAGTAGCTCAGGTTATAACCAGAGCGAAAGCCCTGAGTAGTGAATCTGGAATGCTCTGCGATCCTAATTTCTATGCATTTGATGGCGAGGGTATCATACAGACATGGGCGCCGAGCTATTATGCCTGTATGCAAATGGCACAGTATACGTGTCTCGCCCTGTCAGAGCCTACTACGAACAAGCGAGTCAATATTCTGGGATGGGCAACAAAACGTACAGATACGGAAGTAGAACAACTGATTAAAAACGGCGTATGTGTAGGCTTTCAGAATAAGGCTGGACGCTTAGTAACCGCTCGGTCAATAACTACCTATCAGGGTAGTGATTTACAACGGTGTGAGTTCAGCATTATGAGGGAAGCTTTGTTTGTGAGTCGGGATCTCAGGGTTGCCGTTGAGGAAACTTTCATCGGCAAGGGTATGCAAAACTCTCTGCTTGGACGGGTAGATGCTATTGCTATGGGTAAACTTTCTCAGTATTACGACATGGGACTGTTTAACGGAGAACCGCCTTACTGGGGTTATGTGAAAACAGTGGTCGGGGATCAGATTAGGATTGAATATAATGCGAATCTTACTCCACCGACGAACTTCATATTCATTACTTCGCATATGCACATATATGCGATGGTAGCATAAGGAGGTAAATTAAAATGGCAGAAAAATTAATTGTCGGCGGCGCTTGGGTTCAAGTGCTTGTCATGATAGACCGTAAACTTAAAAGTATAGGTCTTGCCAATAGTTGTTCCTATGATGAGGACTGGAATATCGTACAGGGGCTTGTCCTGAATCATTTAGGGCCAATCTCTTTGGATTCTCAGGGTTATACTTGTACGATGAATATGGGTTCTTTCGTACCTGAGAAGACGATTACACTTTACGCGGATGGCGGGGAGATCACGATTAATGATATCCTGCCCAGTCGAGATGAGGTGCAGCGCGATGGTAAAGGCCGAGGATTTGATCAGCTTGTATTTCTGAATACGGCTACTCAAAAGGTGGAAGATAGTTTTTCAGGTGTGGTTATAGCAAGTAATGGTAAACAAATCTCTCCAAATGCTTATGTAACTGCTAATATAAGATTTATGGCCATTAAAAGGGATAAAAATCCAATAGCGGCATAAGGAGAATAAAGTGGGTCGAAAAAAAGCTCAAGATATTCTGGAATTAATCTTAAAGGGGGAGCGGATTACAGAGATAGTTTCCACAAAACGAGGGAAATTTGTACTTGCTTTCCCGCTTCCGAAGGACATCAGGTTGATTGAGGCT
This sequence comes from Spirochaetales bacterium, assembly GCA_030615505.1. GTDB lineage: Bacteria > Spirochaetota > Spirochaetia > SZUA-6 > DRHE01 > JAUWZD01. The sequence continues at coordinate 55,187 of JAUWZD010000003.1, read as the reverse complement.
GATATAGCACGAATGTTAGAGGGCCTACCTCAAAATTCTTTTTCAGGAGATGCGATAAGAAGTTTTAGAGCATATGCTACTCTTGACCGTATTGTAATCGAAGGGCCTGAATGGTGGCATGAGCTGGAATCTGCCGAGGATTGTCCTGATGATGAATTGATTGGCGTGTTATACCGGAGGTACCTTCAGCTTTACCGGGAAACACAGAAATCTATATCCAAATCAGGATTTCGAGGAAATTCTGAAATCGGCAAGGCCAGAGTTAAAAATGCGCCTGTGGGTGATGGACTATTTTCAGGTATTACCCACGGAGACGAGATACAAGAAACTGACGAACGATCAGATTGAAATATTATTCCTCAACCACTTGATGTCCTTGTCTTCCGATGAACTGAAAAACGTATACAGAAAATACAAAAGTGATGAATCCAAGGCACAAAGCCTGCCAGAAGACAAGTTGAGGGAAATGAAATATTCAGAGGAAGAGATTGAACAGATCAGAAAGGATCTAGTTAATGGCTGAAGTTGGGTTACGGATTTCTGCGACAGAAAATGTTTCTTCTATAGCGCCTAAAGTTACCGATTCTCTCCGCACAATTGCCAAAGCAGGGGAAGAAATCCAGAAAGCATTAGACCTCGGCGATATTGAAGAACAATATAAGAGATTCGCTGAACGTGAAGAACGTATATACGATCAGCAAAGAACACGGCAGGCAGAAATTGGAACTCGGACACCAGATTACCAGCCTGCTGTAGCAGGAAGAGCCGGTTTACCAGCTATTTCTGGTGGCGTAACGGCTGCCTTGAGAACCGGCGGGAGAACAGTACAAGTTTTAGGGGCGGGTGGAGATGTAGTTGGTGCCGCCCCCGATGTTCTGGGTACTCTTGGGAAAACATTTGAGGGTATTCCTGCAGTAGGAAAAGTAATAGCCGGTATCGCCGCTGTTGCGGGGGGAATAGCCTTTGCCGGCAACGCTTTGGCGAAACAATATGAAAAAGTCATGGAACCCATTATGGGATTAACGGCTTCTTTGGGAAGGTTGGGAGAAACTTCAGAGGAAACAAGCAGAAATTTCGGCAGGACAATGGACGAAGTCGGAGACAAGGCTGCTGAATTTGGAATGAGTCTCGAAAAAGGAATAGATATTTTTGGAACTCTTGCGTGGGTATCAGGAGTGACTGGAGAAGGATTAGGACCGGCTGCGGGCAGGGTAATGGAATATGCCCGGGGTTTTGGGGCAGATCCAGGATTATTGTCCAGATATATGGGAATGGGTTTAAGGTTCGGTCAGCAAGGAAATCTTTTAGGTTTGGCTGCCGGTGGTTTGCAACAGGCTGGCATGGGAAGAGCACAGTATGAAGAATATCTACAAGCGACATTGAAAATATTTGAAGAGGGGCTTTCTAAAGGGATTGTGAAAGGATTTGAAGATATTGAATTGATGCAGACCTGGATGGCCGAGCTGGGAGATGCTTTTAAGGGTCAATATGGTGTGGGTTTATATCAGCAGATGTCATCAGCATTTGCTGGAGCTACCGCACTTCAAAGAGAAGGTGATGTTTTGTTATACCGAGGTGCCATGAGGGCACTTAGAACGGAAGGAAAACCAGTCGGTGTACTGGATATCATGGAAAGAATGGAAAAAGGGCCCTCAAAAACAATGATGGAGGAAACTGTCGGATTGATTAGAGAACTAACCGGTGGAAAAGAATTTGATGCGGTTCAAATGATTAAAGAAGCTTTCAATATTAATACTATCAAAGCTAGAGCGATTTGGAGAGCAAGAGAAAAAGGCGGGGAAGCGATGATTGCAGCATTGCCTTCTGGTTGGACTGCTATGGCAGAAACTCCAGAAGTACGACTTTTGACGGCTCAAAATGCTATCATGGGCGAGATCAGAGATTCAGCAAAGGAATTGATACCGATTAAGGCTGGAATTGTAGAAGGTGCTGGGAGTATTGTTGAAACTCTGAATAATTTATTGGGAATAGGCGAAGAGGGGCAGGCTAAAGAACAGGCTAAACGTATTAGACTGGAACGTGAGGTGGGTTTGCAACCGCTTGCAGAATTAATAACAACAGGAGTTAGGGGCAGACCCGGATCGCCTCTACCCGCTCATATAGCTCATGCAGCAGATGAGCTGAAAAGAACAATCGCAGGAGCCGCAGGAGGTGGACTGGGACAAGAAGCGGCCTTGGGCATTCTAGAAGAGATGATGAATATTCCAGATGTAATGACGGGTTCCTGGAAGGGTTTCCCAGAAAAGTTTGTTGGAGCATTGCTGGGTACCGAAGGAAGACCGGGAGTTATGTCTCCATATTCAGAAGGGGGTACCCGGGTAGTTGCCGAAGAATTAAATAAATTTTTAGTTGCTTTACGCACAATTGTTGAAAGCATGGACAAGACGGTAGATAAAGCCGGTAAGCTTGAAATTGGTGTGACTGAGGAATCACCTACTCCGAGTTCTGGAGCGGGACTGGACGTGATGAGTTGGTAAAGGATTAATAATGAAGGTTGTTATCAGAAAACCAGATTTTATTGTTGAAATTGTACGACCTAATTACTCTGCTTCTAGCTATCAAACCGTTCCTCCAGTGATTCGTTTTGTGTCCTCGTCTATTTCCGGTTATTCTGAGACTGAAATTATCTCTAACGATCTGATTTCTTATCAATTTTCAGAGTCTTTAGCGACTGTCAATTCCGAATTTAGCCTAGAATTAGTACCCAGCCTTGATAGAAACGGAAAAAGTTGGCTTGAAAAGATACGGAAACGGGATCTAGTTTTCATCTATGAATTTGGAGAATTAAGATTTGCTGGTTATGTGAAATCTAACAGATATGCAGCTCGTATGGGTAGTGACGGAAAACCGAACAGAAAAATCAGAATTTCCGGTGGTGGATTAGGGGAATATCTATCTTCTTTCAAACTGGTGTTAAATCAAGCCATGTATGCGGCTTCAACTATAGCCAGTGGAGCAGCTGCCAGTTTGAGTACAACTCTAGCGGCAGAAATTGAGAAAGACAGAGATGTTGGTGCTTTGATAAAAGTAATTTACCAGCATTTTATTGATTTGATAATGAAAATAGGCTTGGAAGGCGTGAATATAGGAATCAAGCCTATTCTGGATCATTTTCTTGATTTTGATTCTGAAATCTCAGACGATTTGAAAACCATCTATCCTGTAGCCTTCTCTCTATATCGAGTGGGAGAAAACAGTTTGTGGCATTTATTGTCAAATTTTATTTTCCCACCAGTAAACGAGTTGTTTGGGCGCTGGAATCCAGAATCGAAGAAATATGAAATAGTATACAGATTATCTCCTTTTGAACCCAAAAAATGGTCTAAATTAGATTTTATAGAGATACCATCGATCATAATTACGGATCATGATATCGGCACATCCGATGCGGAAGTGTTTACGTTTTATCTGGGAATGTTACCTGGATCGGGAATCAGTCAGAATCTAGCAATAATTTCAGCTAATGATACGGGAAAAAATTATATAGTTGATAGGGAAAAATGGAAAATCTACGGATATCAACCTATGATTGTTGAATTCAAATATTACGACAGGAGCAAAACAGGGGTTGGGGCAAGTGTAATAATGCGGGAAGTCTCTGAAATGCTTAAGCGCTGGTTTGAGCATAACGATGAATTCTATTCTGGCAGCCTAGCGATTATGACATCGGATAATAAGAATTTCATGAAACGCAACCCGCGGATAGGTGAGAAAATAAAATTCTTAGAAGGAGAATTCTACTTAGAATCTTCCGATCATTCCTGGGAATACGGCGGACCAATGGTAACAAAATTAACGATTACCCGCGGTTATAAATATGATGCTTCAGGCAACATGGAAGGCCCCTTGGATCAAGTATCGAGGAAATTAGAAGCGATATCCCAGGAGGTAGTTCTTGAAGGTTAACATTACTAAAATCCGTAAGCCTACTAATGTTATTCAGAATTCCTCTGTTAAGTACAAAAGAGAATTCAATAAATCAAGTTTAGCCTCTTATATTGGGGGAATCTGGGGAATAGTGACTAAACAGAATTCAGCGGATGTAACTGTAGATGTTAAGATGAGAAATGGGATCGAATTACGGCATATCAAAGTAAGAAGTTTAGAATGGTCTGGATACAATAGCAGTAGAGCTTTCGGAGAAAGAGATCTTCCCCCTCTTGATTCAAAGGTGTTTATCATGCTTCCAGATGGACCTGATAATCTCGACACAGCATTTGTACTATGTTCAGTGATTGATACTGTCTGGGAAGTAGGGGAGAAGGCTAAAGAAGAATTAGCAGTCTCGGGAAAAGAGAGAGAGAAATTAAGAATAACCGAAGCTGGAGTAAAGGAGACATATAACAAGGATACCGGGACTCGTTTGTTGGAAATAAATGGTGCAGAAATTGAAATCACAGCTACAGGTGCTGTAAATGTGAAGCCAGCAGCGGGTCAATCAATAACGTTAAATAATGGAACACAAGGGGCAAATGATTTACCGCTTTGTCTCTTTTCGGGGGCAAATCATTGTTTAGATACTCTACAAACTGTAAAGGTACCATAAATGGGAACGAATAGGTTAGGTGATAATATAAAAACTGCTATAGATGCTCTTTCTGAGGCTGATAAGCGAGATAGAATTAAAACAATGAGGGCTATGGGAAATGAGATAGAAGTTTTCTTTTCGGGTAAACATTGGGTATCTATTTCAGATCCGACGGCAGAAGATGGAGAAAACGGTGATATTTGGCTTAAGAGAGAAGCATAATGCCATTATATAATAAAATCACAGATATATGGAAAGAAATAACAGATATTTGGATCAAAATATCTGGAACATGGAAAAAGATTGAAAGTGGTCATGTAAAGGTTTCCGGGGTTTGGAAAGAATTTTATAGCGCGGTTGGTATTCCTGAAAACCTAATAGCGTTCTTTGAAAATACGCCTGCTTCACCTTGGAAAGTTCTTAATGGAGTAGATGCTTCCCCAGATTTGACAACTAATCAAGTTTATTTACGTGGTGGTTCTGCTGAAGGAAGTGAAGCTGGATCACATACTCATACTCATAATAGTTCATCCTTCAATCTGGCAAATAATTCAAATCAACAAATTAGTAGCCAAATTCCTAAAGATGCACCGTGTAGTTCAATGAACATACATAATCACACTGCTAATCATGGACATACAACTCCTGTTGATCATCAGCCATTGTACCGAAAAATGATTCCAGCTTGTGGTGGATTGGTAATTCCTATAGGTGGTGTAGTATTTGTTGAGGGAAGCGTACCTTCAGATTTTTCGGCATATACAGAATTATATAATAGGTTTTTGAAATGTTCAAGTAATGGAGGAATTAACGGGGGAGCAGCCAGTCATTTACATTCTTATACTGGCTATTCTGGCTATACCAACCCAGGCTCTCTTCCATCCGTTTCAGGAACCTATAATGCGGCTATAGCAAATCACCGTCATACAATAAATCATAATCATGCGGGCGGAAACAATTATCCTATATGGTATGGTTTAATTTCTATTAGGGCTGATAAGGACATTAAAGACATTCCTTCGGGGGTATGCTGTTTCTTTAAGGGCAATGAGGTACCAGAAGGGTGGACCCAGTATTCGGCACGAGATAATGATTTTATACAGGGTAAATCGAGTTCAGGAGGTAGTGGGGGTGCAAATACTCATATTCATAACCACAATGGAATGTCCTCTGGTGCTACCAATACGGGAGGATGTACTAATACATCTGGTGTTTCGGGTTACACACCGTATAATCACACCCATAACTGGCCATCTGGAAATCATGCGTCAGCTAATAACATTCCATTACACCGAGCATTATTATTTTGTAAGAAGGATTAAGATATGAAAATAGTTACAGAATGGGATATAACAGGAAAACGAGCTGTTAAAATGCTATTTGATCCTATGAATGCATTAAAGAACCCAACAAGCTGGCAAGATATGGGACTAACAGCTCTTATAAAGAAGCCAATTTATGGGAAGTTAAATATAAATACTTGGGAATACTTGTATTGTTGTTCTCTGGGGGAAAATATTGTCGTTTTTCCACCCCGAATAGAACCGCCAGAAAATCCATCTTATCCATATATTTGGAGTACGCCTACACAGAAAGTTTCAAATGTTCCTACTGTGCTTGCACCGGGTTCTTTCATGGTGCGATACCAACACTTTCAGCCGATTATAACTACTAGACTTACAGCGATAGATATGCTAAGTACCCGTTTTGGAATTACTTTTGAAATCGAAGACAATGATATTGTAACTCAGAAGGGTGAAAAATTTGGAATGATTTATTCAATTCAGAAAGAAGGTTTTACATATGAGCTTTTAGAAATTAGGTTGGATTTGGACGAGGAACTCATGGAATTAGTTAAAGGTCCTGAGCATGGTAAGACAGGATTAAATAATGAGCTTCAACTTAATCTAAAACCCCAAGATTTGGTTGATGATTTCGTTGAGCGAATTGAAAGTTATGATTTACCCTATATAGGGGGATATGGGTGTTGTGAAGAGTTACAAGAACCCAAAGTAATTTCGGAAATACCACAAAAAATGGTAAGTTAAAAACGAAACAATTAAATATATAGAGGAAAATATGCCAATAGTCCAGGACGTTTATAAAAAATCAATCCTCTTTGAAATTGTAAACAGGAAAGATCCGTCTACTCCCGTAGAAGCATTTACCCTGACAATACCCCCGGAAAGTACAGAAATAGAGGAAGATCAGAGAGTATCTAGGACAAAAACTTTCGGTGGATTATTTATTGATGATCATGGACCTGATAATCCCAAAATTACCATAGCTGGGAATACAGGCGGAGTAGATATAAGAAGAACTTATGTTCCACCCTCTCTTGTGGCTTCTGTGCCGGAAAAGTTAGATGGACGAGGAGCATTCTTTTATTTCAGAAATCAGATGATGAGATATAAAAATCGAAAAAAGTTTCTTCCAAATTATGCAGATTTTGATCTAATTATCTATGATCTAAGCACAGTTCCAGAAGATTTATTTACAGCAAAAGAATCTATGCCTAAACATGAAGCCGAGGCATATGTTGTATCACTGGAAAAATTTAAAATGTCCAGGAATAAAGAAAAACCTCTTTTCTATAATTATTCAATTGAATTAATAGTACTAAGAACTTTGGGAACGGCAACAGGAATTTCTCGACCTCCAGTAGCCACGTCAAATCCCAGAAATCTGATTCAGGATCTAAGGAGATTAATCAGAACAATCCAAGCTAAATTTACAACTGTAAAAAACGTTAAAGACCAAATAGAAAATGCTATAAATCTTATTGATCAATTATCCGAACAAATCAATTCATTTTTTCAGCAGGCTATAGATATAATTACATATCCGACTTCGCTGGCTACCTTATTGTTTTCCAGAGTAAAAGATATTGTCGATGCTATTGGCAGTTTGGGAGAAACTTGGGCGGAAACTAAGGGTATGATTGTTGAGGATTATTATAAAATGATTTCGATGGCAACCGAGTCAATGGCCGCCGCAGCCGCCATAGTAACATTTGGGAAAACACCGAATGCGGCAGGTCGTGGTGTCATCAAATATTACAGTCAACCTTCATTTGCTGAATCCCCTGCAAAAAGATTAGCTGATTTAACAGAGACGGAGGCAGAAATTCCAGAAAATCTTATGGACAGAGCCATAGCTGATCAGAATGTGGTATATATTTACGGTCATATTTTAATAAAAATTGATGCTTCCACTTCTTTGGAAAGGCTTGCTTTAGGATATTATGGTGATGCGTCTTTTCAAGAACTGATCGCTGTTTACAATCAGTTAGAAGATGTGACTGATTTAGAAATTGGCTCTACGCTAAAAATACCCGTTTTGATTCAGGGGAATGTTCCTTCTAATAACTTTATTTATTCTGAAAATCTTATTGATATATATGGTGAAGATATATTACTGAATGGACAGGGTAATCCTGTTATCGGAGAATCGGGAGATTATCTTACAATCGGCGGACCTGAAAATATTGTGCAAGCACTTAACTTGCGATTAAATCAAAGTCTGGGTCCAAGATTAAGACTTACAGTCTACGGAATAATCGCAAATATAGGCAGTGCTTCCAATAAATTTGCACCCATTTCTTATATTTTAGCAAATCTTAAAGAAACTATAATGCAAGATCCCAGGATTAACGATATATTAAATATTTCACTTAGGGGCGATGGTGATAAACTATATATTTCTTTCGACGCGCATACGATAAAGGTAGGCGATACAATTCCTTTTAGGGGAGGAATTTGATGGCATTCGCAATTAAACAATACGCGACTATATTGGATGATATACTCAACTACATTATAGCCAATCAAGATAAAGTTACCGATTTCAATGAGGGTGCTGTTCTGACAAGTGAATGCGAAGCCTTCTCAAGAGTTATGGAAAATCTATATATTGAAACACGAGTAGGATTTGACAAGGGCTTAGTTGAAGTACCGTTTAATGCCTTTGATTTTCCTCAAAAGGGTGGGCAGAAAGCTTCAGGTGCGGTTATTTTCTCAAGAACTGGTACTAGCGGAGAAAAACCGATTCCGATAGGAACGATTATCAGTACACCTGCTGGTTTAAAATATTTAACTACTTCGGTGGGTACCATACAAGATGGTAATACCGATTCTAATTCTGTTTCAATTCAAGCCGAAAAAGAAGGTCGAGATTATAATGTGCCTGCGAATACGATAACTGTGATTTATACTCCTGTACCTGGAGTTGAAACGGTCAATAATCCTTCTGCAACTAGTGGTGGACTGAATCAGGAAAGCGATGCTGAGTTTCTAGAACGCTTTCAAGAATTCATAGAAGGATTGGGTAAATCAAATAATGCAGGATTAATTTCGGGGGCTAAAAAAGTAACGGGTGTCCAGTCTGCATCGGTAGTAGAACATTTTCCTCCATCAAGCAGTTATAATCTCACTGTATATATAGATGATGGTGCAGGTGAGGCTTCGCAAGAACTTATTGATGCCGTTGAAGAAGTATTGATTGGCGAAGGAACTGAAGAAAAACCCGGCCGCAAAGGCGGGGGGATTAACATTAGAGTCTTAGCACCGACTAAAGTGACCATTAACGTTACGGTAGAAATTACTGATGATGGTTTGCTTTCACAGACAGTAATCGAATATAATGTTTACCAGGCTATTTGTAATTATATAAATAATCTTCATATTGGCGAAGATGTAATTTTGAATAAATTAAGAAAAGTCATAATGAGTGTAGACGGTATATTAGATATCTCAATCACTCAACCGACGGGAAATACGGATATTGGGGATAATCAGATTGCTCGTACTGGTACTATTGCCATAACATTTGCAGAATAGGAGAATCTGTGAAGAGTATAATCGAATTAATAAATGAAAGAATGCCTCAAGCACTTAACAAAACTGGGAAAGAATATGAAGCTATCTGGGGGAAAAAAATTTTCACGCCCAACGACCCTATTGAAAGCAGCTCGGATTTTTCCTGCGGGGCTTTGGCGAACGAGTTGGAGTATTTAAGAGCATATACAAAATATGTTGTCAATGCGGTCGATGTTGATGCTGTTGAATCAATTTTCCTTGAAAAAATCATAAAGTTTTTCATCAATATGAAACGTATTTATGATGAAGAGGATAGTGGTTTAAGAAATCGCTTTTTTTCTTTGATAAGAAGAAAAGCAAATAAGCGCTGGTCTACAAAATGGTCATTTAAAGATGTATTCTCCTATTTCTTTAATCCAGCAAACATTTATGTGATTGAAAATTACACAGAAGACGGCGATGATTTAATCTTAAATGGCAACTTTGAAGAAGTAACTGGGGCTGATTTTGATGACTGGACTAAGCAGGTAAGTGGAAGTTCGGTGATAAACATTAGTACGACCGAGATGTTTCAGGATGCGCGGTGTCCTGAATACAGTATAGATGCGAGTAACAGCGAAGCCTCATTAAGCCAGACGATTAACAGTGTAGCAGTGGGGGATTATAAGCTAAGTTTGTTTCATAAGGATGATGAGGTAGTAACCGATCCTATCGTAAAAGTTAGAATTCAGCGTTCGACTGATAGTTACTATTACAATTTCTCAACCAACACCTGGCAAGCTGGGGATACGAGCAAAACTTTTCCCGTACATGGAACAAATTACGGTTATTCTGGAATATACGTTAATAACGATACTCAGGCTAATCTAACGCTGAAAATCAGCAATGCAGGTGCTTCGGGACAGGCATATAAATTTTATATCGACAGGATTAGGTTCGGATTGTGGAAAACCTATCCTTCTATAAAAATATTGGTAGTTTCAGCAGGCCAGAGTGGAGAGTATATGTCTTTCTGGGCGGGAGAGGATGATAACCTAGCGGATAGGGGAGAATGTGAGGAAACCACCTCTCCGATGATTTTCGATGAGACTACTCCTGTGCTTTCTAATGCTCTCTGGGCTAGGGATGGAACAGAAAAATACTGGGGAGATTATAGTTACAAGTTTACGAAAAATATTGTATCTGGCACAGAAGCGACAGTAGACTTAGTAGACAATAACTTAACAACCGATTTACACGGCTTAGAGGCCGAAAAACAGTATTCATTTATAGTACGAATTAAAATACCATCAGGAGGAATCTTGGGATCAGAAATCAAGATCCAGATACATGATTATGTTTCTTCCTGGGAGATAGAGGAACAAGTTTGTGCGTTAACCTATGACGAATGGCAATATGTAAAGGTTCTCAAAACTCTTAGAACCGGAGCAACCGGTGCAATCTTAAGATTAAAAGCTGAAAGTGATGCAGCCTTAAACGAATACTTTAATATTGATGATATAAGAGTCGTTGAAGGAGATGTTGGGAATCTTGAGTATGCCTCGTTTTTTGACAATGACTTTATAGGAGGTCCCGGCGGAAGGTTCCCTTCCGATATCTATGAAAAGATATTGAAGAAAATAAAGGAGGCTGGGTCTAAGTCTAATTTTGAAATTATCGGTAGAACTGTATAGGAGGATATGATGGGTCAGATATTAAAAAGCAGATACGATGTAAATGAAATGAGTAAGAATGTAGACTTTATTCATAGCGAAACCAGAGAAATAGAGAATTTAAGCACATTATTGGAATATCTATTGAAGCCTTCATCTAAGGATATGATTATAAGCGGCGGTACAGTCAGAGAACGGTCTACGCCGTCTATGAACGTGGATATTGACCCTATCTTAGCCTTTATAAAAAGTTCTGGAAAGTTCATCCAAGCAGGCTCGATTTTGGGACCGGTATCTATCGCAAACGGAGGGGCACAGGATAGACTAGATACCCTGGAAGTGAGATATAAAGAAACGACATTTGATACCCAGCAACGGGCCTACAAAGATCCTGCAACTGGCGACATTAGCTATCAAGATTTCGATACAAAAGCAAGGTACGAAATGGAAGCTCAGGTCATTCAGGGAACTGAGGGTGCTGGAGTTGCGCCTAATCATACGGCTGGTTGGATTAAACTGGCAGAAATATTTGTTGAGGCTGGAGAGAATGTTTCAATACTGGATGCTGATATTAAAAACTGCACAGCGGGTAAAGATGGAGAAACGACAGCAAATTGGACTGCAGAAACAGATGCTACTTTCAGACTGGAATCTTTATCGGATGTAAAAACAAAGTTTAGGGCCAAACACAAAGAAGACGGCGATCATGGAGATGATGTTGTTAAGGATCAACATGTTGACTGGGGAACGGGAGCAGAACAAGTAGATGGAGATTTGATACCGATAGGAACGGCAATCAATAATACGACAGTAGGGGATAATCCTGCTACAACTAAGATTAGAGCAATGCTTCAAAAGTTAGCTGATGCAGTTAATTTACCTATTGGTACTATTTTAATGTTTGATGCGAATAGGCCTAGTGGTGGGGGATCTCCAGGGGGAGCAAGTGGAGCTTGGCAGGATAACGTTACTATGTTTGGTTGGTATGCTTGTATCGCTGGAAATTCCGATCATGGCTGCCCTGATATGGTTGATAGATTTGTGATGGGAAAAGTTGTTGCAGGGACAGGAAGTATTGGAGGAAATAATAGTCATGCTATAACTATAAATGAATTACCCTCACATAATCATGGTGGGAGTACGGGTGATCAAAATGTGAGTCACACACATACCGGCGGAAGCCATAGCCATAATATAAACTATGGTCCGGTAGGTGGATCTTATTATGCTATTGAAAGATTTATAAATAAAAACTGGATAGTTCAAAGTGGTATGATTGAAGCATCAAACATTGGTACATTAAGTACTTATACTGGAAATCATGCACATTCAATATCAGCACAAGGTGGTGGTAATGCTATGGATTTAAGATCAGCAAATTACACAGCAATTTACATCCGTAAATGTGCTTAGGAGTCGATTATGGAAATTAGGGCTAAAAATAGAGATTATAAAAAACTAAAAAAACAAAAAACAAAAGTAGATATAACAATTACTTATGATGATAACGTTGAAATACCCGTAATAATGGTAAAAACCAATGAAGGTAAATTAGTAGAATATTTAAAAGGATTTAAAGTAATTCAAAATTATTTGAAATATGGATACAACCGAATTATAAAAAGATGTCCATTTAGACATAGAAAGTGTATTGGAGAAAAATGTTCTTTATATTTTATTGATAATGGAACTGGAGACTGTGTTTTGATATGGAGTATGTTTAAAAAATAGGAGGAAACTATGAAATATGCTAAATTCTTTTCTTGGCTGTATAGTTGTGGTAAGCACAAAGAGGCGGTTCGATCAGGCTGGATTATCCAAATACCGTTTACTGGGGGACGAATTATGATGTGGTTTGGAAAACTGTCAATTAGATGGTCTGGAAAAGTATTAATTAAATAATTTATACGAAGTTGAAACTGGTCAAACTTTATAAAAGAATAGCATTATGAGTCTGGAACAACAGCTCTTAACACAAAATACTCAAATCCTCAATCAACTAGGTGAAATCAAAGACCGTATCGGTAATATAGAAGGTCAGCTTAATGATGGTGTTGGACTAATTACCACTGTCAGAAAAATGGAAAAAAGAATTGAAAGAGTTGAAGTTGTCCTGCCTGAATATGTTAAACATGATGATTGTGAAAAAGAGAGGGAAGAGATAAATAAAAATTTTAAAAAAATAAGCAGGGAACAGGATGCCAAGAAAAAAGACTGGAGATTTAAGCTCATGTTTATTTTCTATATTGTTACCGCTGTCGCCTACTGTGCGCTAGCGGGAGTAGCTTTAGGATGGATAGGAGGTTAAGATGAAAAGGTTATTTCCCATAATGATTGAAGGCAGAATAAGCTCCGACTTCGATCAAATGCGGCCGTTGAGTTTACCGCCTCGGAAAAGAACTCACGTACATGGTGCTTGGGACCTCAGTGTTCCAATAGGAACGAAGATTTTCGCTCCTGAAGATGGTTTACTTTATTACCTTTATCAATTACGTTTTGGTAAGAAGAGAAACCACAATCTTTACTGGAATCTTTACTGGGATGATAAAAAATGGTTTGCTTTCAGTAACTACTTCTATGATATGTTCGGTGGATGTGTAATCCTGGAGGGAATAAGTGGTTATACCTATCTTTTTGCTCATATTGAGGGGAAAGATATTTTTAACGGCATTTTCCGGCAAATGGAACTTAATTATAGGGAGGAAATGGAAAAAGATGGATCAATATTCTCCTGGATGAACTGGGTCTGCCCTATCCGTGTTATGCAAAGAGATCTGATTGCATATTCTGGAAATGCCGGCTATTCTACGGGTCCTCATATCCATATGGAAATCCATAGGAGAAGAGAATACTTGAAACATCATTTAAGGCCAGACCCGAAAGATATATGGCCCGAAGAATATAAAAAGAGGAGGATCTTATGAATTTAGCTGCAAATATTAATGGTGGATTAATATTGGCGATCATCGCCTTATTATTGGTAGTCCGCAGACTGGACACATTGGGCAATCTAAAATGGTTGTTCAAAAAGCCTTTGGCAAGAGGATTTTATATAGTAGCAGTCTTAGTCCTAGGATTTATAGCAGGCTGTCTGGCTTATAGTCCTTTCAATCTGATTCACTGGAATAAAATCTTAATCGGTGGTATCCTTCATGCAGGGGCAGCGAGCATACTCTACCAGACCGGGAAGCTAGCAATGCCAAGCGAAAAAGATTTTAAGTTTTTCCATGAGGAAAAAAATGATCAAAACGGTAGCTAAATGGATACTTGCAATCCTTGTAATTATTTTCCTCGGATGGTTGGTATTGTTCAGGTTTAACATCGGTGGAATTCTGGCTTCAATTTTAGGACTAAAAAAACCGGGAAAGAAGCCTAATATACTGGATTCTGGGGGGAATGTAGTTGGCGAGGCAGTGGCTATCAAACCGAACAAGAATCCTTTCAGAGATAAATCGAAATTAGAACTAGAAAACGGCGATGTTATTGATCTTCCTCCGGGCGTTCAGGATATCGATGTGAAGACGATAATAATTGAACATACAGAAATTTATGATGTAATAGTAAAACCTAGTAAAATGTCGAAAATATTTGATATCTTTGATCAGAAAAAATAATTTGGAGTGATCATGAATTTATGTAAAATACCAGAATGTGATAATAAAACTTTTGCAAGAGGATTTTGCACAAAACACTATCAAAGATGGTATATACATAGAGATCCTCTTTGCACGATCATAGAACGTCATGGAATGACTGATCTGCCCGAGTATGGAGTATGGTTTCACATGAAAAATAGATGCAGTAATCCTAACAATAATGAATATAAGTATTATGGCGGCCGAGGAATTACTGTCTGCCAGAGATGGAAAAAATCGTTTAAAGCATTTTTAGAGGATATGGGGTCAAGACCATCCCCGAAGCATGAAATTGATCGGATTGATAATGACGGCAATTATGAACCAGAGAACTGTCGATGGGCGGCTCGTATAGAAAATATACGGAATTCAAGGATAGTAAAGTTAACGATGGACAAAGCAAGAGAAATAAGATGTTTATATGAAACAGGGAAATATTCTTATCGCGAGATTGCCAAAATGTTTGGAGTTACTAAAACAAACATTTGTTTTATTATTAGAGGTGAAAGATGGAAGGAGGCGGTATGAAAAGATTAATATTTATTTTATTTACATTTTTTTTAATTAGTCCTGTTTTTGGCGAACTACCGACAGATGAAGCTATAGAAAGAATCTACAGGGACAATCCATATGCAATTTACGAAATGATCCGATTCGGGTATGCAGTTACACGATCAAAGGTCGTCTTCAATTTACCCGAAAGAAATATCATAATCTTGAAAAACGGCGATCTGAGGATTGAGTATATAGGTGAAGGAAATCTGATGGTTGGTGAGCCTCCTTACCACATAACATATACTTTCAAGCTCAAACCGCATGTAGAGGTTGGCTTCCGTCCTGAGAACAAAATCAGTCCTGTCTGGTATATACTCGGCGGAGTAGGAATCTTTGTAGGCGGCCTAGTATCAGGCATTCTGATTATCAAATAATTCTTACTTTCTGCCTCTATATTCTTTCAAGAAAATGCTAACTTTCCGTTTTACCGCCTTTCCCTCTCCCTCATCATAAACACTCAGTATACAGGGTGTGTCTCCGTCCCCTTTGATTTTGAAGATTCTCTTGAGATATTTTGTTGTTTCTTTCTCTTCATCTTCAGAATCCACATCAAAAACAACGGTTCTGAGATTTCTCTTGAATGTACGATAGTATTCTCTGACGGCGGCAGAAACTCCCTTTCTCTCCAACTCAGGAAGTTCGGGGTCAAAAGAAAGTACAGGATTGCCGTCTAGGCTAATCCTGTCTTTTGTGGTGCTAATCGTATAATCTTGGGGTACTCTTGTGATAGAGTCCGAACGTTCAGACTCTTCAGCATATTCTTTGAATTTTCTAAAAGATTCAGATTTGAACCTCTTAAAAACTTCATCAGGATCATGTTTTTGCAGGGCTTGATCTAAGAATCTTAGCTTGTGCAGATTGCCCTCCCTCTGAAATCCTATCCTTTTTAATTCTGATCTGTTTCTTAAATAAGCCTCACCTATTTTTTTGTAATCACTGATTGTCTGTTTCGGCATATTAAGCTTTATATCTGCCTCTTTAAAATATTTGGTATAGGTTTTATATCCTGCTTGAATATATAAGGCTTTTCTATCTATGTTGGCAATGCCCAATGAGACTGCCAGATGAGATGTGAGAATGCCTGTTTGCACATCTTTTATACCATTTTCTACCTCTGCCAGATTATCTGAATTATAGAAATCTAATGAATATTGATCTGTCGGTGCCTCTAGAACTTCTTTAGTTGTTTCAAGGGGTATGTTCTGTATTGCCCTCTGTCTTGCCATGTTATTCTCCTATTCTTTATCTTTTATTTGATTTACCTGGAAAAGTCTTTCAATTGGCTTTATTAGTTGCTGAATATCTTTTGGCTGCCAATGAGTATATATATTGGTTACTTTGGTTTTTCTTCTCTCTTTTCTATCGCCATCCGAGTGGCCTATCAATTTCTGTATGAGATCCAAGTCGTAGCCTCTTGAACGCAAATAGGTGATCAGCGTATGCCTGAAACTATGCGGTGTAAGGTTGCGATTTGTGCGATTCCAGCTTAATTTGTCTATCGTCTTATTGAAGTTTTTCCGCCACCAGGTGAATCCCCTAGGATTGTGGTCAATTTGACTGAAAAGATAATCCTCCTGTTCTTTGAAAGAAGCTTCCGCATACAATTTTTTTACTGCTTTCATGGTACGTGGCGTAAGAGGCGGTTCTCTGAAACGATTCCATTTGGGATTTCCCATCTCTGAGACTTTTTTGGCGATTTCTACGCAAATAATTTGCTTGTCAAAATCAATTCTCTTCCACTGCAGGGCCAATATTTCACTTCTACACATGCCGGTAGTTGCTGCGATTAGGAAACAGGTATAGAGTTCATGATTCTGCCAAGGACCTGGACTTCTATCTGGAAATAATATGATTAATTCTTGGGGTGTGAAGATATCTCGCTCTCTGGGGGATTCCGATATTATACCGACTCCTAGTGTAGGATTATATTGAATATGATTGCGATGATAGGCTTCATTGAAAATGACTTTCAATACACTCATTATCCGATTAACTGAGGATTTGGATAGATCATGTTTAGTCCTGAGATCGATTTTGAAGTTTTCTATATCGTCAATAGTGATATCCTTGATTTTCTTCTGGGCTATAGGATGGGGGAAGATATAGTTTTCTAATCGTCCGCGGGCAATTTTTACGTGATCGATGGTTATGGACTTATCATCGGCTCGATAACGAGTAACATGCGGACAATCGTCCCAGGTATAAAAAGGCTCTGCATAATCTCTGAATGTAGGATTAATTTTCTCTTTTTTTTGTTTTAAAAAATTTTCCAGATGTTCTCTAACCCATTTGTCGGCTCGAGCATGGGTAGTTTGATGTGTAGATCTTGCTATGCGTTTAGGGTCATTTCCTAGTCGATACTGATAGGTTTTACGGTTTTTGGGCTTGAAAATGGTATATTCACGTTTCATAGCTGTTTCTCCCGATAAAATAGAAAAATAATAGGTAGCGTTTTGGTAGCATTAGGCATAATAAGCCTAATAGATGATTCAGGAGAAATCAACTATATTTTTATTCCTTCCACCATAAACATTTAAGCGGGCAATGCGGGATTCGAACCCACGGCCTCTGGCTCCGGAGGCCAGCGCTCTATCCAGCTGAGCTAATTGCCCCGGTCAGATTATTTATGACCATACCTTTTATGTATGATGATGTCAATGTTTGTCAGTTCCGGCAGATGCACGGTGCACATCGATTTTCCAACGCTCTTTTAGGTTGACAGAATCCGGTCTTCTCTTATATATTCTTTATCTACGGATTAAATCCACGAATGAAGCTGAGCAGCAGGAACCGTTCCATCTTTTGGTTGGTCATTATCTTCGGAGCCCTTGGTGGTAGTCTCGCCTGGGAAATATTCGAAAGAATCTGTTATTATCTGGGAATGGAGCTTTCCTTAGGAGTTGGACCTATTGGTTTTGATCTCTCAGTTTTAGCCGTCTATTTGACTTTAAATCCTGGGTCATTTTTAGGTGTACTGGCAGGAATTCTGCTCTTCAGATTAATATAGAAAAGCTATATATGGAAACTATTATATTGGCATCAGGATCTCCACGCAGACAGGAGCTGTTAAATAGCGTTCGAATCCCTTTTAAGGTTATTCCGCCCCAAATTGATGAGGATCAGATACAGGCTGAGAGCGTAGAAGAGCGGGTAAAAAAAATAGCTTTAAAAAAGATTGAAATGGTTTGCTCTTCACTTACAAAAGAATCGCCCCGCTGGATTTTGGGTGTGGATACCTTAATCGAGCTAGGTGGTAAGGCCCTTGGAAAGCCGGGAAGCATCGAAGAGGCCGAGATAATTCTCAGGAGTCTATCCGGGAAAGTTCACAGGGTGTATACGGGTATAGGATTATTACCGCGTAAGGGTGAAAGTGTAGATCTGCGCAGTGTCCGCACGGACGTAAAATTTACCCAGTTGTGCGAAGAAGAGATCGAATATTACCTGATGACCGGCGAATGGTCAGGTGTTACCGGAGCCTACAGGATTCAGGAACGGGGCGCTTTTTTTATTGAGTGGATTAAAGGCAGTTACAGTAATGTAGTGGGGTTGCCTATCTCAACTTTTTATGGCATGTTAAAGGACAATAAATGTCCTCTGTATTGAGGACTAGCTATCTTCCGGCAGGGTAAGAAATTAAATATTCCTGCCTGAGAAAGAGAGAAGGAAAAGAGGAGGAAGATTTGGCAGTTGTTACTATGAAAAATTTGCTTGAATCTGGTGTACATTTTGGCCATCAGACTAAGCGGTGGGATCCCAGAATGAAGAGGTATATCTTTGCTGAGAGGAATGGGATCCATATTATTGATCTTCAAAAGACAATTGTTTCGATTAAGGAAGCCTACGAAATTGTCCGTAAATCGGTACTGGATTCAAAAGGAATTCTGTTCGTAGGAACCAAGAAGCAGGCACAGCAGGCGGTTGAGCGTGAAGCAAACCGCTGCGGAATGTTTTTTATTAACAATCGCTGGCTGGGCGGCATGCTTACCAATTTTTCCACAATTAAAAAATCACTTGTGCGCCTTAAGAAAATCGAAAAGATGGAAGTAGACGGCACTTTCGAGAATCTGACAAAGAAAGAAATTGCACGTCTCCAAAAGGAAAGGACTCGTTTAGAAAAGAATCTGGGTGGGATAAAGGAAATGAAGGAGCTTCCGGGGATTGTGTTTATTATTGATCCCCGTAAGGAAGCAATCGCAGTTGCAGAAGCAAAGCGGATGGATATACCCATTGTCGCTATTGTTGATACAAATTGTAATCCTGAAGGAATAGATTACCCGATTCCCGGAAATGATGATGCCATTCGTGCCATAAATCTATTCAGCCAGATAATTGCTAATGCAGTTATTGAAGCAGAAAATGAAGTAGGTCTTGAGGTTATTGAGACTTTACAGGATGAAACAGCCGATGAAGAGTTCACTTCATATGTGGATAAGACCGATTTTGAGGCTTCCAAGAAATATGAAGATGAAAGTGCTGCAGAGAAGGTAGCGGTAGGAACCAGCATTGGAGAGACAGTTGAAGAGGAAGAAGGCTCGGGTTTTACGGATAAGGATTACTCAGATTATAAACCCGAGGATGACAAGCCGGCGGAAGAGACCGCCCCGACAGGCAGTCAGGACCTGGTTGATGAGCATAATGTAAACGAAGATGAGCTTTACAAAGAATAGGAGATCACAGGTGGAAGTAAAAGCAATCGATGTGAAAAAGCTGCGCGAAAAAACAGGCGCAGGCATGATGGACTGTAAAAAAGCTTTAGTTGAAGCCGATGGAGATTTTGTTAGAGCAGAAAAGATATTAAAAGAGATGGGCTTGGCCGCTGCTAAGAAGCGGGCAGGAAGGACAACAAAAGAAGGAAGAATATTCTCAAAAATAAAGCCTGATAAAGGAGTACTCTTAGAGCTCTCCTGTGAAACCGATTTCGTAGCTAAAAACAGTGAATTTAAGGCTTTGGGCGAGAAACTGACTGAAGTCGTATTGGGGAAGAACAACGGAGTGGGAAAAGAGGATTTTGATCCTTATATTAAGGAAGCAGTCGGAAAGATTAAAGAAAATATTGGGCTGCGCAGATTCAATGTATTATCAGCGGGTCAAAAAACTATACTGGTAGATTACATCCATGGGGAGGGGAATATCGGGGTCATCGTTAAGCTATCCTTGTCTGAAGATTCATTGAAGGAGAATCCCAGAGTTAAGGAAGTGGCTTTCGATATGGCACTTCACACTGCTGCTTCAGCGCCTCAGTACATCTCAAAAGACAAGGTTCAAGATTCTTATATAAAAGAACAGGAAGAAATTTTTCTTAAACAGGCAGAAAGTCTGGGTAAACCAGAAAAAGTAATAAAGGGCATCGTCCAGGGGAAAATCAATAAGCACCTTTCCGAGATCTGTCTGCTAGACCAGGCATTTGTAAAAAACCAGAGTATAAAAGTTTCTAAGGTACTAGACGACCTAGGTAAAGAAATTGGTGGAAAAATAGAGATTAAAGATTATCTCTATTACAAAATAGGTGAGGATTTTGACTAACTTGTATATATGAGCTTCCTATAAGGAGTTCATAGTAATGATTTCAGAGGAGTGTCCTATATGGAAAAAGCAATAAAGAATGCTGAAGAAAAAATGAAGAAAAGTGTTAAAGCCCTTCAGGACGAGTTTAAAACCATTCGAACCGGCCGTGCTTCAAGTGCTCTCTTTGAGAATATCAGAGTAGATTATTATGATCAAAAGGTCCCATTGAATCAGGTTGCAACCATATCTGTACCTGAAGCCAGATTGGTCATTATTCAACCTTGGGACCGGTCGGTACTGCCGGAAATTGAAAAGGCTATTATGAAGTCTGAGCTTTCTGTTAATCCAAACAGCGATGGCAAGGTTATACGGATTAACATTCCGCCACTGACAGAGGAACGCAGGAAAGAGCTGGTAAAGGTAGCTAAGAATATGGCGGAGAAGAACAGGATTTCTATACGGAATATCCGCAGGGAAACTAACGAGGACTTTAAAAAGAGGCAAAAGACTTCCGAGCTAAGTGAGGATCAGGCAAAACGGGGCATGGAAGACACTCAGAAATTAACTGATAAATATATTGATGAAATTAACTCAGTGCTTGATTCAAAGGAAAAGGAAATACTGGAAATCTAATGTCTGAACGGGATGTTCCCCAGCGACTCCCCCTACATATCGGCATCATCATGGATGGCAATGGGAGATGGGCGCAGCAGAGAGGGAAGAACCGCCGCCAGGGGCATCTTGAGGGCTTGAAAGCCGCTAAAAGAGTTGTCAAGGCTGCTTCTGAAGCTGGGATCAAATTCATAACACTATATGTATTTTCTACGGAAAACTGGAAGCGTGCCGAAAAAGAGGTTTCTTACCTCATGTTTCTTATCAAGTCCCACCTTAAAAAGGAATATAACTTTTACCGTAATAATCATATCCGGGTGGTACATTCCGGAGATCTGAATAAGCTGCCGCAGGATGTAATTGAGGAGATCGAAAAGGTCACTTTGGATACTTCTCATTTTAAGGGCTTAACCGTAAATCTGGCTGTTAATTACGGCGGCCGGGATGAAATAATCAGGGCCGTCAACAGGCTGCTTAAGCAAGGTCCAGTTCGAGCCCCAATCACTGAAGATAATTTTATACAATATCTTGATCACCCGGATGTGCCGTACCCTGATCTCATCATTCGAACTGGAGGAGAATTCCGCATAAGCAACTTTTTGTTATGGGAACTTGCCTATTCTGAGCTTTACTTCAGTTCTAAACTCTGGCCTGATTGGGATGGAGATGATCTGGCTGAAACAATCAAACAGTTTCAAAAGAGGGAACGAAAATTTGGCAGCGTAGGCGCTGCACAGGATGGCAGCGTAGGCGCTGCACAGGACGGTTTTAAATGAGCCTGGCCAAGTTTTGGGTACGGACAACTTTACTTTTTTTTACTGTACCTTTTTTTTATATTCTGATATTTGTTCTGCCCTATCATAATCACCTGGTGTTCAATTTATGCACTGTTGCAGCTACAATTGCGGGCGCCCTGGAAGTTGAAAATCTATTCAGGAAAAAAGGCATACCCATATCCCGGTTTATATTTTCATTCTTAAGCGGAACACTTCTCCTGGCTACCTATCTGGAGATTGCGGGAATCATCGAAAGAAGTTGGTACACCGCCTGGTTTATCATAGTGGTAAGTCTGGTTCTTTTAAGAGCAGCATGGATTAGAAATAGATCGGACATCCAATCTCTGCTCCAGCTTGTAAGTTCATCGCTGTTTATTCTGATCTATCCTGCCCTGTTTACCTCATTTATTGTCAAATTATCGAGCTTAGAATACCCATCAATAGCTCTCCTATTTTTCTTTAGCCTTGTATTCGGTAATGACATTATGGCCTACTTGGCAGGAAAGTTTCTGGGTAAAAAATCCAGGCTGAAGCTGCTGATAAGTCCCAATAAAACTGGCATTGGTTTTATTGCTGGATTTATCTGTTCCATCGCTGTTGCTGTGCTGTTTAAGTTCCTTTTTCCCCACATCCTGACATTCAGCACCTTCACAGCCGGATTATTCGGGGCCGTAATGGGGGCTGCTGTAATTCTTGGAGACTTAGTTGAGTCAGCCTTGAAACGATCAGCCCATATCAAGGATTCCAGCAGTATTATTCCCGGCCGGGGAGGTATGTTGGATTCATTAGACTCTATGATCATCAGTGCACCCATATTTTACTTTGTCTTAAACTTCATTTTTAGAGTAAATTAAACATATGAATCAGATCCATGTTAAAAAGAGAGTTATTGTACTGGGAAGCACCGGCTCCATAGGTGAAAATACATTAGATGTGATCCGTGAAAAGATTGAATTCTTTGAAGTAGCAGCCCTCTCCTGCCGAGGCAATATTGAAAAATTAAAAAGGCAGATCCAGGAATTATCTCCAAAGGCAGTATCCGTAACCGGTCAATCTACCAATTTAGAATCCCTGCGGGAAATGCTTAACTCTCATTTAATATCATTCTACGAGGGCGAGGCAGGCCAGCTGCGTATGATTGAAGAGTGTGAGGCAGATATTGTTGTAAATGGAATATCCGGTTCCAGTGGACTGCTGCCCTCATTGAGAACTCTGGAGCAGGGAAAGAATCTGGCCCTGGCCAATAAAGAGACTGTTGTCATGGCAGGTCCATTGATTCTGGAAGCTGCCAGAAAGAATGAGGTAGACCTGATTCCTATAGATTCTGAGCATTATGCCCTATTTCAGATGCTTAAAAATTTTGAGCTTGAGAATGTGAAAGAAATCATTCTCACCGCGTCCGGCGGTGCATTTCGCGATCTAACTTATGAGAACCTGCAAAACGTCCGGGTTAAGGATGCTTTGCATCATCCTAATTGGCGCATGGGGCCTAAAATCACAGTGGATTCAGCTACTATGGCTAATAAGGGATTGGAGTTCATTGAAGCTCATTTCCTATACGGTTTCGAGACCTCCAGGATTAAGGTGGTCATACACCCGCAGAGCTTTGTCCACTCATTTATCAGAACCATTGATGGCTTCCTATATGCACAGATCAGCAGGCCTGATATGCGCATGTCAATTCATAATGCCTTAACTTTTCCTGCTCTTAAGCCTGCAGATTTTGGAGATCTGGATCTTTCCGGCACGGAATTCACCTTCTATCCGGTAGATAAGAGAAAATATAAAATGTTGGATCTGGCCTGTCAGGCGACGGAACGGGAAGGCGCGTATCCGATAGTCTATAATGCTGCAAATGAGGTTGCAGTGGAAAAATTTTTAAAAGAAAGAATTTCCTTCCTGGATATTGCTTCACTTGTTGAAGAAACTTTAGGAAGTGAATGGGATTCCACCCCAGGGACTGTGGACGAGATTCTTTCAATCGACAGATTGGCCAGAGAGAGGGCTGAGGGCGTAATGAAAAAAATAAAAAGGACAGTTTAATGGTATTGACTATATTTTTCGGAGTACTGGGATTTGGTATTATGGTCTTTGTTCATGAGTTTGGGCACTTCATAGTAGCGAAGCTGGTTGGTATTGAGGTTGAGGTGTTTTCTTTAGGCTGGGGAAAAAAGATGATTGGTTTTGAGCGCGGAGGAACCAGTTACCAGATATCCTGGTTTCCCATCGGGGGCTACTGTAGAATGAAAGGAGATGATCCTTTGAAATCTGATGGAACCCAGAAGCAGGGATCTTTTTTTGCCGCCACTCCCTACAGACGAATTATGGTTGCAGCGGCTGGTCCGTTGGCCAATATCCTGTTCGCTGTATTAGTGCTGACTCTTATATGGTGGATTGGATTTAAAGTTTACTCCGACGAGAATCGTATTGTTTTAGTCTCTGATTACAGCCTTGATGCTTTAAATACTCAACTCCCCGCCACTACTGCGGGATTGAAGACAGGAGATAGAATTTTCGATATAAATGGTCAAGCAATCGAAAACTTTCAGAACATTTTAGTAAAAGTTTCTATCTCTCCCGGTGAAAAGCTTGTTTTACTGATAGAGCGAGAGGGCCGCATGATGACTTTAGAAGTAGTACCGGAGTTGGACACCGAAACCGGCGCCGGAAAAATCGGTGTCTATGCATGGAGATATCCGGTTATTGATAAAGTCCGGCCTGATGGGTCTGCAGGCCTGGCCAGCCTTATGAAGGGCGACAGAATCATCAGCTTAAATGGCAGAGAAATTCATCATACCATAGACTTTTATCAAATAATAAATGAAAAGCCGGAAGAATTGGAATTAGTATTTTTAAGAGATAATGTTAAGTACAACCGGAATGTAGTGCTCCATTATGGCGAAGATGGAATTCCTGATCCTGGTATCACCTTTAAACTTTCCGTCTATCCATCGCCTGATGTTCGCCTTCCTGGAGCGATCGTCAAGGGTGTGCAGGAGACTGCCAGGACCCTAAGTCTTACTGTTAAAGGTATAAGCCTGCTCTTCCGGGGAGTGAATCTACGTAATGCAGTAGCAGGACCTTTAAGAATTACTTATTACGTAGGCACTGTAGCTACAAGCGGTTTTGCCTTCGGAATTTCAGAAGGCTTAGTCTCTTTTTTCCGCTTTCTCTGTCTTTTAAGCATTGTCCTGTTCTTAATGAATCTTTTACCAATTCCCGCTTTAGATGGTGGACAGATTATGATCTTTTTATTGGAAATTTTTCGAGGGAAACCGGTTAATCCAAAAATCGTATATAAAATCCAGGTTGTAGGTTTTTCTATTTTGATTTTAGTATTTATAGCTGTCACTTTCAGTGACATTCTCTTTTTTATGGGGCGATAGAAAATGAAAAAAAAGATAGTCTGCTTTTGTGAAGCCGAATTTAATGCTGATATACCGAAATTGGTGGATTTTTCTAAAGAGCCGGAAATTGAAGAAGACATTCTGAAGGGTAAATTCATGGCTGTCACCTGTCCGGCATGCGGAAAATTGATCAAACCGGAATTCCCTGTGCACATAATTTATCCTTCAAGAGAAATGGATATTTTTTTTATTCCCGAGCTGGACAGAATGGCTTTCTTGAGAGATAAGCTGGAATATAAGGTTGTAAATTCAAAACGCGTTGTAATAGGTTATGACGAGTTGGTTGAAAAAATATTACTATTCAAGAATGACTTAAACGATCGGGTGATTGAAATAATTAAATATTACCTTTTAAAAAAGGCATTAGAAGATTCTGAGTCGGATATGGAGGTTCGAATTCTTTTTTACGGCAAAGAGGGTAATTCCCTTATTTTTCATGCAAAAGGCTTAAGGAAAAGTGAAGTCGGCATTCTGCGGGTAGATATGGGGATGGTTGAGAAGGTCACACTCCAGTTGGAGAATAAAAAAAATGAGGAACCCTTCTTGACTATTTTAGAAGCTCCTTATGTCTCCATTAATAAAATACTTTCCGGGGTAGACGCTTGAAAAAGGCTCTGTTCAGTATATTCCTTTGTATTCTATTTACATACTGTTCACTATTGACATCTGTTGTACAGGCAGATAAACAGGCCATATTAGTAAACTCAAGCCATCCGGGTGTTATAAATGATATCATTTACGATGAGATCAGGAATCTTCTATTAAGCGGAGGCGAAGACGGTACAGTCAGAATATGGGACCTATCTACTGAGGATCTTCTCTGCTATGTACGTGTCTCGCATCAACCTGTTCAAAAAATCGCCGTACATCCACAGTTGACCCAAATTGCAGTGCTGGTAGAGGATAGTCTTAATACCTTCAGCATAAGTGTTTGGGATTGGCTGAGCGGAAACAAACTCTATTCTTTCAATATTACAGAACAGCCTTTGTTTCTTGATTACTCTCCCCAGGGTAAGTATTTAATTTACAGCAGGGCTAAATATAACGGCCTTTCCGTACTCAATCCGCAAACAGGGAAAAAGCTCCCCTATTTGAGAAAAGGATTTGGAATTGTCTCCTATTTTGTAGTGTCCGGAAATGAGCGAAATATCATGACCTATCAGCCCTCGGGGTGGATATCCTATTGGGATATACGAAGCGGTAAGAATTTAAAACAGGTTAAAACTATTCCAAATATGACGGCAATAGTAGTTTCTCCCAGTAAGCGTTTCATTACAGCATCTACAGGTGAAAAGATAGTTGTGGTGGACCTGTTAACCGGAGCCGTTGCCGCTCAGACAGATCTTCCCGGAATCAAAAGGCTGGCAATGTCTATGCAGGGTAATGCAATTACAGCTATTGTTGAAAGAGATAAGGGAACAATTCTGAAGCAGTACTATTTTAATGAGAAATCCTTAAGCGAAATTCCTATGGCGAATATGAAAGTTTGTCCCGTTTTAAGTTGTGTTACCTATGGCCAAAAGCAGCTCTATCTGGCTGATCGGGAGGGGGGAATCACTGTCCTTAGGCCTGGCGGTAGTTATACATTAATCTTTAAAAATTCACTGCTGCCCATATCCGATTTAGCCTTCAGGGATGATTCCATGGCTGTCGGAAGTGCGGATCGAATTCTTGTCTTCTCTTCCGCTTTTTTTTCTGCAGATTCAGTCTTAGGCAGGGGTGATGCTTTGCATATAGATCGAGATAATTTCAGAAATCCACTTTCTGTACCAGTCGGCTTGGATTTTTTGGATAATGCAAATCTACTCTTATGGAAAAAAAATGATGAACCCGGGATTATAGCCGTCTTGAATCGGAAAACAGGAAAGATTGAGAATACAATCTCAGATTTCAGTTCACCTATCATTCAACTGGAAGTTTTAAAACAGGGTATTTTAACCGTTGAAAAGAGCGGCCTTTGTAAAATAATAAATAGTGAAACCTATTTATCTCGATTTCAATATCTGTCTCCCGGTATGAATAAGCTAATATCAACTGAAGACAACATTTTAATTGGAGGAAAGAGCAGTGCCTCTGCCTTCGGCAGCCCATTATTACAGCTAAATCAGATCACCGGTGAGACTGTGTCCATTCCTGATCCCGGCCTCTTTATATATGATCTACTTTATGTTAAAAAAACCCGCCTGCTTTTCTCCCTGGGTGTTGAGAGGAGTAAGAATGATTCCACTACTATTTTAAAAGTCCATTCGGGTGCGGGTTATCAAAAGCAAAAAGCGATCTATCGATTTTATGGAGAGGATTTGTCTGCCTCCATGGCATCTGACCGCTCAGGAAATGTATACACTTCTTTAAGCTATAATTCAGTGACTGTGTGGAATGGGAGACGGATATTTGAGCTTGAGCGCTCCAATCATATACCACGAAAACTATATATTGCCGGAGGAAAGCTGTTTTCCTTAAACAGGGATTCCTCGATCACAGTCTGGGACCTAAAGTCCCGGCGTATTCTATTTAATATCTACATTTTCAGGGATGCATCATGGGTCGCGCTATCATCTGACGGGAAGGTTTTCTCCTCTTCCACCAGTGGTAAGCATCTCAGCCGCCACCTTTAATTAGTCGTGTAAAGGATTCCTGCTGATTTTTTCGATGGCTTCAATAACGGCTTTTTTTATTTGTTTGGCATAGTCGGTATTATCTTGAGAATGGGCATAGAGAGTGCCCATTAACGACACACGGTAGTAGGGTTTTACATTGTTCAAAGCATAGGCCACCATATCGAGGGTACACTCCTCACAAGTGCAGATATCATCACGCTTTTTAAATTGTCTTTCCAACTCTTCGATTACAAGTCTCTCTGCTTCATTAACCAGATTTTCAAAATTATAGATTTCTCTTAAGCTCATGAGCTTTTTCCTCCTTCTTAAGAAGGCTATTAAGCGCCATCCTCTCTTTTAGTCATGCTCTCGAATTTGGTATAGTCCGGGATAAAAACAATTTTAAGTGTGCCTACGGGACCGTTACGCTGTTTTGCGATAATCAGTTCTGTTAATACGTCCTGGGGAGTATCCTCGTCAGATGAACCTCTATACAATTCTCGATGAAGAAATATAACAAGATCAGCATCCTGCTCGATGGAGCCTGATTCCCTTAAATCTGCTAAGGAAGGCCGTTTCCCTTCACTCTCACGACGTACCTGAGATAGAGCGACTACCGGTATATCAAGCTCCCGGGCTAAAGCCTTTAAGGAGCGGCTGATTTCGGCAATCTGTTCATGTCGGGGAAGATCTCTGTTTTCAGAGGAAATCAGGGTCAGATAATCAATAAATATGATGGCTACGTTATAATGAGATTTCATTCTTCGAGCCAGAGCGCGCAGATCCAGAAGCTTCAGGCTCGGAGCGTCTTCTATATATAGTGGAGCTTCATATATTTTACCCGCCGCATCTGTGAGCTTGTGGAAATCCGACGGCTTTAAAAAGCCAGAACGAAGTTTTGTTGATTTTATTCTGGCCTCACTGCTTAAGAGTCTCTGCATAAGCGCCATATTCGACATTTCAAGGGTAAAGAACCCCACGGGGATTTTATGCTTTATGGATATATTAGCAGCCATATTCAGGGCTAAGGCTGTCTTACCAACGGACGGACGGGCGCCTATTACTATAAACTCCGAGTTCTGGAATCCACTTGTAAGATTGTCAAGATCGGGGAAACCAGAGGGAATTCCTATATAGCTGTCTTTGGTACGATACAGTTTTTCAATGGCTTCAATAGTTTTTGCCACAATATCTTTGGCTGCCTGAAAGCTACCACTATACTGCTTATCGGTTATCTCAAATATATGGCGTTCCGCTTCTTCAATAATAAAACGGACATCAAGAGATTCTTCATGTGCATTGGAAATTATTTTCGAAGCAATCCTTGATAGAGTCCTGCGAATACTGCATTCCTGAACGATCTTTGCATAGTATTTGACATTTGCACTGGTCGGGACAGCAGAGGTCAGGCGTGATATGTATGCGGCACCCCCGCATGCTTCCAGTAATCCGTTTGTCTTGAGTTCCTCGGCGAGAGTGATCAGGTCAATAGCTTCATTGCGCTCGAATAGATTCAATATTGATTCATACACTCTCTGATGGGATGTCTTATAAAAGTCTTCCGGGCGTAGATATCGCAGGACTATTGAAAGGGCTTCGGGATCCAGAAGCAGAGCCCCCAGGGTTGCCACCTCAGCCTCCGTATTATTAGGAGGTATTTTATCTTTAAGGTCGGCAGTTACCATAATTATAAGTATAGCCTATTATTCGGCAGGTTCAATTATTATTCTAACCGATGCTTCTTCGTTTCCATAGAGCTTTATCATAACTGTATGATTGCCTAGCATCCGGATATTGTGATCAGGAACCTCAATCCGTTTTCGCTCAATCGAGTATCCTTTTTTTTCAAGCTCAGAGGCAATCAGGGCATTGTTGACAGAGCCGAAAAGCTTTCCATTCTCGCCTGCAGGCATTGTAAAGAGGAGCTCTTCTGATTCCAGTTTTTCTTTCAGGCTCATGGCTTCATGCCGCTTCTCTTCCTTTCTCTTTTCAATAGCCGCTCTCCTCTGTTCCAGGAGAAGGGCGTTTTGTTTGTTATAGTGGGAAGCCATTTTCCCGGGTATGAGGTAATTCCGGGCATATCCATTAGCTACTTCTTTAACATCGCCCTCTTCACCCAATCCTGCAATATCCTGGTTAAGAATAATCTTCATCTTTATTCTTTACTCCTTTCTTCTTTTCTATATTTTACCCAGATTTCTGAGATTCCCAGACCGGGAATGAGCATAAAAATCACAATGTTTATCCTTGGGGATAACAGGAGAATGCAAAAAGCTGAGAGGAACAGCCATTTTACTCCTCTGGGTAGACGATGCTTTTTTAACAGAAATTTAATGATTCCAATTCCTTCCAGTCCGTATAAAAAAAGGAATATTAAACAAATATTCCATGCAAAAAACCCTAAGGCGCTAAGTTCTACGGCAGTATCCAGAAGTACTAAAGCTAGACTTCCGATGAGCGGCCATATATAGATTTCTGGGAGCTTAAAGCTTATGAGTTTTGTGATGTTCGCTTTTTTCCCTATTGAACGGGCACCTGAGATGGAGCCTATCCACCAGGAGAAAGTCAGGAGTATAAAATAACTGAACAGAAAGCTTCTTAAAAAGAATTCCTTAGTGATTGCCATTAGTACATCCGGCCTGAAAAGCTGTTCAGCATCGATAAGCCTGAAATTATCCGATCGGACAAAGATTTGATTAAAGTATTTTGATAAGCTTTCAAATTCTTTTTGTGCGGTGGCGGCAAAGCTTTCACTTCCCTTAAGATAGAGTATAAGGGGAATACAAAATAATCCTGTTACTCCCGTAGCGGCCAATAATTTTAACACACGGTAAAACCCTGGTTTATGCCAGAGGTTAATAAAAGCCAGTCCGCCCATGAGGAACAATACTGAAAATATTTCAATCAGCACAAAGGGACCGGATTCACTCAATCCTTCAGTAGAGCGTAATATGTTAAACAGCCTGATGATAAAGATTAATGCAAAAGTAATTACTAAGGCGTTAACAAACCCCCTTTCCCCTTTCCTCACAAATAATATTTGCAGCGGAATCAGGAAAAAGAGAAATCCTGTTCCCAGGTGATAGAGAAAACTTGAGATTATGGAAAAGATGATTATTTCTATCACCTTTATTTCGCAACAAATGGTAGTAAAGCAAGGATTCTCGCTCTTTTAACGGCTATAGCCAGCTTACGCTGATGCTTAGCGCAGGTACCTGTTATACGGCGGGGTAGGATTTTGCCCCTATCCGTTGTAAATCGCCGCAGGATCTCCGGTTCCTTATAATCAATTGTCAATTTTTTAGTACAGAATTTGCAAACTTTGCGTCTAAAAAATGGTTTGTATCTTGTCTTGCCGTGCGACCTTTCATACCGGTCCGGAGACGTGTCACTTCTTCCCGCAACCCTGGGATAAGGCGCCGCGGCGGACGAAGGCGCCGCTGGGGACGAAGGCGCAGTTTCCTTCTCATTTAATGAAGGCTTCATTTTGGATGGCTTCTTTTCGTGTTCCGTCTTCGTGTCGTCTTTAACGACCGTCTTCGTGTCGTTTTCGACGGTCTTCCTGTCGTCTTTGACGACAGGAGCTTCGGAGGTACGAACCTCCTTGTCTTCTTTAGTATTTACGGAATTATCTGACATTACATGTTCCTCCACTCTGCTTAAAAAGGTATATCATCATCGAAATCATCCGCCGTGGGTCGTTCCTGGCGGGGTGGAACACCCTGGGAAACCTGGGAACCCTGGGAACCCTGGGAAGTGAAATCGGGCTGAGTCTGGTCCGACCCTCTGCCTCCGAGAAGCTGGATATCATTTACGATTATCTCCACTTTACTGCGCGGCTGACCCTCTTGTTCCCATCGATTCTGCCGTAATTCTCCCTGAATTCCTATCTGTTTGCCTTTAACAAGATATTGATGAATCCCTTCGGCCCGCTTACCGAAAAGAACGGCATTAAAAAAGCTGACTTCTTCCTGCCAGTTATCGTCCTTCTTTATTCTGCGGTTTACAGCCAGTGAGAAATTTGCAATAGCAAAACCGGTATTTGTGTATTTTAACTCTGCGTCTTTAGTCAGACGGCCAACTAGAACCACATGATTGATGTCCGCCATTTTATAATCTCCTGTTAAATTTAATCAATCTTCCTTGCGGAAGAATACATATTTCAGGATTTCATTTCGAAGTTTCAGAGATTTGTCTAAAGAAGTAATACTATCGGGTTCCGTTTCAATTTCATAGTATAGGTAGAATCCCCGCTTATTCTTTTTGATTTCATATGCAAGCTCCCGATTGCCCATTTCTTTCTCTTTGATGACCTTGCATTTTGTTGTCTTAAACAGGCTTTTAAGGAATTCCTTGCCAGTTACAAGGAACTCATCTTCAGGTCGAAAAATCAGTACTGCCTCGTACGTTCTCATTTATTCCTCCTTGTGGCCATAATGATCCATACCTACGGGAATGGATAAAGAGGCGGATTTAAGCTAACACGTAGAACTCTCAAAGTCAATAGTTCTGTTATTGCTTCTCGCTTTTATCTTGTTTAAGATTGTCAAGGATTCTTGAGAATTCTCCGAAAATGTAAAACGTATGACCAAACGGGTAAATTATGAAGATAATATCTTTTTTCTCGACTTGATTTTGAAACAGATTAAAAGCGCTTCCAAGCTGAATATGGATGCAGAAGTATTCTATGAAAAGATTATTGGAGATATTAATTTTCTTAGCGGAACCGTAGAGAAAATTTTCATTTCCTTAAAGATGAACACTCAATTGATTAACAGATTGGATTATCTGAAAAACCTTCAAAAATTTAACGGGCAGTTTATTCAGTTCCTTGAAGATACTATCAGCGAGGAGCTGCCTTTTTTTCATCACATGAAAGGGCATTTTGAGGAATTTAAAAGCATAAAAGAGAATCGTCTGCAGGAAATTACAGAGATCAAGGAGATCATCATCGGGTCTTTGGCTTCAAAAGAGGAAATGGAGCAGATTGTGTCTGAAGAAGAATTCAAATATTTACTTTCTAATGAAGAAGGTGAAAGTTAATTTTTCCTGCTGACCGCCCAGTGCAGATTGAATCCTCAACCTGAGATTTCACTTGATGAGATTTAAAGTTATAAGTATCTTAAAATGTAGACATTAAGGTTATATTGAAATGACTATGGAGACTATTTATTATGGAAAGTACATCGATTTCTCACCTAAAAGCATACTTGAGTCGCTATATCAGTATCGTCAAAACTGGCGAGGATATAATAATAACAGATCGAGGAAATCCAATTGCCAAAATAGTACCTATAAAAAGATCTAATCGGAATATGAACGCCCATCTAAAGGAATTAGAACGAACGGGAATTATTAAGTTTGGTTCAGGAAAAATACCAGGAAATTTCTGGGATATGCCCAGGTGGAAAGATCAGAATAGCATGGCCAGGCGCTTATTACGCAAAGAAAGAGACGAATCAAAATGATGTTCTGGGATGCATCGGCTATTCTACCACTTTGTGTTGAGGAACATGCTTCAGAAGAAATGAAGTCTTATTTAATAAAAGATCCGTTTATTATTGTCTGGTGGGGAACCCTGATAGAATGCTATTCGGCATTCTCCCGACTTCAGAGAGACGGAATTCTCAGCCATGAAGAGTTACAAGGTATAAAAAAACTGCTCTATGAGCTGGCATCAAGTTGGAATGAAATTATTCCGGTCCAAGAAGTAAAGGATCAAGCAATACGTCTGATTTCTGTTCATCCTATAAAAGCTGCTGATTCCTTGCAACTTGCTGCAGCTCATATCTGGGCTGGGAAAAAACCAAAAGATAACACGGTTGTTTGTTTAGATAAAACCCTTCATACAGCGATGCAGAAGGAAGGATTTAATGTTTTGCCTGAGAATATACAGGTATATTAACCTGTTATGGTTCAGTTTCCGGATAATTCTTGCAATACGATCTGTCGCATGGCAGGCTCATCGGGAATCAGAACTTCGAAGAAGAATTCAAATATTTACTTTCTAATGAAGAAGGTGAAAGTTAATTTTTCCTGCCGACCGCCCAGTGCAGTTAGAGCCATTTACTTAACGCCACGTTTGCGATCAGCCAGGCCGGCTTCTAACCTGGGGTCTATCCACCAGGAATTTAGACCGAGACTGTATTTGGGCCTTATCTTAGGGGTTGCGAACTTGTCCCAATACGCCACGCGGTAGATTGAAATATGCCACTGTGGGATAACGTAATGACTCCAAAGGAGAACACGGTCAAGCGCCCTGGTCCGATGGATCAGAGATTCACGATCCGGCGCCGAAATGATTAAATCAATCAGCTCATCGACCACGGAGTCCTTGATACCTGCAAGGTTTCTGGACCCATTGGTATTGGCAGCATCTGTGCTCCAGAAATCACGCTGTTCATTTCCCGGCGAGAGGGACTGACTCCAGGTGGTTATGATCATATCGAAGTCGAAGCTGTCCAAGCGGTTCTGATACTGTGCTGTATCTACCGTATTAACCCTGGTCGTAATTCCAAGCTTTTCCAGATTTTTTTTGAAAGGAAGAACGATTCTCTCAAATGCCGGAGAGACCAGGAGAATCTCGAAACTAATACCCGTTCCTGTACCCGCGTGCGTTAATTTTCCGTCAACAATCTCCCAGCCTGCTTCTCTAAGAAGCTTAAGCGCAGTACGAATGTTTGAACGAATATTACCTGACCCATCTGTTTTCGGTGGGGAGTACGAACGGGTAAACACTTCCTCCGGAATTCGACCGCGGAATTGATTCAGGATCTTAAGTTCTTCTGTACCTGGCAGACCGCTTGAGGCGAGCTCTGAGTTTGAGAAATAACTGGCCGATCGCTTATATGCACCGTAGAACAGGTTCTTGTTCGTCCATTCAAAGTCAAATGCATAGCCGATAGCCTGACGAACTCTTGGGTCTTTAAAGATTTCAAGCCGTGTGTTGAAAACGAAGGCCTGCATGCCCTGTGGATTCTCATGCGGTATTTCACGCTTGATAATAAGGCCTTTCTTAACGGCTGGAATATCATATCCTGTGGCCCACTCCTTGGCGGTATTTTCGCTGAAGAAGTCGATTTCACCCGCTTTAAACGCCTCTCTTTCAACAGCACGATCTCTGTAGTAATCGTAACGAATCACGGCAACATTGTCCTGTCCGACATTCACCGGAAGATCCTTGCCCCAGTAGTTCTTATCGAGTTCATATGTGATGGAGCGGCCTGGATCCAGGCTTTTGATCCTGTAAGGACCGCTGCCGACCGGCGGCTCTAAAGTGGTGGCCTCGAAATCACGATCTTCCCAATAGTGCTTCGGTAAGACGGGAAGCTGACCGGTAATCAGCGGCAGCTCGGGGTTTGGATCGCCTGTAAAGAAAAACTTCACCTTGCGCTCCCCAATTTTTTCCGCTTTGGCTATATTCTCATAGTAGTAGCGATAAAAAGGATGGCCCTTGGTCTTGAGCGTTTCGAGAGTCCAGATTACGTCCTCCACGGTAACGGGCCTGCCGTCATGCCAGCGAGCCTCAGAACGGAGAGTGAAAGTTACCCATGATCTATCCACAGGCCATTCGATCGTTTCGGCCAGTAGACAATACTCCGTAAACGCTTCGTCCGCGGATGAAGTCATAAGAGATTCGAATAATGCTCCGATACCTGCTGCTGTCCGACCTTTCAGGATGAAGGGGTTAAGACTATCGTAACTTCCAAAAGCGCCGAATACAATTCTGCCGCCTTTGGGTGCTGCTGGATTAACGTAGTCGAAATGCTTAAAGCCGGGTCCGTACTTAGGCCGGCCGTGCATTGCTATCGCATGTGCTTTGTAGCCCTCCTCGGCACCGGCAGGAGCATTAAAACATATAAGTATGGCCATACTCATACTCATAATGAGCAATAATTTTTTCCCAGTGCGACCTGTCGGCCGCCCTGGACTAAAATGTTTGCAAAAAAACAAGATTTTAAGTATTAATAGCATAATATCCCTCCACTTTATCACGGCTACTTCAAAAACGAACTTGCTTCATTGCTATTAAAATATAATTATAACAAAAATTCGCTAAAGTTTCATGTCCTTACTGAATTTTTGCCCACACTTTCCAGTTCGAAAGCCGCTGCCATGAGAGCCTTCGTATAATCCTGGCGCGGCTTTTCAAAGATCTCATTCGGGAGACCCTGTTCTATCACTTTGCCGTTCTGCATCACAACAATATAATTCGCCATTGAACGAATAACTTTTAAATCATGACTGATGAAGAGATAAGCCAGTCCGTGCTCGCGCTGTAAGTCATGCAGCAGCTCCAGAAATTGAGCCTGCACACTCGCATCCAATGCGGATGTAGGCTCATCAAGCACGATAAGTTTTGGCTTTAATACTATTGCTCTGGCAATTGCTACACGCTGTCTCTGGCCGCCGGAGAACTCATGCGGATAGCGATCCTTACTTGCAGGATCAAGACCGACCTCTTTCATGGCCCTGAGAATAAGAGCTTCCCGCTGCTCAGGAGTGCTGCCAATTCTATGAACCTTAAGTCCCTCTTCAATAATCTGCCCAATAGACATACGAGGGCTGAGGCTCCCGAAAGGATCCTGAAATATGATCTGTATTTCACGGCGAAGGGGTCGTAATTTGCGGTATCTCAATCCTTGAATCAGATGATCTTTGAAGTAAATAGTTCCCTTAGAAGAGATAAGCCGTAATAGTGCAAGAGCAAGAGTCGTCTTACCGGAACCCGACTCACCTACAACACCTACTGTCTGCCCGGCATTAACTTTCACTGTGACGCCGTCAACCGCTTTCACATAATCGACTGTACGACGGAGTATTCCTGCCTTGATCGGGAACCATACGCGCAAATTGTCGGATTGAATGATCGGCGTTGTGCCAGGATTTGAAGTGGCAACATCCCTGGGTTCAGAAGCTAAGAGATGGCGAGTGTATGGATGAGATGGGGAAGTAAAGATTTTGGATTTTGGCCCGCTCTCTACGATTTCACCATCCTTCATGATGCATACCTGATCAGACACTTTTCGCACCACAGCAAGATCATGGGTGATGTAAAGCATGGCCATATCAAAACGACTCTGCAGGTCTTTCAGGAGCTTAAGAATCTGGGCTTGAATCGTCACATCCAACGCAGTAGCAGGCTCATCGGCGATTAGCATATCAGGCTCATTAGCAAGGGCCATGGCGATCATTACACGCTGCCGCTGTCCACCGGATAGTTCATGGGGAAAAGCTTTAAGTCGTGCTTCAGCTTCATAAAGACCAGCCAGATGAAGAAGCTCAAGGGTATGATTACGCGCCGCTTCTCTGGACATTTTCCTGTGAAGTATCAAAACCTCGCTCACCTGCTTTTCGATAGTGTGTAGAGGGTTTAGAGAAGTCATGGGTTCTTGAAAGATCATAGAGATACGATTGCCGCGCACCTTGCTAAGAACTGATGCGGAGGCGCCAAGAAGCTCCTGTCCTTCGAGTTTAATGCTGCCGCTCGGATGACTTGCAGTGGGATACGGTAAAAGCTGCAAGATGCTTAATGCCGTAACTGACTTTCCCGCCCCGGACTCGCCGACTAAAGCCAAAGTTTCCCCCCGTTTGATAGAGAAGGAAACTTTCTTTACAGCATGAAGAGTTCCGCCTTCAACGGAGAAGTTAACCGACAGTTTCTTAACTCTTAATAACGGAGTCATTTGCCATCATCCCTTCTGCTTGAGAAAGTCTTTCGTGGATCAAAAGCATCCCGGATGGCTTCGCCGATAAATATAAGGAGACTAAGCATGATGGCGAGTGCGAAGAAACTCGTCAGTCCAAGCCACGGGGCATGTAAGTTGTTACGAGCCTGGGTTACCATTTCACCTAAAGAAGGGGAACCCGGCGGCAGTCCGAAACCAAGAAAGTCTAAGGCTGTAAGGGCTGTGATAGCCCCGCTCAGGTTGAACGGCAAAAAGGTGACGGTCGCAACCGTTGCGTTCGGTAGAATATGTCTAAATATAATCAAACTGTTTGACACACCCAGAGCCTTCGCGGCACGGACATAATTAAAATTCCTTGCTCTTAAGAATTCTGCACGGACAACTCCAACATAGCCCATCCAGCTAAAAAGCAGCATAATACCAAGCAGCCACCAGAAGTTTGGCTGCACAATGCTGGCGAGAATGATAAGAAGATAGAGAGTAGGCATGGCGGACCAGATTTCCATAAAGCGCTGAAAACTAAGATCGACCAATCCTCCGAAATATCCTTGAACGGCTCCCGCCGAAACACCGATTATGATTGAGAAAAAGGTTAGAGTGAGACCAAACAACACTGAGATGCGAAAACCGTAGATAAGCCGGGCGAGTACATCTCGGGATTGATCGTCTGTGCCGAGCCAATTTTGTACAGATGGTGATGCCGGTGCAGGCAAGCCATAAACTACCGTGTCATAGGAGTAAGGAATCAGCGGCCAGATCATCCAGCCTTTTCCCTCTATTAGGCTCACAACGTAAGTATCATGATAATCGGCTTCTGATGGGAACTCGCCGCCAAAACGCGTTTCCGGATAGGCCTTGAAGACAGGAAATAAAATGCGGCCATCGTAATAGACAATTAGAGGCTTATCGTTTGCGACAAATTCTGCAAAAAGACTTATAAAGAACAGAACACAGAAAATCCATAGAGAGATATAACCCCGGCGATTCGCTTTGAAGTTGGAAAGTCTGCGTCGGTTAAGAGGTCTCATAAATTAAACTTTCCTTGATTCGAAATCAATTCGAGGATCAATTACAACGTACATAAGGTCTCCAATGATACGCATAACGAGACCTAATAGAGAGAAGAAATACAAGGATGCAAACATCACAGGGTAATCTCGTTTGAGTGCCGCTTCGAAACCTAGAAGCCCCAGGCCGTCAAGCGAGAAAATCACTTCTATAAGAAGAGAACCGGTAAATAGAATACTAATGAAAGCACTCGGTAAACCGGCAATGATTAAAAGCATTGCATTACGAAAGACATGACCGTACAGCACTCTTCTTTCAGTCAGTCCCTTCGCCCGGGCTGTCGTTACATACTGTTGTTTTATCTGGTCGATGAAGAAATTCTTCGTCAGCATGGTGAGCCCGGCAAAGCCGCCAATGACCATTGCCAGGACAGGTAAGGCCATATGCCAGAAATAATCAATGATCTTACCAAAAAAACTAAGCTCTCTCCAGTTTGCAGAGACAATCCCCCGCAATGGAAACCAGTTGAAGTATCGCCCGCCTGAGAAAAGTACGATTAATAGAATAGCGAATAAGTAACTCGGAATTGCATAAGCGACAGTTATGACACCGCTGGTCGCCAGGTCGAATTTTGTACCATCCCGAACAGCCTTGGCGATCCCAAGTGGTATAGATATAAGGTAGACAAGTATGGTGGTCCAAAGTCCTAAAGAGATCGAAACAGGCATTTTGTCTAACACTAAATCAACAACCTTACGGTTCTGGTAAAAGCTCTCACCAAAGTCGAAGGTTATGTACTTTATTATCATATTAAAAAAGCGGATATGGATTGGCTTATCCAGCCCGTACATCTTTTCAATTTCTTTAATGAACGCGGGATCCAGACCTCTGGCACCGCGGTATTTACTTTCAACGCCGGACCTATCTTGAAGTGATTGTTCTTGCTGCAATTTGCCGGTTTCTCCCATGCCGGAGAAACGGGCAGTAGCTTCCACCGCAACGCCTGAAAGTTGAGCGATCATTTGCTCAACAGGCCCGCCCGGCACAACCTGTATTACAAAAAAATTGATTAGCATGATTCCAAACAAGGTTGGGATAATAAGAAGCAACCTGCGAATAATATAGGCGTACATCCTACTCGCCAAATAAATCCAGGGGTGGGGGAGGAGCTCCTCCCTCCCACCTATCCTCTTCATCGGCGGAGATAGGTCGGCCATACAGCATTTCAAAGATGAAGTTAAAATCGTCCGGATCGAGTTTAAGGAATTGAACACCGTAGTAGTAAAACTCTTTATCCTTGAATTTTCTCCTTACCCGGGAGCCGATGACAATGCTGCGGTCTTGAAGCTTGATGGTTAAATCCAGGTCCGTATGAATTATTAGGTCTTTGGCCAGTTCCTCTCCGGGATAGCAGAAGAGCAGACCCGAAGCGCTCATTTCAAGAATCGTAGCCTCATAACGGCTCTCCCCTCCCGTTTCAGTTGAGAAATAGCCGCTGAGCTGCAATGAGTAGCTTAATACCTTGGAAAACTGATATATATAATCAACCAATTCACCGGAGATCTTTTCCTTCTTTTCATCTCTGTTGACACAGTAGATATAGCCGATTATGTACTGATTGTAGAGGATCGGGCAGTAAACTTCAGAAAATATCTTTTTCTTCTGTTTTTCATAGAGAAGGTTTCCCAACTTGCTGGTAATAATATAAGCAGGGGTATCGAAAGATTCCTCATACTTTACTAATTCTCTTTTAGTGATTACACGTTTATCCGGAAAGGGATCCTTAAAGGGAAAGTCCTCCTCGGAGGATGGTATCCATACAATTTTCCCAGTGGCCACCATTACTTTTTCCTCATATGAAGATGGAATTTTATTTCGGAGCATTCTAACTTGGTTATAGGAGACAGACTCCGACATCTTTTTCCGGAAATTTTTATTCAGTTCCTGGATGCTTGAAAAATCAAAATCTTCAGGGACTTCCGGTTCTGCCATCGTATTTTTCTGCCGGGACTCAGGGAAATTCAGTTCTACTTTTTTTCCTTTAAGTGTAAAAAAGACCTGGATCTGCTCTGTTATCTTGATCCGTTCGAATTTACGCTGAGGATTTTTATAAACCCCGTCCGGATGTTGTATTTTGAGAAGGCTTTCCTCTATTTCAACAATTATCGAATCAAAGGTATGGTAATTGTTTTGAAAGAAGAAAAAGATTCTGACACTTTCTCCTGCGCTGAAACTTTTCAGTTCTCCCCGGATGATGTTTAAAGAAAGGATGTCCTCTTCCACAGAGGTAATTATTCCGGTAAGTTCTTTTTTATTTCCATGAATTTCTATCTCAATTTCCTGGTCTATAAGAGAATTAAATACGAACTCTTTTACGATTCTGCCAACCTTTATTCCCATTTTTTATTCTTTGATGATCCTTTCACAGTTGCCTGCTTCCGCCTCCGGCGCAACACACAGCCTGATAGTCTCTTCTTCCCTCCCCTTTAGGGTAATCAGGTAATCCCCGGTGGAAAGAAAAAAGAGGGAGCCTGTGGGACTCTCTTCGGGTATCATATTGGGAAGGGAATATATTTCAATACTTACGGGATTAATTTGCCCGCTCTTCATAATTACATAGTTGCCGGATTGTAATATCCGTAATTTTAAATAATATGGCTGCTCCTGACCTGCGAATTTATGAACAATGCCGTTGGGATATATCTGCAGTGGTTTCAGCTCTTCAAATATGAGGGTGTATGAACCTGAGTCCTTTAGGTCCTTGCTGGAAATTCTGGAGAAGATTCTCCGCGTACCTAAAAAAAGACCCATATGGGAGTTGAATAGTTCTCCGCTGTCATCGTCACTCAGGATTTCCCTGTACTCATCAAGATAGAGAGAAATGATAGTATCGATCTGTGAGCCAATAGTATAGATCGTGTAGAAGCCGGGTAAACGATAGGAAAGCTCAACCCAATCTATATCACCGGAGAGAAGTGATCGTTCCTGTCTGCTCCCTGGCCTTATGGCTGATGCCTCCTCAATACTGTCATCCGGTTCAAACTCATCTTTGGCTCTGTCCGCCAGATTGATCACCAGGGTATAGGCGCCCTCGATATTAAAATCATAGGCTAAAACCTCTACAATGTAGTAGCCCTCTTCAAGCCTGGTTTCAACACGTAATGAACCGGAGCCTGCCTCATTGTCATAAACTAAAAATGGAATAGTTTCTCCTTCTCTATAGATGAGGAGCTGTGTTTCAAGGGGAGTAATAGTTTCTAAAAACACGGTGCTTTGTAAAGGAATGTAGAACCTGAACCGGTCAATATCTCCAGGATTAAGAAATCGCTCAAATCTGCTGACATCACCCTCTTCCACCATAACCTCATAACCTGCTAGATCGTCCGGCTCGTAGGGGTCCTCTCCAGGCTTAAAAATTATGCCCGCCGGTCCTAAAGATGTGTATAGAAGTGCTTTTAATTCGGGCGTTGACTGCAAATCAATCTTCGAGCCTCCTCCAAGGGAGCCGTCAGGCTTTATTATCTTAACTATGATCCGTATTTTCTCTGAATAGACCTGAATTTCACCCTTGAGGGTGTAGTTGTTGAATCCTTCCGGTTGATCCACAATATGA
Organism: Spirochaetales bacterium; assembly: GCA_030615505.1. Taxonomy (GTDB): domain Bacteria; phylum Spirochaetota; class Spirochaetia; order SZUA-6; family DRHE01; genus JAUWZD01. Next base: position 12,772 of record JAUWZD010000003.1, on the reverse strand, counting down.
GTATTTTTAAAATTTCCGGCAAGATACAATTCCAGCTCACTCTTCAACCGCTCACCCAAAAGAATTCTTCCACTCTTATCGGAGAGGAAAGGAGTAACTGTTATTGTTTGAGCGGCTCTATCGGGAATAGAACGAGTAACAAAGCTTCCCAGGCTCTCTACGGCACGGTCAATATCATCCAGTGCACTGGCCATTAGAAAAATAATACTGCCAAGCAGTAATAGAATGATCATGTACCGTTTCATTCTATAATCCTAATTCACCGGAAACATTCTGCATAGCCCTGACTGATATCTCTGCAAACTCTTCAATATCGAGTCCTATCCTCTCACAGAGCATTATACATTCCCGTGATACTTTACGGGCAAAATCCTTTTTTTTCATCCGCTTTATTACTGAAGAGGGTTTAACGGAGGATAGCTTCTTATCCGGCATGACTAAGGCGGTGGCTACAATTAGCCCTGTAATGCTCTCTCCACAGGTTAGGGCGTAATCTAAAGTTGTTTCACGCACTATACCAAGTCCTTCGGCATTATGAGCCATGATGGCATGTATAGTCTCCTCCGACTCTCCGCGCTTTTTAAGGATTTCAGCCGTTTTTTTCCCGTGAACAGCAGGGTCCTGGGTCATATCAAAGTCAAGATCATGAATCATACCAATAATCCACCAGGTCTCAACATCCTGTTTAAGTCTCTCTGCCAGGGCGGCCATCACGGCAGCAGTTGCAATACTGTGTTTTTTCAGCCAGTTACTGCTTATGTATTGATTGAGAAGCTCTTCCGCTTCTTTTTTGGTCATGGATTTCTCCAGTTATAGGGCGACGGTATGAACTTTTCCTCTTGCCTTGAGTAGCTTTGGCTTAAAAGCTCCAGGCTGATCAGGATATCTTCAATATACCATTTCATATCGTGCCTGGAGAAGTATAATTCTCCCTCGCTTACCCCAACTTCTCCAAACAATCTGATATTCATAGAAGCGCTGTTCCCGATTCCAGATCCATCGGAAGTTTCCTCTTCCTGAAGGGAAACATGACCGAGACGGTAAGATTTCAGTAAGATTTTCTGCTCTATAAAGTAGGAGAGAGAGTGGGAGATCCTCTCTCTTTTGCTTTGCAGCAGACTGTCTTCCTCAATCTTACCTTTGGCCAAAGCTTCCAGGAATTTCTGTGCTGCTGAGATTATCCCTTTTTGATCTCTGCTCCCTTCAAGTATATCCTGGAGCCTGCCGATCTTAAAGTCTTCAGGCAGAGTGCGCCTTTCAGTTATAAGGAGAAGCAGATCTTTAATCTCTTCTGTTTTCTGAACACCGGCGGTCTCTCCTGCTTTAGTTTCTTCTTTAGTCAGGGTTATTTCTCTTTTAGGTTTAATTTTTAAAAGCTCTCGTGCAGTACTGGTGGGCATTGGCTCATCCGATGGGGATTCCCGTTTTCTGCAGGAAGACAATGAGAGAAGCAGAATTAGTATGGCACATGACCACTTTCTCACACTAATTTCTATCAAAATAAGATAAAATAATCAAACATATTATTGAGAATTATATACATTTCAGTATATTTATGGAAGATGTTGGACGAAAGGGAGGAGGTGCTCAGGCATCTCAACCAGGATTATTCTGAACCACTCAGAGACCCGATCTGGAAGAACATATCCCTGTCAAATTCTCTATTGAAGCTGATGGCCATACCCGCATTTCAAAAGCTGAACGGTATAAAACAGCTTGGTCCGTCCTATTTGGTCTATCCCGGAGCCACACACACCCGCTTGAGTCACAGCCTGGGAGTATTTCATATTGCTCACCGGATGATAACTCATCTGCTAAAAAAGGAAGCTATTCCGGGTTGTACTATACACGGAGTTAAGGCTTTTCTCTGTGCTGCCTTACTACACGATTTAGGACACTATCCCTATGCCCATTCTCTTAAAGAACTTGAGGTGGAGAGCCATGAATCCTTAACTGCTAATAGGATATGCGAGGATGATTTTTCCACCCTTATTAAAGCGGAAGTGGGTGCTGATCCCTTCTTAGTCGCCTCCATCATCGATCCTTCCCTGGATTATAGTGGATCAGAGAATATTAAATTCTTTCGCAGTCTGCTGTCCGGAGTGCTTGATCCTGACAAACTGGATTATATGAACCGGGATGCCTACTTTTGCGGAATCCCCTACGGTATGCAGGATGTGGATTTCATACTGAATGAAATTTATCCGCATCATAGCTGCGGCCTGGCCATCTCTCAGAAGGGACTAACCGCAGTAGAAAGCATTCTATTTTCAAAATACTTGATGTACAGGGCAGTATATTGGCATAAAACCGTACGGATCGCTACCGCGATGATCAAAAAGGCCATACTCATGGGATTGTCCGCGGGTATTATTCAACCCCAAAGCCTTTACTGGCTGGATGACCGGGACTTTATTGAATTTACCGATTCTTTTGATTATCCACCCTTCAGGATGATCAGGTATGTCACACAGCGCAAGCTCTATAAAGCCCTGTACAGAATTACATTTTCATCGGAAAACCCGTTTCATACATATTTAATCAACCTTGAGGAAAGATCACGGTTCGAAGAGATACTCAGTAAAGAGGTTGGAAAGAGTCTCGGTAAAAATATTTCACCCGAGGAGATTATTATAGATATCCCCGAACCGATTTCATTTGAAATTGATCTGCCGGTACTTGATTCCGAAGGAAGAGGAGGGGGCAGTTTTAAGGAATCCGATACCGTATTTGATAAAAGGGTTGTTGAGGGATTCACCAGTTCCCTGCGCTGCATCTCTTTAATTTCTAGACGGGATGAGGAGATTATAGGAGCCTTAAAAAAAATGGGTGGGATAGAAATATTGGAGAAGGGCTTATAAGTGATTATAACAGGGGCGCTTTCACCCTTGTCTATTAACTCTAAGTTATCTTTCTATCTGCTTGAATCAAGAGCAATTCTGGAATAGAGTGGCTGATGCGGTTCGCCATCCTGAGTGATATCCACAGTAACTGGGAAGCATTTTCTGAGGTTCTAAGGAAGATTGATGTCCTGGAAGCAGAAAAAATTATCTGCCTGGGTGATATCGTGGGTTATAATGCAGATCCGCAAATCTGTATGGATAAGATTTTTGTTCGGGCAGATGATATGATTCGAGGTAATCATGATAAGGCAGTTTCCGGTCTCGTAAGTACAGGATGTTTCAACGAAGTTGCCGGAAAAGCTATTCGCTGGACACGTAAGAGCTTGAAAGAAAAAAATATAACCCAATTAAAAGAGCTGAAAAAAGGACCATTGTTAATAGAAGAAAAATTTCTCATATGTCACGGTTCGCCGATGGACGAAGATTTATATATATTATATGAAAGTACAGTCGAGGAGAGCTTTCAGTACATTAACACATATTATCCGGATATAAAGATTTGTTTCTTCGGGCATACACATATTCCGGCCATTATCGAGGAAAACGGCAGAGCCTATACTCCACCTCCGGTTTTTAGCCCTGAAGAGAAACGATGCTATTTAATTAATCCCGGTTCGGTTGGACAAGCCCGAGATGGAATTCCACTGGCTTCATTTGGTATCTTTGATGATGAAAATAGCACATACGAGCATTTCAGAATACCGTATCCCCTGAAAGAAACACAGAAAAAAATTCTTGATGCGGGTTTGCCACGATTTCTGGCGGAAAGACTGGCATTGGGAAAGTGATATATATATGAGGGGTTCTATGAAGAATTCAAAGGTGATGGAAGAGCGAATCAGGCGCGTTATAATCCTCTTTAAGGAGCTCGGCTATAAAATTCTCGAGACAGAGCGTACTAATGAAACCTTTTCAGCAGGTTTTGAAAATAAGGAAGGTTTGCAGGGTGGCTTTTTTATTGATCGATCTAGCAAGTTTTTGGAGGTTGCTTACACATTTTCATTTTCACCTTCCATGGCTGATTTTGTGAAAAGCCGATTAGAAGAGATGCTCAAGGTATGTTACGAATATGGATCTTATGTAAACATTCAAACGAGCAGGAAGGAAATTGCCTTTTCCGTTTTTGCCAAGATATATTATTCAGGATTAAACTACAGCTCGCTTAAAGATACTGTAAGAGAGTTCAGACAGTGCGTTGAAGCCATTACGGATCTTATGCAAATTTTCAAAGAAGAAAAACAATAAAAACGGGGTAAGCCATGAGAATACATAATATGATGGAAGATATTGTGTTGGAAAAGGTGCATGAGTTTTTCCAGGAGGAAGAGACCAGGGAGGAAAGCGGATTCTGTACATGTTCCCAGTGTCGTATGGATGTGGCATGTTATGTACTGAACAGGATAAAACCTGTTTATATGATATCCGGCAGAGGATTAGCTTATTTTCAGACCGATTACAAGGAAAGACTTCAAAGGGAGGCGGATTTAGTATCCCAAATTCGCCAGGGAATTGAACATGTTATGGCAGCCAAAAGGCCCCATTTCCCCCATGAGCAGGAAAAGGAAGTATCTATGCCAAAAGGTCCGTTCTTCAATTTCCCACATATTACCGGCAGGTTTTTTAATAGTGTTAATTTTGAGCCAATGTGTGGAGTTAAAATATCACTGCTAGAAAATGGCAAGCTGGTTAAGATGGTCGATTTCAACTGGCAGAACCCCTATTTATGTGTTCCGCCCACAGCCGGAATCTTTTCTTTCTGGCCATATCCTAAAAGCGCTGAATTTGTAGGGCAGAAGAGTCAGGTCGAGCTGGAAATCCTGGTTGATGAAGATGATTATGAGATCTTTCACCACTATTTTACTGTGAGTTTAGAGGCAAGGGGCAGTTTTTTAGAATTAGGCAGTGGTGACCGGGTGCATTCTATGAAAGACCTTTACCTCAATCCAGACAAATAGACTGTAGCGTAAGGGTTAATAAAACTCCGAAAAGATGGTTGTGTCCCTGATCCTTCCGGGAACTGTTTCCTCGGCAAAATGAAGCACCTTATGGAGCACGGATTCTCCGTACTTTTTAGAGTTAGAGACAATAACCGCTCCTATTTGGGCAAATCTTAATGAATCCTGTAGATCCACTTCGGCTATGGAGATTTTAAATTTTCTTTGAATTCGATCTTTAACGGAGCAGACGATCTGACGCTTTTCTTTTATAGAGTCAATATCGGGCAGATCAATAATAAAATGTAGAATTGAGACGACCAAGAATCAGGAATTCTCCTCTTCAAGCAGGTTCTTTATATCCCTGCTGTTTAAATCGAGCATAGAACCTTCTTCCTGAGTGCTTATATCCTTTAAGGGAAGAAAATTTTCATTGTACAATTTGGCAAGCTGGAACACGTCCTCATTTTGATATTTTCCGGGGATCTTTACCTCCAGATTATAATTCTTCTCTTGCAGTCCCTTACGCATGACATGGATCGGATCGCTGACTGTAAGAGCAAAATTCGGACTGTATATAATCAAGTAAGCCAGTACAATTAAAATGACGATGAAAAAGAACAATAGACTTTCCCTGGATAGCTGCTTTACATATGGTCGCAGATCAAAAAATATCTCTAAATCACCCTGTTTAGTATAGCTGTAATCTCCCGGACCAAAGAAATCGGTATAATAACCGTTCCCATAGCGCGAGAAGCGTGTTTCTTCCCTGCACTTCACAAGAAGCAGGCTTTTTTCGGTTTTTTCAAATACTCTCATGACCCGGACAAAGTCAGCCGGGTTGTTATGACTGGCATCAAGTTTAGCTATGATTTTCTGGTGGTGATCGAAAAAGGAGTAATCGAGACCACCCAGTCCCATACTCCCGGAGAATACTGAGAACACTAAGAGAGAGAAAACTAAAACCGTTATACTGATCGCGGTAATAGAGGCCACATGCCGCTGTGCCATGGGAGACTCAACATTCTTAATTCGCCTGAAGATCTTGATAATACGCAAAAATCTTAAGACACGGGCGATTCTGATTACCTTAATAACTTTTAGAAGATTCAGCATGCCTCCCAATCCTAAGAATGCCGCCTCTCCCGTGAGAATGGCAAGGGCGATGGGTCCCGAGCTAAACATGAGCAGGGGCACTGAGGCCAGAAAATCAATCCATCCCCTCTCCTGCATAATGTAATGAACGCTTCTTTTATTTATGAGCGCATAGTAGAATCTTATTAAAAACTCCAGTGTAAAGAACAGATCGAAGAAAAACCCGGCAAGCAGAATTTTCTGGCGCATACTCCACTTCCATCCTGCCAGAATGGCAAAATCCTCAAAAAAGGTCTGAATCAGAACCAGCAGAATAGCTGTAATAACTAAAGACTCAAGAAAATTAACAACGCGCTTACTCATATATTTCTACCATCCATTTTCCGCTGCAATTTTATAGAATTCGTCCAGCATCTTAATATCGAAACCATAATATTTATAGTTTTTCCGGGCAATATTAAACCAGCTTCTGTCAGGTGTATTGGCACCCCGGTCAATTCTGATCTTTTGTTTATAATTTTTTGCCCGGGCGGCAAAGATGGAAGCTATACGGGCAGTAGCTTCAATATTTTTATTATCCTGAAAGGATACATTACTGTTCAGCGCGCTTTTTAGAAGAGCGGGTGGCAGGATTTTTAACTGCTCTTTGAGTACGGTAAATGCCTTTTCAGCAAATTGAGTCTGTACAACCCCGGATACCAGTTCTTGTTTTCTTTCTGCATCCCCTACGGTTAGCAAGTGTATACCCGTTTTGAGCAGGAGTGATGCTTTTACCATATTCTTAATTTCTTCTTTACTCATGTGCAGTCTCTGGACTTTGGTCAATTCAAAGTTGATATACTGTTTCAGCGAAAAGGATTCATCAACATATCTGTCCGAAAGGTTGAACAGCACAGCCGTAATAGGATCTGAAAAGGCTCTTCTGGCCATGGGTTTCTGAAGCAGACGCTTTAAGAATGCAAGATTTTCTTTCCGGCATTTATCTGCAGGAATACTGTAGGTCTGTATGAAAGAGATAAATGTATAGTCTAAGCGTTGGCCTATTAGATCTTCCAACTGCGGGTATAAGTACTTATCAGTTTCAGCCATAAGGGCTTTCATAAGCATAGATATAATTTCGCTCCAGTTCTTTCCTTGAAAGAATTGAGGGGAAGAGAGGGTAGGGTAGAGCTGCCCGGCATTGGTGTTGAGGAACTGCAGGATTTGTTCCTCTTTCTGAAGAGGAGAAAGGGTATCAAGCGCTCTATTGGCTAAAAGGCGACTGATAAATCCGGTCGCCTTGACGAGTTCATTATTCATCTTTTCTATTCTCGGACTGTATATATATAATCATATATTATTTTTTTCGTAAATGTTCAGCTTCTTAATGTCCATAGATTTTCGTTAGAATCAAACTAATTCTTTTTCAAGTCGTTCCGCAATCCATATTTTAATAATGGATTGTCTAGGAACGCCCAGGCGCTTGGCCTCTTTATCGAGGGAATGAATCATCCAAATAGGAAAGTCAACATTAACTCGTTTTTGCTCTTGTTCGGGTCTTCTGGCTTTGGTAAGATCCAGATATTTGGAAATATCCTTACCCTCATCGAACATTTTATCGAGATCTTTAGCTTTCATATATCTTCACCTCCTCTGGTCTGGAGCGACGGACAGAAATAATTCTGATGTTTTCACCACGATATGTGATGATTCCAGACCAATGTTTCTTTGAGATCTTTCCAATAATCATAAATCTTGCTTCATCAACGGTTTTAACTGGGATTTCAATTAAATCGGGATCATCCCATAAAACTTGAGCTCCTACAAAGTCGATGTCATGCTTCTTCTTGTTCGATTTACTCTTATTTGGATCAAATTCAAAGCTCATGGTATATATATTATACCATATTAATACCAGATGTCAATATAATTTATACAATAATGTTGATTCTAACGGTCGGGATGAGCTGCGCCGCCGCATCAGTGCGCCCGCTCCAGGTTGTTTGTTTGATGCTGGCCGAACCAGGATATCGCTCGCGGCCAGCTGAAGCGACATTTTCGGCAGAGCTCTTCATCATTCCACCCACTCCAGGCTCTGCCCTGCGAGCTATTGCTATACAGAACATTGCCCGAATTGCCTATCGCATTACCTGCTGCGCTTTTATGAGAACCTTGTTATTCATCAAGTAGCCACTCTTAAACACGTTTCTTCTTACTTAGGGACGAAGGTCATTCATGATCTTTCTTTGGTTTTTCAAAGAGGACACGGCCTCCCTTCTTCCCCGGGTTTATCATATCCAATACCCCTAACAGTTCTTTGGGTAAGTTGCTTTCTATGAAGGCATAGAACGATTCAACCAGATGCCAATCTTCGCTTCCGATGGAGGCAGAGCCCCTAGTTTGTGGATATCGCAGTTCACTAAAAAGATCTAGCTTCTGAAGAATTGGCTTGTGGCTATCCGGAATTTCAAAATAACACTTTCCAAGGTTTTCCTTTGATAACAGTTCGGAATAATCATGGGACTTTGGGAATCTGCCAAGAGAATGAAGGGCAATAGCCTTAAATATGAGTTCAAACCCTATGTGCGCCAAATACCCTGCAGAGTCGTAGCACCTTGGATCATTATTAAGTAGAATGCCAGCAGATGCTATGTGATCAATGCCGAACTGAAGGAGATCCAGTGCAATATATCCTTCTTCTGATGTGAGGTAGTGAGTTCTCATTACTTTTCTTGATGACATATCCACCCTTCGAATATCGGATCACTGTAGACTGTCGAGTAAAGAGCTTGTCGCCACTCCGTTAGAGGAGATGGCCTACAAATGGTATGATCGAAGAATTGCATCATTTCATAGATGTGCGAAACATGTCGTAGTAGTTCCATATCTTATCAACCCGGATTTGCTGCCATTCCTCCAGTGTCTCAATTATTTTGGAGTCGGCTGGCTTGTTTGGGTTGATTATTTTGAGGAAAGCAACAGACAGTTCTTCGGTGAGTTTTGACATGTCGGAAATGTTATCATGGGTCTCGCGGTATACTCCATTCCCTTGCTTGAATTGTTCATGGAATGCGCGTATTTCTTCTTCACCCCATTCATGTTGCTCTTTTAGCGATTTAATAAGATTGGCATACATTGCATCCAAGAAGACTTTGTACGACTCTCCTAATTGCGGTGAGGACTGCAAGTGAAACAGGAAGAAGTAGAAGATGATGATTTCCAGATAGGCTTGTTCCTCCGAACTCTTGGTTATCACTTTCTTGGAGTGCAGATATTGAGTGCTTTCCTTCGAATCGATTAGAACAGATTGGATGATTTTGGATGTAACATCCATTATCCTCTTTTTGGTTGTCGAAGGCGTAACAGTTTTACGCTGGGTTGATGTTTGATGATTTTCAGCTTCGGAATGGTAGTTTTCGCCGGAAAGGATAGTAGCCATATGTTGCATAGCTTCTAAAGGGCCTTTATCTTGATAAGTGCAGATTATTATTCTGGCTTCGCGAGGTGACAAGCCCTGTTTGTGTAAAGTTCTGAGTACTTCAACGAGGTCGGTGTCGACAGGATAAAGGTCACGGCCACGCCAATTTCTATATTCCTTAATGACTTTTCGCTTGTATCGCGCAAAAGGTCGAAAGACAAAAATTGCGATCAAAGCTACAATAGCAGCTATAAGGATCCACATTGCTCACCTCCAAGATATCAGCTATCGAGCATACACTCGACAGCACTTTCTCGATGGTCACAAAACCATTAACTGCCGAACGCTAAGCTCACGAGCGCCCTCGCAGGCGCGACAGTGCCGAGAAAGCGTCTCCGTGCAGCGCCATGTTGGGCGATTTAAAATAGCTAAGTAACAATTCTTGATTTCTACGCACGCGTCCTATAGCTCTACTTCCAGAAAGGCGTAATGACTCGATAGCCGAGTCGTTTTCCCTGGGATTGATAGCACCTTTCTTCGCCTCTCCAATGAATAGAGGGGGTCTGATCTGCCTCTTTTACTCTCAAGACCGTACCATGTTATTCGACCGCTTCGGGTTGACACCTTTAACAGCCCTCCATCGAACTCCATCAGCCTCCGGGAATCATCTTGAAGTCTAATGGAGGCAGTTATTATTAGAAACCGTTGTCGCATTTCCTTTTTCTTGCCCCATGTGCGGCGGAGCCAGGTGCGCAGTTCTCTCAAACCTGTGAGTTCTGCATAAGCATCGCGGAAGCGCCTGTCTACGCTCTTAGCCCTGTTTCGCAGCAAATATTTTGCTACGGGGTCGTTGAGCCATCCATTTGATGCCCATATTGCCCCCTTGCCGTACGTAAGATCCACGGAATTAAACAGACCAAATCTGGCAAGCGGCCAGGGTTCCAGCTGCAAGTGGATTCCTTGAAACTGCCGTTCAATGCATCGCGATAACAGGACGCGATATGTGGTCTCAACGTCCCTTTTTACCAGAAGGGAGAACGAATCTTCTGGTCGGGACGTTAGATCGTCTACGGATTCCATTACCCAAAGAAGTAGCCAGCCGATTTGATGTGGCGTGTATTCCTGATCTGTCAGTGCGTCGATAAGGTACTCGTCTGGTTCCAATAGAAACTCGGAATTCCAGGCCTTATATTCGAACACGGTCGGATGAGATAAACCTTTCTTTCGGAGACGTTCCTCGATTTCCACGGGAGAACCTGTAGGTAGGGCAAAGTGACTACGCAAACGAATGGCCGCAACTCGATGAAGGTCATCACTCTGATATCGCTCTACCAATTGAAGATCCTCGAGTCTACCGCAGCGCAGCCACCTGTCGATTTCAATAGAAGGATCTTGCATGTTTGATAGCTTCTTGAATACGCGAGCGGAGACTAACGAGCTTTCCGTTCTAGCTTCAGGACAGTGGTATATCAGTTCGTATGTAGATCTCTCGACAGGAGACAGGATTTCACTGATTCGAGTGGATAGCCCAGCAAGATCTTTGTTAGCCGAGGAAACCACTTGGTCGAAAAGAGCCGGGATATTCGGAGACCACTTCAAGCCTGTATAAGCCGTGTCTAGTGTAAGGTAAGCGAGATGCCGGACCAGTTCTAAAGCCACTCTTAGTTTGGAGCACTGGTGCGAACTATCTTCCTCTTGGTTCAGCAGGAAAGGAAACAAGAGATCTTCAGCAACAGTACCGATACTCACGTCCGTCTCTTGAGCGATGCGAAGTGACTTGATGACAGTAAGGATCCTTGAGACAGCGGTATAGTCTTCGGACCTTAGTAACGTGTTTGACGCGGATCTGATCTTCTGTATCTTGCCGGCAACCGGTTCCGTCCATGGAAGACCGGAGGCAGGATTTCTCCGATCTTTGTAAAAGAGGTATTGATAGACGCCTTTTTCCACGGAATAGGTTCCCGGCAGATGACCGACATTCCAGAGCAAACAGACGGACTGCAATGCCGCAAGGGCGGATGAGAATAGCGTATCGCCAATGCGGCATCGGCTCATCATCCCAGGTACTTTCAACTGACTAGCGTAATAGAGCATGGCGAGGGTATAATCCCATCTTACGTGTCGTGCTCCGGGAAACGTTACTGAAAGAGCGCCAAGATGTCGAAGGCAACTCAACCGACCAACCTCTCCTCGGCTTTCGAGCCACCTGTAGATTTCATCGGCTGGAGGATGCAATACGATTTCCGTTACCCCGACGTATGGGATGACGTGTTTCAGCATAGTATGGTCACTCTTATCGTGACCTTCCATCTCTACTCTCCATTACGTTTCGCCCTAGAATTGCTATTCTCCTTGATTTCCTGGGACTATTATCAACTCTATGATGACAAAAGCATTCGTCCGCTCCTTAAACGATATATTACGCCCAAAACGCGGAGCTGAGCAGCCGCGCCGCGCTCAAAAATCGCCAGGGGATTATGCAGTGTCATCCGGCCGAACCAGTTGAGTGTCCGCGGTCTGCTCGAGCGAGTTGTTAGAACGATTTCTTAATGGCTCTATCAGCTCCGCTCTCTGATTTGTCAATAACGATTGAATGCGACCGAATTCTGTCTCGCCATACTTTGTAGTAATGCCAGGGGCAATATAGAAGAGGTGGTCCATAAAATCAATATTAATGTCGAATTGTGGCCGCACCACTTCAGCTACTGCCCAAGAAAGGGGAGCGGTCAAATTAAACCAGTTGGCAAGTTCTGAGCAGAATCCTTCTCTATTATTGTTTGATCGTGCTGGGAAAGCGTAGTTTCAGATCAATGTGCTATCGACCTTGTCGTGATCAACATGAAGCGACGGGTACTGAATACCATCAACATTTTCTTGCGATGTGACCCACTGCAGTACTAGTTGAGGTACAATGTACTCTGGCTTGAATGTTGCTTGATTGTCGGAGACAAGGAGCGAACAAGCCAGGATTATTGGCCAGCAGACGGCAAGTAGAATTGCTGTGTTTGCAGTCGTTCTTGCAGCGAACCTGTGAACCTTACTATCTTGGTTCATTAGATCATTCCTGACTTTCTTTGGAGAAGGCCCAATCGTCATGATCCTTAGTTTTACCTTTTTCGTGCACTCTAGCCTTGCAACGTGAATAGATTTAAGATCTGGACGTCCAAGCTCCTCCCAACAGACATATATCGAACTTCCCATATACAAACAAGGTAGGCCAGCTGATCAGCGACAATTATAATTCCCGCCTGACGACAATTAAAACTCCCGTCCAACGACAATTAGAATTCCCGGTTTCGGGGGATGAGAAGATCGTTCAAGATAGCCTCAGAGGAGGCATCACGAATGATCACAGATCGACAGGTGAGGAGGCTAATGAAGCTTATGAAAACAAAGAAGATGATCGCCGAGGCATCAGCTAAAGCGGGCATGGATGAGAAGAC